>JAJZEB010000205.1 GCA_021805805.1 Pseudomonadota bacterium | reverse complement strand
GCCGGACAGGCCGGTGATCACGATCAGCCGGTCGCGCGGCAGCGTGAGGTCGACGTTCTTCAGGTTGTGCGTGCGCGCGCCGCGGATGCGGATCGAGTCCATGGCGGAGTCCGGAGGCAAGTGCGGAACTATAAACCGGCGGGTGTTTGCGCGGCGTGGAGGCGGATGGGCAGGCCCGGGCGCGTGGCGCTGCCGGCGCGGATGCAGCGGATCTAAGGGCCACGCCGGTCCGGCTCGTTGGACAGCCGCTTCGCCGCATGCTTCATGCCGTGGCTGATCGCGTCGAACACGGCTGGGGGGAAGCCGGATGGCAGCCGGTTCGACACATTGTCGATCGCTGCGGGCACCCGATGCACGAGTTCATCGATTGTGCGTCCGACACCTTGAAGCCCAAGACCCTCGGCCATGGATACCCAGTGCCAGCGATGGATCTCATGCGCGAGAGAGTGGGCATTCCTGCCTTTGACCGACATGGCCAGTCTGACTTTGCGGGGGTCCAGCCCATTCGGCCCGCGCCCCTGGATGGGGTAGCTGGAAAGGATGTCGTACAGCGGCGTCAGGTGATAGCGCCCGCCGGGCAGCAGGTGAATGCTGAAGTTCTTGGCATGACCATCGGTGGCCGCCATCAGCCAGAGCACGATCTGCGTGCGGAAGAACAGACCGCGATCGTGATCGGCGCGATCCGAACCTTGCAGGATTTCCATGATGCCGCGGATGCCGGGGCCGCCGTCGGCCTCGTACTTGCGCGATGGCAGCAGCCCCAGTGCCTGACAGAAATCCTCCTGGGGAATGCGCTGCCACCAGGTGCGGTCGCGCGCGAGCTGCCGGTCGAAGCGTTCAACGATCAGAACCTGCTGGTCTTCGAAGCGCGCTATCTCGACACCGGCCACCGGCAAGCCCAGCTCGCGCGCCAGTTGCATGCTTAGCCATTCGATCTCGACCGAGTTCCGCAGGTCGGCGCGCAGATTGCCGACCAGACCCAGCGGCAGCTTGAAGATGTGCGTGCTGGGGGTGGCCCGCAGGGGGATGCACCAGCGCCCCCGGTGGCGAAGTAGCGCGGTCTTCTCCTGCGCGCCGGCAATCGAGAGGCGGAAGGCATCGGCTTCTTCGGAAGTCCATCGCGCCGTCGAGATCGTGGCCCGCAGCAGTCTGGCGACATCGGCTTCGTCCAGCGCCCTGAAATCGATGGTCTGCGCACCGTCCGGCGTTTCGTCCGCCGGCACGATCTGCACGGCGCCGATGCAATCGCGTCCCACGGCGCCCAGCAGGTCGAACGCCGTGGTCGAACGCGTGCCGTAGTGCGCGCGCATCCGCTGCAGGATGCGTTCGTTGTCGGGGATCAGGTTGTCGAAGTACGCCGTGACGGCGTCACCGCGGATCGGCACCGGCTGGCGCGCACCGTGCGCGTAGGCGAAGGGCAGGGACAACGACAGCGGGCGCCCGTGTGGTGCCGCCATCCAGTCCGCGTCGTAGGTCAGCCGATCGATGCCCGCGTTGCCGCGCTCCCAGCGCCCCACGCGATAGCTATTCATCCACAGGTCGAGCGCTTTGACGCGGCGGACCATGGCTCACCACTCCGTCGGCAGGGGCTCCTGCACGCTCGCTCCGCCTTTGGGCCGAAGCGCAATCTCCAGTCCAAGCAACAGGCAGAGACGGTGGATGCGGTCGAACGATGCACGGCCCGCGTTCTTTTCCAGGCGCGACATTGCCTGGACGGAAACACCGAGCCGCGCGGCAACCTCGGCCTGAGTCATGCCCCGCTGCAAGCGCGCCGCCCGCAGCACGGCGCCGACCTGCTCCGGCACTCGGATGATGTCCACGACGGTTCAACCTCAAAATTGAAAACTGCCGATTCAATCTACAGATTGATTACCCGAAAATCAACTTGATAGTTGACCACTTTGGGTGTGCTCCGTGGTGCGAGACCAGGGCGCCACTCGCGCCTGCACGGTTGCGCTTGCTCGGTGCCTCTCCCGCGGGCGTGGGAAGAGGAGCGGGCTGCCGTGATGCAACGAATCTCCGACACGAGGGTGTCGTGGCAGCAGGCGTTCATGGCAGCGGCGGCGATCGGCTGCGCGATCACGCGTGATGCTGATGCAGTCGCGGTGTGGCGGGCCTCGCAAGACCACCAGGTCGCTGCTTCTCCTGTCGTGCATGGGGCCGATCACCGGCTGGACGTAGAATCGCGCCGCTGTCGGAAGGACGGCGAACATCCATTTGGAAAGGAGAAGACAATGCATCGATGGATCGCAGCAGGCGCGCTGCTGCTCACACTTGGTATCGGCACGGGAACGGCGACGGCGACGGATGCGCCGCAAGGCGGGGCCAGTGCCGCCAGCGTGCGTGAATTGCTGGCCGCCACCCATGTCACCGCGATGATGCAGCAGGCCATGCAGCAGATGGGCCAGCAGTTGGATGTGATGGTGAAGCAACGCTTGCCCTGCCTGCCGCCCAGCGCGGTTTCGTCGGCGCTGACCGCTCCGCAGGCCACGCAGCAGTTGATCGACTTGGTCATGCCGATCTACCAGCACAACTTCACCGAGCAGGACGTGCAAGGACTGTTGGCTTTTTACCGCACGCCTCTCGGGCAGAAGCTGCTGAAGGTGCAGCCGGTGATCATGCGCGAGTCCATGCTGGCCGGTGAGCAGTGGGGCCGTCAGCGGGTCGAACAGCGCATCGGCCAGT
>JAJZEB010000204.1 GCA_021805805.1 Pseudomonadota bacterium | reverse complement strand
TGCGCTCCAACTTGTCGAGGGCCAGCAGTACCTGGCGCACCTGGTATGCCTTGGCCTTGCCTTTGTCCGACTGGAGATTGATCCGCGGATCTCCCGGCCAGGGCGTTTTGAACAGCACGTGGCTGGTACCGTGCTGTCGCGGTTTGCCGAAGTGCGCCTTGCAGACCTTGCAGAGATCCGCGAACCGGACATCGCCGGGTTCGCGGCGCATCTGCTCGAGGATCTTGTGGGTGTCCTGCATTCGTCTATGGTGTCGATAGTGGAACCGCTTTTCAAGGGCTGATGCGCGGCATCAGTCCTCGCCTTCCCGCAGGATCGTGATGACCGGCGCATCGGTGTCTCCGGGTCCGCACTGCGCCCACAGAGCCGCACCCAAAGCATCGAAGTGCACGCGGTCGGTGCCGCGCGCCTGGCGGATGGCTGCCAGCAGCGCGGTCAGCATCGCGGCCAGGCGCACCGACTCATCGACAGAGCAGGATTCAGGCATCGTGCCGATCAGCGCCCACACGGCCGCCGTGCATGCCGTCGGGTACTTGATGCCGTGGCGCTTCGCGCGCTCGGACACGTCCACCAGCACGCCATCGAAGATCGCCTCGGCGCGGGTGTAGCAGCAGATCAGGTCGCCGAAAGTCTCGCCGGCCATGGTTTCATCGTTCGGATTCATCGCGTCGTTCTCCGGTTGTGGTGCGCGGTCAGCACTGACCGCGCTGCGCAAGGCTGGTCACGGTCTCGCCGCAGATCAGATGATCGAGCACGCGGCAACCGATCAGGTCCAGCGCCTGTTTCAACGTCTGCGTAATCGCCACGTCCGCCGCGCTCGGCTCCGCGTTGCCGCTGGGGTGGTTGTGGTACAGGATCACGCTCGCCGCATTGGCCTCGATGACGGCCCGCGCGACTTCGCGGGGCGGCACCGTGCACCCGTCCAGCGTGCCGCGGAAAAGCTCGCGGCTGCTCAGGATGCGGTGCTTGTTGTCGAGGAAGATCACCCCGAACACCTCCGCCGTCATGCTTGCGCAGTGCATGCGCAGCCAGTTCGCCGATGCGCGCGGATCATCCAGCGTGCCCAGCCTGGCCCAGCGCTTGCGCAGGATGGCCTCGGCCTCGCGCAGGATGTCGGCCTCGTAGCGCGCCTGCGTGTCGGTCATCTCGCCCGGTGCCCGGTGCAGATAGGCCACCGCGTCTTCGCTTCTTACCTCACCTGCCGGTTGGTGAGCCTCGGGGGTGCGCGAGGGGGAACGCCTCGCGGCGCCTTGGGCCGCGCGTGCTTTAGGGGTGGTCGTCAGGTCAGTCATGGGTGTGTCCTCGCTGTGGGTTCTGCCGGTTGGAGCCGCCTCACCGAATCGCGAGGCGGCCCGAACCCGCGCAGCGGGCGAGCAGGCAGCGGGCATGACAGAGCGCAGCGGCCGCGAAGCGGCTGGCGTGACCGATGCAGGCGAGGGGCCAACGAGCAGGGCGGCTGCAACTGGCAGTGGCAGCGAGGATTGCTGGACCTGCGCACGCCGGCGCGCGGCCTTGGGCGTCAACAGGGCTCTTGGCATCGCGCCACCGGCGCGGCCCGAGTTTGCGGGTTTCTTACGCTTTTTTCGGCCGTGCCCCTATAGGTGCGGGGCGCTTGGCCCCGCGCCCGATCGGAGACGTCCAATGCACCCGAATCTCACCCTGGCCCGCGCGCTGGCGCTGGCCCTTTCCCTTGCGAGCGCGAGCGCGCTCGCGCAGTCCGCGCCGGCCGGCGCCGGCAGCACCGGCAACTTCCCCGTCATCACCGTGCCGCCACCGCCGATGACATCCGTTGCCAACCCGCCCACACCCGGTGCCGACAGCACGCTGTGGTCGAACGGCATCCCCGGCCCGCAGGACAGCAGCGTGAGGATCCCGCTGCCGACGACCTCGCCGGGCGGCGGCGGTCCACCGCCACCGCCCGTCACGTGTACCCCGTCGAACTATGGTCAGTCGAGCGGCGCGCAATGCCCGGCGGGCGAGACCGTGGGCGGCATTACGGGCGGCCAGACCACGTTCACGCAGTCGCGGCAGATCACGGTCTCGTGCCCTGCCGGCGCCTACGGGGCGCCGGTGACGACCACCACGGCGTGGACGCCGCCGGTGTCCAGCGAGTGCGCGGTGCCGCAGAACGGCGGCGGCAACCACACCTGCAGCGTGAGCTGCCCGGTCGCCTGCCGGGTCTCTATTGGTGGTAACGCCAGGCTCTACACGGGGTATTGGGCAGCGGGCGGTGGTGCCGGCTGCCCGGCGGCCGGGACGCCGAACGGCGAGTTCGCATCGAATCCTGGCAGCACCCCGTCGTTCTGCAGCGGCACGCTGACCTACACCTACACCAGCACGTCCAGTTGCCCGGTGCCGCCCGGCGGCGGTAACGGCGGTTGCACGGTGGCCCAGGTCAATGCGGGCACGTGCGCGACCTGCTCACGCACCTGCGGCAGCACCGAATCCGGCTTGGCCACCTGTGCAACCCACAACATCCACGCCACCACGTGCTCGTACTGGGGTTATTCCGGCTCGAGCTGCCCCGCCGGTGCCACGGGTGGCACCTGGCGCGCCGGGCTGTGCCCCTGAGGTGACGTATGACGACTCCCACGATGCTGATCACCCCCAGCGCCGCTCGGGCGGCGCTGGTCCAGGACATGCGGCACTACCTGGGCTATGCCTGCGACGGCTACGAGCCGGGGCTCTGGCACGAGGAGGTGCTGAGCGAAGCGCTGGTGAAC
>JAJZEB010000203.1 GCA_021805805.1 Pseudomonadota bacterium | reverse complement strand
ACTCGCCTTTGACAAGGCTCATGACAACAACCCAGCCGTCACCGGGTCAGGCCAAGCATAGGAGGCTAGGGAAGCAAACGCAACACCAAGGGAGTTGCGCATTAAAGGCGGTTGCTCTACCAGCTGAGCTAAAGCGGCGCGGCGCCTGAGGCGCGCTTGAACTTTACTTGACCCGCTTGAGGTGCGGGCCCGACGGGCGCGGCGGCGGATCGTCGGACGGGGCGTCGTCGGCTTCGGCAGCCGTTGGCGCGTCGCCGACCGGACGCAGATGCGCGGCAGCGGTCGGTTCGGGCTGCTCGGCGGCCGGCTCGGGAGGCGGGAACGCCATGCCCTGGCCGTTCTCGCGCGCGTAGATCGCGGTGACGTGACTGACCGGAACCATGATGTCGCGCGCGACACCGCCGAAGCGGGCCTTGAAGACGACTGCGTCGTTGTCGATCTTCAGCCCGCTGGTCGCGCCGAAGCTGATGTTCAGCACGATTTCACCGTTCTTGACGTGTTCGCGCGGAACGCGCACGCTGGAGTCGACCTGCACGGCGAGATACGGCGTGTAGCCGTTGTCGGTGCACCACTCGTACAGCGCACGCAACAGGTACGGCTTGGTCGACGAGACGCCGTCCGCGCTCACTTGCGCATGACCTTTTCGGACGGCGTCAGCGCCTCGATGTACGCCGGACGTTGGAAAATGCGCTCGGCGTACTTGGCCAGCGGCGCGGCGGACTTGGGCAGGTCGATTCCGTAGTGGTCCAGGCGCCACAGCAGCGGCGCGATCGCGACGTCGAGCATCGAGAAGTCGTCGCCGAGCATGTAGCGGTTCTTGGTGAACACCGGCGCGAGCTGGGTCAGGCGGTCGCGGATCGACGAGCGCGCCTTTTCCATGGCCTTTTCGTTGGCCTTGGTCACCCGCGACTCGAGGATGCCGACGTGGATGAACAGTTCCTTCTCGAAATTGAACAGGAACAGCCGCACGCGGGCACGCGCCACCGGATCGCCGGGCATCAGCTGCGGATGCGGGAAGCGCTCGTCGATGTATTCGTTGATGATGTTCGATTCGTACAGGATCAGGTCGCGCTCGACCAGGATCGGAACCTGCCCGTACGGGTTCATCACCGCGACGTCTTCGGGCTTGTTGAACAGGTCGACGTCCCTGATCTCGAAATCCATGCCTTTTTCGAACAGCACGAAACGGCAGCGTTGCGAGAACGGGCAAGTCGTGCCCGAATAAAGCACCATCATGAGACGCTACTCCTGGAAAAGAACCCCGGCGCGGGTCGGCCCGTGCCCCGGCAGACGAAGCAGGCCACAAGTTCGACAATCCTTACATGATACCGCCTCGGCGCCCGCGCACCACGCTTGCGGGGGATCGCGGCAGCGCTGGAGCGCCGTTAAAGTGTCGACGATATCGACTCTAAGGGATCGCGATGAGCTTCCTCAAGGATTTCAAGGAATTCGCCGTCAAGGGCAATGTGATCGATTTGGCCGTCGCGGTCATCATCGGCGGCGCGTTCGGCAAGATCGTCAGCGCGCTGGTTGCCGACCTGATCATGCCCCTGGTCGGCATGGTGGTCGGCAAGATCGATTTCTCGAACCTGTTCGTCGTGCTCGGCACCCTGCCTGCCGGAACTCCACGCACGCTCGAGGCGCTGAAGAAGGCCAACATCCCGGTTCTGGCCTACGGCGACTTTCTGACCATCACGCTGAACTTCCTGATCCTGGCCTTCGTGATCTTCGTCATGGTGCGCATGATCGCCAAGCTCAAGCGCGCCGAAGAGCCCGCGCCGGCACCGGCCGAGCCGCCGCCGACCCCCGAGGACACGCTGCTGCTGCGCGAAATCCGCGACGCGCTCACGAAGTAGCGGTCGCCGCGGTCGAAGCGGTCGGCGCCGAAGCGGCCAGCCGGCGTGCCAGCGTGATGGCGCTGCACAGGCTGGCCGGGTCGGCGACGCCGCGGCCGGCGATGTCGAACGCGGTGCCGTGGTCGGGACTGGTGCGCACGATCGGCAGCCCCAGCGTGACGTTGACGCCGTCGGCGACGCCGAGGTACTTGACCGGGATCAGGCCGTGGTCGTGCAGCATGGCGACGACGACGTCGAACGCGCCGGGATGCGCAGGCGGGTCGTGGCGCGCACGCATGAACACGGTGTCGGGCGGGTACGGGCCGCTGGCGTCGATTCCGTCGGCGCGCGCGGCGGCGATCGCCGGCGCGATGATGCGCTCTTCCTCGTCGCCGAACAGTCCGCCCTCGCCTGCGTGCGGGTTCAGTCCGGCCACCGCGATGCGCGGCTGCGCCAGGCCCCAGCGGCGCAGCGCGGCGTCGGTGATGCGTATGGTGTCGCGCACGGCCTCGATGGTGAGGGCGTCGAGCGCGGCACGCACGCCGACGTGGATGGTGACCAGCACGGTGCGCAGGGCGTCGTTGGCCAGCATCATGCGCACCGGCATTCCGCCGCACAGCTGCTGCAGCAGCTCGGTATGGCCCGGGAACGGAACCCCGGCGGCGTGCAGCGCCTCCTTGTGGATCGGCGCGGTGACGAGCGCGCACACGGCGCCGCGCAAGGCGTCCGCGGTGGCGGCGACGATGGCGGCGTGCGCGGCTGCGCCGGCCCGCGCGTCGACGCGGCCGGGGGCCAGATTGCGCAGCGCGCCGGACGCGATGGCCGGCGGCTGCAGCACCGCGAGCACGCCGGGCGGCAGCGCGGCGCGCTGGCCGAGGTGGTCGATGCGCGC
>JAJZEB010000059.1 GCA_021805805.1 Pseudomonadota bacterium | reverse complement strand
CACTCGTCAGAATTACGGATTTCTCCGTACTGCTGTTGAGCGTTCAAACATCATCTTTTGCAAGACGGTCAAACGCCCACACTTATCGGCTTTCATTCTGTTAAGGAACCCGACCCGGAAACTTCCGTTTCCTCGTCGTTTGCTGCTCAAGCAGCGAAGAATCGATATTCTTGCACAGCCTTTATTTCCGTGTCAAGCATGCGTGATTTATTTTTTGCACCACCCGCATTTGCCTGCCGCCGAACTTCCGACCGCGCCTCTTCCGACCGCGCTTCGCTTCACGCACCGAACCAGATCGCTGCAGCCGGTTTGCACCGACCGCGTCAAGCTGTGTTCAGATCGCAGCAGCGAAGAGGTGAAATTGTGCCGCGACGTTCATGCGCTGTCAAGCGCCGTCAAAGCACGACCTTGACCAGCGGATGCGCGGTCAGCTCGCGGTACAGCGCGTCGAGTTGCGCGCGGCTGCGCGCGCGGATCGTGCAGGTGCAGCTCAGGTAGTTGCCGCCGCTGGACGCGCGCAGTTCGACTCCCGAGACGTCGAAGTCCGGCGCGTGCCGCAGGACCACGGCGACCACGGCGTCGGCGAAGCCGTCTGCGCGCCGCCCCATGATCTTCAACGGGAAGTCGCACGGAAACTGCAACGGCCCGTCGCCCCCCGGCAGCGCCTGCGGCTGCGTCACGCCGACGCCTCGGCGGCGCCCGCGCCCTTGGCCGCCTGGTAGGCCGCGTACAGCGCCTGGCCGACCGGGCCGGGACGACCGTCGCCAACCGCGCGGCCATCGAGCCGCGTCACCGCCAGCACCTCCTTGGTCGCCGAGCTCAGCAACAGTTCGTCGGCGCAGCGCAGCTCCCACTCGGCGATGGCGCGTCGATGCAGCGCGACCCCGCACGCCGCGGCCAGTTCGTCGAACAGCGCAACGCGCACGCCTTCGAGCTTGAGCTGGTCCATCGGAGGACACAGCAGCACGCCGCCGCGCACGACCCAGACGTTCGACGCCGAGGCTTCGGTCAGCCAGCCGTCACGGATCAGCACCGTCTCGTGCGCGCCCTGCGCGGCCGAGGCCTGGCGCGCGAGCACGTTGCCGAGCAGCGAGACGCTCTTGATGTGTCCGCGCAGCCAGCGCTGGTCGGGCAGGGTCACGGCCTCGGCACCGCGCGCGCGCAGCTCGGCCGACAGATGGGGAAAGGCGAAGCTGTAGGCGAACACGGTCGGCGCCACGCCCTTCGGAAAGGCATGGTCGCGACGCGGCGCCGCGCCGCGCGTGACCTGGATGTAGACGCACTGGTCGTCGGGATCGTTGTCGCGCACCAGGCGCGCGATCAGCTCGGCCCAGCCTGCGTCGGACAGCGGCTCGGCGATTTCGACCGCGCGCAGGCTGCGCCGCAGCCGCGCCAGATGCTCGGCAAGACGGAACGGGCGACGCGCGTAGACCGGCACCACCTCGTAGACACCGTCGCCGAACAGGAAACCGCGGTCGAGCACCGGGACGCGCGCCTGTGCCAACGGCAGCCAGTCGCCGTCGAGATGGCAGACCGCATCGCGTGTCATGGCAGGCAGGCCCCGACCGTGCGCTCAGCGCACCAGGCCGCGCCGCGCGGCCTCGAGCGCGGCCTCGGCGCGCGACGAAATGTCGAGCTTGCGATAGACCTGCTTCACGTAGTCGGCCACGGTGTGGCGCGACAGGCCGAGCTGCTGCGCGATCTCGGGCAGGGTGTAGCCCTTGCCGACGCGCTGCAGCACCTCGGTTTCGCGTTCGGTCAGCACCACCTCGGGTTCGTCGCCAGCGCCACGCCCGCCGAAGCGCAGTGCGCTGAGGTCGCCGCGCGCACCGCCGGGCTGATCGGTCGCGCGCCGACCCCACTTGATTCCGTCCGCATCGCGCGAGTCGCCGCCCTGCAGGCTGGTGAAATGCTGCAGCAGCTTGAGCGCCACCGACGAGCTCAGCGGCGGCTCGCCGTCGCGGATACGGCGCAGCTGAGCGACCAGCTCGACTTCCGGGCGATCCTTCAGCACATAGCCGAAAGCGCCGGCACGCAGCGCCGGGAAGACGTGCGCATCGTCATCGAGCAGGCTGATGACGACCACGCGCGCCTGCGGCTGCGCGGCGTGCAGCGTGCGCAGCACGTCGAGCCCGCTGCCGTCGGGCAATCCGAAATCGATCAGCGCCAGCTCGATCGTGCGACGCGCGATCACTCCCTCGGCCTGCACCCGCGACGCTGCCTCGCAAACCGGCAGATCGGGCAGCGCCCGCTCCAGCAGGCGCGCCATGGCGCTGCGCGACTCGGCGTGCGCATCGACGATCAGGGTGCTCGGCAAGGCTTCGGGCATCAGGCTATGGAAACAAGGCGCAATAAGGCGCAATGGGATGATGTTAGGCCAGACTTGATTGTAGGTAGACGGCGACACCGCCGGCTTGGCGCACAATTGCCTCCGGACGCCTTCGGCCGACGACCCACACTCGTACCGACAACCTTGCTGATCAGACACCCGTTCACGCCGGCCGACAATGCGCGCCTGGCCCACCTGTGCGGACCGCTCGACGAGAATCTGCGCCAGATCGAAGTCGCGTTCGACGTCGCGATCCGCCGCCGCGCGCAGCAGTTCACCATCGACGGCGCCCGCGCGCGCGACGCGCTGACGCTGCTGCAGGCGCTGTGGGCGCGCGCCGAACAGCCGCTGAGCCTCGACGACATCCAGCTCGAGCTCACCCAGGCCGCGCAAGGCCAGCAGCCTGCACTGCACCCTGCGGCAGACGAGCCGGTGCTGCATACACGGCGCAGCGGGCTGCACGGACGCACGCCGAACCAGTCGGACTACATCCGCAACATCGTCGGCCACGACCTGACCCTGGGCCTCGGCCCGGCCGGCACCGGCAAGACCTTCCTCGCCGTGGCCTGCGCGGTCGACGCGCTCGAGCGCAATGCGGTCGAGCGCCTGGTGCTGACCAGACCCGCGGTCGAAGCCGGCGAACGCCTGGGCTTCCTGCCCGGAGACCTGGCGCAGAAAATCGATCCGTACCTGCGGCCGCTTTACGACGCGCTGTACGACCTGCTCGGCTTCGAGACCACGCAGCGCCTGTTCGAGCGCGGCACCATCGAGATCGCACCGCTGGCGTTCATGCGCGGGCGCACGCTGAACAACGCGTTCATCATCCTCGACGAGGCGCAGAACACGACTCCCGAGCAGATGAAGATGTTCCTGACGCGCATCGGCTTCGGCTCGCGCGCGGTCATCACCGGCGATTTGAGCCAGGTCGACCTGCCGCGCGGCGCGCACAGCGGCCTGTCGCAGGCGGTCGATGTGCTGCGTGGCCTGCGCGGCGTCGCGCTGACCCATTTCACCAGCGCCGACGTCGTACGCCATCCGCTGGTGGCGCGCATCGTCGACGCCTACGAGCGCGCCGAAGCGGCACGCGCAGCGCCTGCCGCGCCACGCCGCAAGCGCGGCGCAGCAAAGGACGCGCAATGAGCGCCGGGGGCACATCCATGAGCGCGGCGCACGGCCGCTCCGAAGCCGCGCTCGGCCCCCTCGGGGGGCGGCGCGCAGCGCCGGGGGCACATCCATGACCGCGGCGCACGGCCGCTCCGAAGCCGCGCTCGGCCCCCTCGGGGGGCGGCGCGCAGCGCCGGGGGCACATCCATGACCGCGGCGCACGGCCGCTCCGAAGCCGCGCTCAGCCCCCTCGGGGGGCGGCGCGCAGCGCCGGGGGCACATCCATGACCGCGGCGCGGGTACCGCTGCAGCTGTCGGTTCAGTTCGCCAGCCGCACGCATCGCGCCGAACTGCCGCGCCACCGGCTGGCACGCTGGGTGCGCCACGCGCTGGCCTGCGGCCCGGCGGCAGGCGCTCCGGCGGCCCTGGCCGCGGACGCGACGGCGCAGATCACCGTGCGCGTGGTCGACGCCGACGAAGGACGCGAACTCAACCGCACCTGGCGCGGCAAGGACTACCCGACCAATGTGCTGACCTTCGACTACCAGCCGTGGCCGCCCCAGGCGGATATCGTGCTGTGCGACGCGGTGGTCGCGCGCGAGGCCGCCGAACAGGGCAAGACGCTGCAGGCGCATTACGCCCACATGGTCGTGCACGGCGTGCTGCACGCGCTGGGCTGGGACCACGTGCGCGAAGCCGACGCGCTGCGCATGGAAGCGCGCGAACGCGCGGTGCTGCACGGGCTGGGCTTCGCCGATCCGTATGCGACGCTCTGACGCGGACGGCAAGGCCCGCGGCCGCCGGCTGCTCGAGGCCGCGGCAGCGTTGATGCTCGGCGGCGCCTTCGGCCAGTGCTTCGGGCGCCCGCACTGGGGCGGCGCGGCGATCGTGCTGCTGGCGCTGTTCGTCGCGCTGCTCTGGCGCCACGATGCGCCGCAGCCCGGCGCGCGCGCGCGCCGGGCTGCGCTGCTCGGAGAATGCTTCGGTGTCGGCTGGTTCTGCACCGGAGTGTGGTGGCTTTACGTCAGCATGGCGGTGTACGGCGGCATGCCGCCCGCGCTGGCTGGCGGCGCGGTGCTGCTGTTTGCCGCCTACCTGGC
Source organism: Pseudomonadota bacterium (assembly GCA_021805805.1). Taxonomy (GTDB): domain Bacteria; phylum Pseudomonadota; class Gammaproteobacteria; order Burkholderiales; family Burkholderiaceae_C; genus Thiomonas_A. The sequence continues at coordinate 14,005 of JAJZEB010000059.1, read as the reverse complement.
GCTGTACACCGCGGCGTCGGCCGCGCTGGCCGCGGCGCTGGCGCCGCCGCACGCGCGCGGCCCATGGCCGCTGGCGCGGGCGCTGGCCGCGGCCATGGCGCTGGCCGGGGCCTGGACCCTGGGCGAACTGGCCCGCGGCACGGTGTTCACCGGATTCCCGTGGCTGGCGCTGGGCTACGCGCAAGCCGGAGACGTGCTGGCCGGCTACGCGCCGCTGCTCGGCATGTACGGTGTGACATTCGCCGCCGCGCTGGCCGCGGCGCTTCTCGCGCTGCTCAGCCAGGTCAGCGTGCGCGGCGCGGCCGCCGCGATCGCCGCGCTGGCGGTGCTGATCGGCGGCGCGCACGTCGTCGGCCGCCTGCGCTGGACCCACGCCGACGGCGCGCCGCTGCGCGTGGCGCTGCTGCAGGGCGACGTGGCGCAAAGCGACAAGTTCAACGCCGACGCGCTCGGCCCGACGCTGGAGCTGTACGGGCAGTGGCTGCGCAGCCTGCGCGCCGACCTGATCGTGACCCCGGAGACTGCGCTGCCGGTGCTGCCCGAGGACCTGCCCCCGGGCTACCTGGCGAGCGTGCGCCAGGCACTTCGCGCCCACCACGCGCAGGCGCTGGTGGGAATTCCGCTGACCCGCGGCACGGACCAGTACACCAACAGCGTGGTCGGCCTCGGCGGCGCCGCGCCGTACCGCTACGACAAGTCCCACCTGGTGCCTTTCGGCGAGTTCATCCCGTGGGGCTTCCACTGGTTCGTGCGCCTGATGCGAATCCCGCTGGGCGATTTCGCGCGCGGCACTCTCGACCAGCGCTCGTTCGTCGTGCACGGCGCACGCGTGGCGCCGACCATCTGCTATGAGGATCTTTTCGGCGAACAGCTCGCGCAGCGCTTTCGCGACCCGACGAGCGCGCCGCAGGTGATCGCCAACCTGACCAACCTGGGCTGGTTCGGCAACACCATCGTGCTCGGCCAGCATCTGGAGATCGCACGCATGCGCTCGCTGGAGTTCCAGCTTCCGACCATACGCGCGACCAACACCGGTGCCACCGCGATCATCGGCGCCGGCGGCCGCGTGCGCAGGATGCTGGCGCCCTACACCGTCGGGGTCCTCACCGGCGCGGTGCAGCCGCGCAGCGGCCTGACGCCGTTCGCCTGGCTGGCATCGCGGCTGGGCTACGCGCCGCAACTGCTGCTGGGCCTGCTCGCGCTGGCGCCGGCGGCGCTGCGCCGGCGCCGCGGCAACACGCGCTGAGCAGCCGCCACCGGGCAGCCTCCTAGAATTCCGCCACACGCACGACGCGCGGGAATGGTCCCGCGCCGGACGCAGCAGTTCGCCATGCCGACTTTCCAACAGATCATCCTGACGTTGCAGAACTACTGGGCCGAACAGGGCTGCGCGCTGCTGCAACCCTACGACATGGAGGTCGGCGCCGGCACCAGCCACACGGCGACCTTCCTGCGCGCGATCGGCCCCGAACCGTGGAACGCTGCGTACGTGCAACCCAGCCGCCGGCCGAAGGACGGCCGCTATGGCGACAACCCGAACCGGTTGCAGCACTACTACCAGTTCCAGGTCGTGCTCAAGCCGGCGCCTGCCGACATCCTCGATCTGTACCTCGGCAGCCTGCGCGCGCTGGGCTTCGACCTGTCACGCAACGACATCCGCTTCGTCGAGGACGACTGGGAAAATCCCACGCTGGGCGCATGGGGCCTGGGCTGGGAAGTCTGGCTCAACGGCATGGAAGTGACGCAGTTCACTTACTTCCAGCAGGTCGGCGGAATCGACTGCCGGCCGACCACCGGCGAGATCACCTACGGCCTCGAACGGCTGGCGATGTACCTGCAGGGGGTGTCGAGCGTCTACGACCTGGTCTGGACCGAAACGCGGGTCGCCGGCAGCACGCGGCCGCTGTACTACCGCGACGTGTTCCACCAGAACGAAGTCGAGCAGAGCGCGTACAACTTCGAGCACAGCGACGTCGACTTCCTGCTGCAGGCGTTCGATGCGCACGAGCGCCAGGCCCGCCACCTGATGCGCGAGCAGCTCGCGCTGCCGTGCTATGAGCAGGTGCTCAAGTGCGCGCACACCTTCAACCTGCTCGACGCCCGCGGCGCGATCTCGGTCACCGAACGCGCCGCCTACATCGGCCGCATCCGCAACCTGGCGCGCGGCGTGGCGCAGGAATATCTCGACAGCCGCGCGCGCCTGGGATTCCCGCTGGCGCCGGCCGACTGGGGCGCCGAGGCCGCGCAGGCGCTGGCGCAGAAAAAGGCGGCCGCCTGATGCCTACCTCCGAACCATCCATGACCACCGCCAACCTGCTCGTCGAACTGTTCGTCGAGGAACTCCCGCCGAAGGCGCTCGCCGCGCTGGGCAGCGCTTTCGCGCACGGCATCGCCGACGGCCTGCGCGCCCAGGGCCTGGTTGCCGACGGCGCCGCGTCGACTCCGTACGCCAGCCCGCGGCGCCTCGCCGTGCACATCGCCGACGTCGCCGCGCGCGCTGCCGACCGCGACCTGGCGAGCAAGCTGATGCCGGCCAGCGTCGGCCTCGACGCCGCCGGCGCGCCGACCGCGGCGCTGTTGAAGAAGCTGGCCGCGCTCGGCCTGCCGGCCGACGCCGCCGCCCGCGTGCGCAGCGAAGGCAGCGGCAAGGCGCAGACGCTGTACATCGACAGCGTGGTGCCCGGCGCGCTGCTGGCCGACGCGCTGCAGCGCGCGCTGCTCGATGCGATCGCGAAGCTGCCGATCCCGAAGGTCATGAGCTACCAGCTCGCCGACGGCTGGAGCACGGTGCGCTTCGTACGGCCCGCGCACGGCCTGGTCGCGCTGCACGGCGACCGCGTGGTTCCGCTGCAGGCGCTGGGGCTGCAGTCCGGGCGGCTGACCCACGGCCACCGCTTCGAGGCCGCTTGCGATCCGATCGTGCTGCGCGACGCCGACAGCTACGTGCAGCAGCTGCGCGACGAGGGCGCGGTGATCGCCGGCTTCGACGCGCGGCGCGACGCCATCGCGCAGCAGCTGCGACACGCCGCCGAGGCGGTCGGACTGCGTCCGATCGAAGACTCCGCGCTGCTCGACGAGGTCTGCGCTCTGGTCGAGCGCCCGAAAGTGCTGAGCTGCCGCTTCGAGCCTGAATTCCTCGCCGTGCCGCAGGAATGCCTGATCCTGACGATGAAGGCCAACCAGAAGTATTTCCCGCTGCTCGACGCCGAAGGCCGGCTGAGCAACCGCTTCCTGGTCGTCAGCAACATCAGCCCCGACGACGCGCAGGCCGTCGTCGACGGCAACGAGCGCGTCGTGCGCCCGCGCCTGGCCGACGCCAAGTTCTTCTTCGAGCAGGACCGCAAGCGGCCGCTGGCGGCGCGCGTCGACGGGCTCGAACGCGTCGTCTACCACGCCCGCCTGGGCTCGCAGGCAGCGCGCATGCGCCGGGTGCGCACGATCGCGGTCGCTCTGGCCGGACTGGCCGGGGTCGACGCCGCGCTGGTCGAGCAGGCCGCGACGCTGGCCAAGGCCGACCTGCTGACCGAAATGGTCGGCGAATTCCCCGAACTGCAAGGCACGATGGGGCGTTACTACGCGCTGCACGACGGGCTCGATGCGCGCGTGGCGCGGGCCATCGAAGATCATTACCGGCCACGCTTCGCCGGCGACTCGCTGCCGGCCGACGAAGTCGGCCTGTGCCTGGCGCTGGCCGACAAGCTCGAAACCCTGAGCGGGCTGTTCGGAATCGGCCAGCAGCCCAGCGGCGACAAGGACCCCTACGCGCTGCGGCGCCACGCGCTCGGCGTGGTGCGCATGCTGAGCGAGCGCGCGGACCTCGGCGCGCGCTGGCCGCTGCCGCAGCTGCTCGACATCGCCGTCGACGCGTTCGCCGGAGTCGACGGCTATGCCGACCCGCGCGAGGCGCTGCGCAACTTCATCGATGAACGCCTGGCCAATGCGCTGCGCGAACAGGGCTACGCGGCGCAGGAGGTCGACGCGGTGCTCGGCCTGCGCCCGTCGCTGCTGGTCGAAGTCGTGCCGCGGCTCGACGCGGTGCGCGCGTTCACCGTGCTGCCCGAAGCCGCCGCGCTGGCCGCGGCGAACAAGCGCGTGGCCAACATCCTGCGCAAGTCCGAGGCCGCCGGAGGCGTCGCGCTCGACCGTGCGCTGCTGCGCGACGCGGCCGAGCGCACGCTGCTCGACGCGCTCGGCGACGTCGCGCCGGCGGCGCACGACGCCTTCGCGCGCGGCGACTACACCGCGGCGCTGAAGGCGCTGGCCGCACTCAAGGGACCGGTCGACGCGTTCTTCGACCAGGTCATGGTCAACGTCGACGACGCCGCGCTGCGCGCCAACCGGCTCGCGCTGCTCGGCGAACTCCACGCGGCGATGAACCGCGTGGCCGACCTTTCCTGCCTGGCGGGCTGACGCGATGGCCGACAAGAGCAACCTCAAGCTGCTGATCCTCGACCGCGACGGGGTGATCAACGAGGACCGCGACGATTACATCAAGTCGCCCGACGAGTGGGTCCCGGTTGCGGGAAGCCTGGAGGCGATCGCCCGCGTGTACCGCGAGGGCTGGCGCGTGGTCGTGGCCAGCAACCAGTCGGGAGTCGGCCGCGGCCTGTTCGACATGGTCACCCTCAACGCCATTCACCTGAAAATGCAAAAGGCGCTGGCCGCCGCCGGCGGCCGCATCGACGCGGTGTTCTTCTGCCCGCACGCGCCCGAGGAGCACTGCGCCTGCCGCAAGCCCGCGCCCGGACTGTTCCGCGACATCGCACTGCGCCACGGGCTCGACGACCTGAGCGGGGTTCCGGTGGTCGGCGATACCTGCCGCGACCTGCTCGCAGGCCAGCAGCTCGGCTGCGAACTGCATCTGGTGCGCAGCGGCAAGGGCGAACGCACGCTGGCCGCGGGGAACCTGCCGCAAGGCACGCGCGTGCACGACGATCTCGCCGCGTTCGCCGACTGGCTGCTGGCGCAGCGCGCGGCGGCGTCGACATGAAGCCGCTGCTGTGGTTGCGCTCGGCCGCGTACATGGCGTGGCTGGTGCTCAGCGTCATTCCGTACGCGGTCGCGGTGGTGCTGCTGTCGCCGTTCGTGCGCGGCAGGACCCTGTACGGCTTCTGCCTGGGCTGGGTGCGCTTCGCGCTGTGGGGCGCGACACTGCTGTGCGGAATCCGCACCCGGGTGCAGGGCATGGAGCATCTGCCCGACGGACCGGTGATCCTTTGCCCGAAGCACCAGTCGGCCTGGGAAACGCTGGCGCTGCCGGTGCTGATGCCGCGGCCGCTGAGCTATGTGTTCAAGCGCGAACTGCTGTTCGTGCCGTTTTTCGGCTGGGCGCTCGGTCGGCTGGAGATGGTGCACATCGACCGCAAGCGCGGCGCCGAAGCGTTCGGACGCGTCGCCGCGCAAGGCGGCGAGCTGCTGCGCAAGGGGTACTGGATCATCATGTTCCCGGAAGGCACGCGCACCGCGCGCGGCCGCGAGGGCGCGTACAAGGTCGGCGCCGCGCGCCTGGCGCTGCTGACCGGAACGCCGCTGCTGCCGATCGCGATCACCTCGGCGCGATGCTGGCCGCGGCAGTCGTTCCTGAAATATCCCGGGACCATCGAGGTGTCGATCGGCCAGCCGATCGCGCCGGACGGACGCGGCGCGAACGAACTGATGCAGGACGCGCAGCGCTGGATCGAGGCCGAAATGCGCCGGCTCGACCCCGATGCCTACGCCGCGGCAGCGGACTGACCCGGGCGCGGGCGTGCAGCGTTCGCTGTTCGACGACACCGACGACGACGCAGCCGCGCCGCGGCCGGCGCCCTGGCGGCGCTTCGACGACGGCAGGCGGCGCTTCGACTACCTGCTGCGGCGCGCGCGGCGCCGCTCGATCGGAATCCGCGTCGACGAGCGCGGAGTCGTCGTCAGCGCGCCGAACTGGGTCGCGCTGCGCCAGGTCCACGACGTGCTGGCCGACAAGGCGGACTGGGTACAGCGCCAGCTGACGCTGCGCGCGCAGCGTGGCGCCGCGCTGCACTCCGCGCGCATCGACTGGCGCGACGGCGGCACGCTGCCCTTCCTCGGCCGTGTGCTGACGCTGCGGCTGGCCGCCACCGCGACCGCGCGGCACGACGACGAACTGCGCCTGGCGCTGCCCGCCGACAGCGATTCGGCCCGGCTGCGCGACGCTGCGCAAGCGTGGATGCAGAACGAGGCGGGCGCGTTGTTCGCCGCGCGCTGCGCGCACTTCGCGCAGCGCCTGGGCGTGACCGTGCGCGCGGTGCGGCTGAGCTCGGCACGCACCCGCTGGGGCAGCGCGAGCGCCGACGGCACGGTGCGGCTGAATTGGCGGCTGCTGCATTTCTCGCCCGGACTGGTCGACTACGTGATCGCGCACGAAATCGCGCATTTGCGTGAAATGAACCACGGGCCGCGGTTCTGGGAAACGGTCGGCGAACTGTTCCCCGACTGGAGCGACGCCCGCGCGCAGCTGCGGCGCAGCGTTCTGCCGCCCTGGTAAGGCGCAGTGGTCGGCGAGCCGCGGCGAAATTGCCGACAATAGCGAAGTCCATCGAACGGTCCACTCACGGAGCCTTGTCCATGCAGATTCTGCACACCATGCTGCGCGTCGGAGACCTGCAACGGTCGATCGACTTCTACACCCGGGTGCTCGGCATGAAGCTGCTGCGCACCACCGACCGGCCTGAGCAGAAATACACCCTGGCCTTCGTCGGCTACGCGGCCAATCCGGACCAGGCCGAAATCGAGCTGACCTACAACTACGGAGTCGACCACTACGAGCGCGGCACGGCGTACGGCCATATCGCGCTGGGCGTTCATGATGCCCGTGCGACCTGCGCGCGCATCCGCGCCGCCGGCGGCAATGTGACGCGCGACGCCGGCCCGGTGGCCGGCGGCAGCACGGTGATCGCGTTCGTCGAGGACCCGGACGGCTACAAGATCGAGCTGATCGAGCGCGACTGGTGAGCGCATCCCCCCGCACACCGCCCGGCCGCCCGGGCAGCGGCCTGCACGCGGCGCTGACCCCGCGGCACGCGGCGGACTTCGCTCCGCTGCACGGCACGCGCATCGTGAGCCTGGCGCTGAACCTGCCGGGCCCCGCAGCGCTGGCGCGGCTGCATGCGCTGGGCGCGCAGGCGCTGAAGATCGAGCCTCCTGCCGGCGACCCGATGCGCGCCATGTGCGCGCCGCTGTACCGGGCGATGCACCGCGGCATCGCGCGCCGCCGCGTCGACCTGAAGAGCGAAGCAGGACGCGACGCGCTGATGGGCGAACTCGACCGCGCCGACCTGTTTCTGACCTCGTTCCGTCCAAGCGCGCTGCGCAGGCTCGGCCTCGACCCGCAGACCCTGGCCGCACGGCTGCCGCGGCTGTCGACGGTGGCCATCGTCGGCGCGCGAGGACGCGCGGCCGAGGAGCCCGGCCACGACCTGACCTACCAGGCCAGTGCCGGACTGATCGACGCGCCGAGGCCGCCGGCCACGCTGCTGGCCGACATGTGCGGAGCGCTGCTCGCCGTCGAGGCCGCGCTGGGCGCGCTGCTGCAGGCGTCGCGAGTCGGCCGCGGCGTCGCGCTGCAGGTCGCGCTGGCCGACGCCGCTGCATTCGCCGCGGTGCCGCGCAGCGCCGGCCTGACCGCGCCGGGCGAGCTGCTCGCCGGTGCGCTGCCCGGCTACGCGGTCTACCGCAGCCGCGACGGCCTGGTCGCGCTGGCCGCGCTGGAGCCGCATTTCGCCACGGCGCTGCAGCAGCAGGCCGGCGCGCTGACCGGCCGCGCGCTGCGCGCCTGGTGCGCGGCACGCGACACCGCCGCGCTGCACGCGCTGGCGCGGCGTCACGACCTGCCGCTGTGGGCCTGGAAGACCGGAACCGACTGACCCCGGCGCCGAATTTGCGACAATGGCGGTCTGCCACGGGCGCCTGATCGGCGCCCGCCGCCATTTCCCGCTTACGGAACCGTCCCATGAACCTGATTTCGATCGCCCACGCCCAAGGCACCGCGGCGCAGGCCAGTCCCGAATCGACGCTGATGAGCACCCTGCCGCTGGTGGTGATGTTCGTCATCCTTTATTTCGTGATGATCAGGCCGCAAATGAAGAAGGCCAAGGAAACGAAAGCGATGATCGAAGCCCTGTCGAAGGGCGACGAGGTCGTCACCAGCGGCGGCGTCGTCGGCCGCGTCAGCAAGCTCGGAGAAACGTTCCTGTACCTGGAAGTCGCCGACAAGGTCGAAATCCAGATCCAGCGCAGCGCGGTCAGCATGGTGCTGCCGAAAGGCACGCTGAAGAACGGCGCCTGACCCGCTTCATCCGCCGCGCACATCCCTCAAGTCTCCTGCCGGCGCCTGCGCGCCGGCGTCTCCCGCCATGAATCGCTACCCACTGTGGAAATACCTCATCATGGCCACCGTGCTGGTGGTGGGGTTCGTCTACGCGCTGCCGAATTTCTACGGCGAGGCGCCCGCGGTCCAGATCACGTCGGCGCACGCCGGGCGTGACCTGCCCGACACCGCGCTGCTCGACCGGGGCCTGGCCGCGCTGCACGCGGCCGGGATCACGCCGCAGGGCAGCCGCATCGACGGCCCGACGCTGGACTACAGCTTCGCGACCACCGAGATCCAGCTGAACGCGCGCGACGTGCTGGCACACGCGCTGAACCCGAACCGCGACCAGCCGTCGTACATCGTCGCCGTGAACCTGCTGAGCCGCTCGCCGCACTGGCTGACCGCGCTGCACGCGTTCCCGATGTACCTCGGCCTGGACTTGCGCGGAGGCGTGCATTTCCTGCTCCAGGTCGACATGAAGGCTGCGGTCGACAAGAAGCTCGACTCGCTGGCCGGACAGCTCAAGTCCCGTCTGCGCGACAAGGACATCCGCTACAGCGGCCTGCAGCGCAGCGGCGAAACGGTGGTCATCGACTTCCGCGACCCGGACATGTACCGCCAGGCGCTGCCGCTGGTCAAGGCCGAAGCCGGAGATGCGCTGATCCAGACCGTCAAGGGCAGCTCGATCACGCTGCGGCTGAGTCCGCAGACCATCGAGCAGACCAAGGAATACGCGATCAAGCAGAACATCACCACGCTGCACAACCGGATCAACGAACTCGGCGTCGCCGAGCCTGTGATCCAGCAGCAGGGGGCGGACCGCGTCGTCGTCGAACTGCCGGGAATCCAGGACACCGCGCGCGCGAAGGACATCCTCGGCCGCACCGCATCGCTGGAAGTGCGCCTGGTCGACGACAGCCCCGAGGCGCTGGCCGCGCTGAGCAGCGGCGGCGTGCCGCCGCCGGGCGACACCCGGCTCGAAGATCGCAGCGGCACACCGCTGATGGTCAGGAACGACGTGCTGCTGACCGGCCAGAACCTGACCGACGCGCAGCCCGGCTTCGACCCGCAGACCAACGAGCCGGCGGTGTTCCTGACGCTGGACTCGCGCGGTTCGAGCATTTTCCGCGACGTCACCGCGGCCAACATCGGCAAGCGCATCGCACTGGTGCTGATCGACCGCCACCAGGCGCAGGTCGTCACCGCGCCGGTGGTGCGCAGTGAAATCGCCGGCGGCCGGGTCCAGATCTCAGGCCACATGACGGTGCCGGAGGCCAACGACATCGCGCTGCTGCTGCGCGCCGGAGCACTGGCCGCGCCGATGCAGATCATCGAGGAGCGCACCGTCGGCCCGAGCCTGGGCCAGCAGAACATCCTGCAGGGATTCCATTCGGTGACCTGGGGCTTCCTGGCCATCGTCGCGTTCATGTGCGTGTACTACATGCTGTTCGGCGCGGTGTCGTCGATCTCGCTGGCGATCAACCTGATGCTGCTCGTCGCGCTGCTGTCGATGCTGCAGGCCACGCTGACGCTGCCGGGAATCGCCGCCATGGCGCTGGCGCTGGGCATGGCGATCGACTCCAACGTGCTGATCAACGAACGCGTGCGCGAAGAACTGCGCAACGGCGCCAGCGCGCAGGCGGCGATCGCCGCCGGCTACGAACGTGCGTGGGCGACGATCCTGGACTCGAACGTGACCACGCTGATCGCAGGCCTGGCGCTGCTGGTGTTCGGCTCCGGCGCGGTGCGCGGCTTCGCCGTGGTCCACGTGCTGGGCATCCTGACCTCGATGTTCTCGGCCGTGTTCTTCTCGCGCGGACTGGTCAACCTGTGGTACGGACGCCGCCGCCGGCTGCAGGCGGTGTCGATCGGCCAGGTCTGGAAACCCGAGGCGAGCACGGCGAAGGCGGCCAAGTCCGAGACCAAGACGGCGCCGAAACCGGCCGCGAAATCCCCGCGTTGACGCGACGCCCCAGGAGCCCCTCATGGAATTCTTCCGCATCCGGCGCGACATCCCGTTCATGCGCTACGCGCCGGTGTTCAACATCGTCTCGGCGCTGCTGTTGGTCGCTGCCGTGTTCTTCCTGTTCACCCGCGGCCTGCACCTGTCGATCGAGTTCACCGGCGGCACCGTGATGGAGGTGCAGTACCCGCAGGCGGCCGACCTCGCGACCATCCGCGCCATTCCGGTGCGGCTGGGCTACGGCGACGCGCAGGTGCAGACCTACGGCAACGCGCGCGACGTCGCGATCAGGCTGCCGCTGCACGCGCACGAGACCAGCGCCGAGCAGTCGGCGAAGATGTTCGCCGCGCTGCGTGCTGCGGATCCGGCAGTGCAGATGCGCAGCACCGAGTTCGTCGGGCCGCAGATCGGCTCCGAGCTGGCCAGCGACGGGGTCAAGGCGCTGACCTTCGTCATCGTCGGCATCATGCTCTACCTGGCGCTGCGTTTCGAGTGGAAGTTCTCGATCGCGGCCATCGTCGCCAACCTGCACGACGTGATCATCGTGCTCGGCTTCTTCGCGCTGTTCCAGTGGGAGTTCTCGCTGCCGGTGCTGGCCGCGGTGCTCGCCGTGCTCGGCTATTCGGTCAACGAGTCGGTGGTCATCTTCGACCGGGTGCGCGAGAACTTCCGCAAGTACCGCAAGTACAGCGCGGTGCAGGTCATCGACAGCGCGATCACCAACACCATCAGCCGCACCATCATCACCCACGGTGCGACGCTGGCGATGGCAGGCTCGATGTTCGTCTTCGGCGGGCCGGCGCTGCACTACTTCGCGCTGGCGCTGATCATCGGCATTTCGATGAGCATCTACAGCTCGGTGTTCGTCGCCGCGGCGATCGCGATGTGGCTGGGCGTGCGCCGCGAGGACCTGCTGAAGAACGCCAAGCCGCGCAACCCGAACGACCCGAACGCAGGCGCGGTGGTCTGAGCGCGCGTGCGGCGACGGCGGCGTCACGCCGCCGTCACGCAGCGCTGGCATGCTTGCGGTGCTCCGATGCGATGCGCCGCCGATGCTGCCTTTTCCCCACCTGATCGAGCTGTTGACCCTGCTGGGCAGCGTCGCCGACGCGGCGCCGCTGCGGCATTCGGTGCTGCACGTCGATTTCGCGCATCCGGCGCGCTCGTGCCCGCTGGACAACGCGCAGCACGTCGGCCCCGACGAGGCGCTGCGCCATCTGCGCGACGGCAGTTCGTGGGCCGCGCTGCTCGGCGCGCCGTACGGCACTCCCGAACTCTACGCGTGGCTGATGTACGTGCGCCACGACCCGTCGTGCGCCGGCGCCGCGCTGCTCGTCCTGCTCGATGACGCCACCGATGCGGCGTCGGCGTTGCGCGCCGGCGCCGACGTGGTGCTGCCGCGGGCAGGCGGCGGTCCGGATTTGCTGAAGGCGCAGCTGGCGCGACTGCGCGAGCGCGTGGCGCCGCCGCCGATCGGAACCCTGCAGCTGGCGCCGGGAATGCTGCTGCAGGCGCCGACTCGGCAATTGTGGATCGACGGCAATCCGAAGGCGTTGCAGCCGCAGCCGTTCAGGCTGCTGTGGACGCTGGGCGCAGCCTCGGGGCGCGTGGTCGGAACCGGCGCGCTGCGCGTGGCGCTCGACATCCCGGCGCGCGCGCGCGACGAGGCGCTGCACACCGCGGTCGGGCGGCTGCGCCGGCTGCTGCGTCCCCACGCCCTCGACGCCCGGCTGCAGACCGTGCACGGCGCCGGCTACCGCTGGGCGGAAGAAGCCGGCGACCGCGCCGGCGCTGCGGACTGAGCTCCGGGCCGCTTCGCGCGGAAACACTTCAACACATCGGAGTTGCGCCGGTCAGGTCGCGGACAGGTTTCTGCCATCTGCGTTTCACGCGCCGGCCCTGCAATGGAGCTTTCGCGAGCACGGCACCAGACCGCGCCGCTCCAGCCCCCTTCCGACGGAGTTCCCATGCCGAAGCAAACGTTGACATTCCGCCCCTCCGTGCTCGCGCGCGCCGTGCTCGCCGCCTTGTGCACCGCGCCGCTGGCGAATGCGGCCCCCACCGACCTGGGCAGCGTGCAGGCCGGAGCGCAGGCCGCCGCAGGCGCGCGCCACGTCAAGAGCCGCGAGGAAAAGCGCATCAGCAAGCGCCACGTGTTCAAGTCAGGCCAGTCGGTGAAGGTCATCGGCCGCACCGAACTGCAGTCGGTCGGCGCGTTCGGCGGCGCCGCGCAGGCGTTGACGCTGGCCCCCGGAGTCGGCGTCTCGGGCTACGGCTCGACGGGTTCGACGAAGAACCAGATCAGCATCAACGGCATCAAGCAAGGCTGGGGCGGATTCAGCGGCGCGCAGATCGACGACGGCTCGATTTCGGTGACCTTCGACGGCGTGCCGATGGCCAACGCGTCGACCGGACTGTGGCAGAGCGACCTGGTGCCGCAGCTCGGCATGATCGAGGGAATCGGCGTGACCTACGGCCCCGGCGACCCGCTGGACCGCTGGTTCAACAACATCGGCGGCCAGATCGCCTTCGTCCCGGTGCAGCCGGCGAACCACGCCGGCGGCTCGATCGGCGTCAGCGTGGGCAGCGACAGCGCGCGCAACCTGACGTACCAGTTCGACACCGGCAGCCACGACGGCTGGTCGACGGTGCTGGCCGGAGGCACCGGCTCTGCCGACAGCTTCCGCAATGCGTACGACGGCTTCTCGAACCGCGGCGAGAACTACGCGGTGTTCCTGAAGTCGCGCAAACAGTTCAGCAACGGCAACTTCGCCTTCGGCGTCTACCAGGCGCGCAGCACCGCGTACCGCCCGATGTCGATCCCGACGCAGACGCAGGCCGGACTGACCATGGACGGCACCGCCAACACGCCGCTGTACAGCCAGCAGGCGTCGGGGTTCTACAGCGTCGTGCCGGGTTCGGTGTGGCGCAAGAACGACACCAACAAGATGCGTCTGGTCTACGGCAAGCTCAACGTGCGCGTCGACTCCGGCCTGACGCTGCACGACCTGGTCTGGTACCAGCTCGAGCAGCGGGTGCACGACCACTACGCGAACTACGGCCTGACCAGCCCTGGCAACCTTTGGGAGCACAACAACCCGTTGACGACTGCGTACGGCAACAAGCTGTGGGCCGATCTTTCCCTGCCGCACAACCTGGTTTCGGTCGGCGGCTATTTCCTGAAGAGCACCTACAACTCGCGCAACGCGTTCTACAACCCGGCGGACCTGGTCGGCACGTCGACGACGATCTACGGCAGCCAGACCACGCCCAACGCGCACTATCGAAGCGACTACTTCGACCAGACCGACGTCGCGATCTTCGCCCAGGACAAGATCAGCCCGCTGCCCAGCCTCGACGTGACCCCGGGCCTGCGCTTCATCAGCGACCAGACGGTGTACACGTCGGGCGGCGCGTCGGACTTCCCGCTGTCGTACCAGTACAACCCAGGCTCCAACCAGGGCTCGCAACCCGGTTCGACCGCCAGCCACCACGAGTTCGAGCCGTCGATCAGCGCCAACTACCGCGCGCTGCCGTGGCTGGCGACCTTCGCCAACTACGCCATCGCGTACAAGGAGCCGCAAGTCGGCGGCGGCGGCGGCCTGTTCCAGAGCACGGCGCCGATCTACAACCTGGAAAAGAGCACCGACTACAACGTCGGCTTCAAGATCCACGTGCGGCGGGCGCAGTATCTGCGTGACTTTCTGCTGTCGGCT
>JAJZEB010000202.1 GCA_021805805.1 Pseudomonadota bacterium | reverse complement strand
GCGGCCGACGCGAACCTTCCGGCGTGCCGGCCGCGCAGGCGGATCAGGAGCGGTGGGGGCATCGGCGGTTCGGCTCGGGCTGGAGTTCCGCCGGCCGATTCGGCTAAGCGCATCGAGCCGGGCAGTAAACAACTCTTGCCGATTGTGCCATGAAGAGTGCCGAATTGGAAACCATGAGTCCAAAACTCAGCCGCGCCGGCGGACGCCGCATCAGCGCTGTTGCGTCAGCCAGGTCGCGATGTCCGGCCAGGTCTGGCGCAGGGTGCGCGCGCCCATGAACAGCCCAACGTGCCCGCCGGGCACCGTGGCGCGCGTGACCTGCGCCGTCGGGGTGCTCGTCAGGTCGGCGGCGGCGAACACCTGTTCGGGGCGGGTGATGTCGTCGCTCTCGCCACCGAGCAGGTAAAGCGGGCAGTGCACCGCGCGCAGGTCGAGGCGGCGGCCGAGGCCGACGAACTTGCCGTGCGCCAGCAGATTGCGCTTGAACAGCTGGTCGATGACCTGCAGGTACCAGCGCCCGGGAAGATCGAGCGGATTCTCGTACCAACGGTCGAACGCTTCGGCCTTCGACAGCCAGACCGGGTCGTCGATGTGTTCGTACAGATCGATGTGCTCCTGCACGTAATGCTCGGTCGGATGCATGTTCTTCCAGCCGGCGAGCATGTAGCGGCCCAGCATCAGGCCGCCGCCCGAGGCCACCAGGTCCTCGTAGAACGCCATCGGGCTGCGCTTGACCATCGCCACCAGCGGGCCGTGGCCGGCGTGGGTGTCGATCGGCGAGCCGGCCAGAACCAGACTGGCCACCTTGTCGGGAAAGCGTGCGGCCAGCATCGCGGCCATCCAGCCGCCCTGGCACAGCCCGACCAGATTGACGCGGCCACCGAGGTCGTCGATGCACGCCAGCAATTCGGCCAGGTACTGGTCGACGTCGAAGTCCTTCATGTCCGCGGTCGCGCTGTGCCAGTCGGTCAGGTACAGCGCATCGACGCCGCCGGCGCGCAGCGTCTGCATCAGGCTCTGGCCGTCGTGGTAGTCGGCGATCATCGACGTGTGCCCGGCGTACGGCGCGTTGACCAGCGTGGGAATGCCGCTGGCGCCTGCGGCCGAGTAGTCGCACAGGTCGAGGGTGCGAAGCCGCAGCCGCACGCTGTGCGGGCTGGCCAGCCGCGGCTTGATGCCGCCGTGCAGCCTGGCCTCCTCGGCGAGGAACTTGACGTTGTGCGCGAGCAGTTCGAGTCCTTGCGCGGCCATCTCCGAGGCCAGTTGCACGGGCCAGAACAGCGGGACGTTGATCGGGGAGCGGGGGGCTTCGGGCTGGGTCATGGCGGTCTTGGTCGGGTGCTTGCGCTGCACTGCAGCATAGCGCGCCCCGGCGACACCAGGCCAGCTTGAAAAACAGCCTATTCCGGGAATGGTTGACCGCCGGCCGCGGATCCGGACAATGCGGCCTCAGGGAGCAATATGAAACATAAGAAAGTTTGTCTTACATCTCTCCCGTGCGTTCCTCCTTTCCATGCCGAGCCGCGCTGTTCCGGTGCCTGGCTTCGGGCTGCGCAGCCGCCTGCGCTGCCACCGCGCAATCGGCCGCCGCGCTGCCCGAGCTGAAACAGCTGCCGTCCGACACGCCGTGTTTTCCGATTGCCCGCGTCGAGCTCGTCGGCGCGCACGCCGCAGCGCTGCCGTGGCTGCAGCGCGAGCTCGACGCGGTGCGCGGGCAATGCGTCGGCGCCGCAGGACTGCGCGCGATCAAGCGCGTGCTCGATTCCCGGCTGCTCGAGCGCGGCTACACCACCAGTCGCATCGGCTTCGACGCGCAGAACCTGGCCGGTGGCGTGCTGCACGTGCGCCTGCACGCCGGGGTCGTCGACGCGCTGCGCATCGTTGCTGACGTGCCGCCCGGCTGGGGTGCGATCTTCGCCCAGCCGCTCGGTGCGCCGTTCGAGCTGCGCCGGCTCGAGCAAGGGCTGGAGCTTGCCGACCGCTTGCCGAGCCAGCGCGTGCACGTGCGCATCGAGCCGGCGGCGGCGCCCGGTGGCAGCGTGGTCATCGTCGAGCGCGCTCCGGGCAGCCGGCGCCGACTGCACGGAGCGTTGCGCACCGACAACGGCGCCGACGCGGCGCAGGGCCGCTTGCGCCAGATCGTCGCGCTGGCGTTGGATCAACCGAGCTGGCACAACGACCAGCTCACGCTGCTGGCGTCGACCACCGTGCGCGGGCTGGGGCCGGCGCAGCGCGCACAAAGCGTCGCGCTCGGCTACAGCGTGCCGTGGCACGGAGTGCTGCTCGATGCCGCCGCGACGACCCAGCGCGTCGGCCAGACGGTGCAGGCGCGCCATGTCCGCTTCGTCAGCTCGGCCGCAGTCGAGCAATGGCGCGTGCAGACCCAGTGGCCGTTGTGGCGCGGTGCGGCGACGCGCTGGAACGGTCACGCCGCGCTGAGTCGCCAGCGCACGCGCGGCTGGCTGCAGGACACCGAGCTGGCGGTGCAGCGGCGCGACAGCCGCGTGGTCGAAATCGGCACCGACGCGTTGCAGCTGTCGGCAGCCGGCAGCCTCGGCTGGCAGCTGTCGTTGCGCGAAGGCCTCGGCGCGCCGGGCGCCGGCCTGGCACGGGCGCAGGCGCTGCGCACCCAGGTGCAGACCGCACGCCGCGCCGGACCCTGGAGCTGGCGCCTGGCCGCGAGTGCGCAACTCGGGCGCCACGGCATGGCGCCCGAAGAACGCTTCGTGCCGATGTTGCACGGTTTCGATGCCAATCGTCCCAGCAGTGGCGACAGTGGCGTGCT
>JAJZEB010000201.1 GCA_021805805.1 Pseudomonadota bacterium | reverse complement strand
CGTGCCCGGCGCGGCTGCTGCGGGCGATGATCACCGTCTTGCTGGTGCTCGAGGTCGCGCCGCCCATGCCGTCGATCTGCTTGCCGTACGCATCGGGACTGCCGATCACGCGCTGCAGCAGCCGGTCGCGCGCGCGCCCGGCGACGCGCGCGGCCTCGGGCAGGTCGTCGAGGCGGAAGAAGACGCCCTTGCTGGTGCCGCCGCGCATGTAGGTGGCGGGAATGCGGATCTGCGGAATTTGCGACATGCTCTGAACTCCGTTGCTGTTCAGGCGGCCTTCGACGCCGCCAGGAAATCCTGCGCGAAACGCTGCAGCACGCCGCCGGCCTCGTAGATCGAGACCTCCTCGGCGGTGTCGAGCCGGCAGGTCACCGGTACCCGCAGTTCGCCTCCGTCGCGCCGGTGCACGACCAGCGTCAGGGTGGCGCGCGGCGCCGGCTTGCCGACCACGTCGTAGGTTTCGGTGCCGTCCAGCGCCAGCGTCAGCCGCGTGGTGCCGGACTCGAACTGCAGCGGCAGCACGCCCATGCCGATCAGGTTGGTGCGGTGGATGCGCTCGAAACCCTCGGCGGCGATGGCCTCGACCCCGGCCAGGCGCACGCCCTTGGCCGCCCAGTCGCGCGACGAACCCTGGCCGTAGTCGGCGCCGGCGACGATGATCAGCGGCTGGCGGCGCTGCATGTAGGTCTCGATCGCCTCCCACATGCGCATCACCGTGCCGTCGGGTTCGACGCGCGCCAGCGAGCCGGCGCGCACGCTGCCGTCGGCGTTGCGCACCATCTCGTTCTTCAGCGTCGGGTTGGCGAAGGTGGCGCGCTGCGCGGTCAGGTGGTCACCGCGGTGGGTGGCGTAGGAGTTGAAGTCCTCCTCGGGCAGGCCCATTTTCGCCAGGTATTCGCCAGCGGCGCTGGTCGGCAGGATGGCGTTGCTCGGCGACAAGTGGTCGGTCGTGATGTTGTCGGGCAGGATCGCCAGCGGGCGCATGCCTTTCAGCGTGCGCTCGCCGGCCAGCGCGCCTTCCCAGTACGGCGGCCGGCGGATGTACGTCGAGCGCTCGCGCCAGGCGTACAGCGGGCTGACCTGGGTGCCGCGGTCCTCGCGAATGGCGAACATCGGCTCGTAGACCTCGCGGAAGAATTCCGGCTTGACCGCGCTGCGCACCAGGGCGTCGATTTCAGCGTCGTCGGGCCAGATGTCCTTGAGCCGGATCTCGCGTCCGTCGACCACCGTGAGCACGTCGCGCTCGATGTCGAAGCGCACGGTGCCGGCGATCGCGTAGGCCACCACCAGCGGCGGCGACGCGAGGAAGGCCTGCTTGGCGTAGGGGTGGATGCGGCCGTCGAAATTGCGGTTGCCCGACAGCACCGCGGTGGCGTAGAGGTCGCGGTCGACGATTTCCTGCTGGATCTTCGGGTCCAGCGCGCCCGACATGCCGTTGCACGAGGTGCAGGCGTAGCCGACGATGCCGAATCCCAGCTGCTCGAGCTCGCCGAGCAGCCCGGCTTCCTCCAGGTACAGCCGCACCGCCTTGGAGCCCGGTGCCAGCGAGGTCTTGACCCACGGCTGGCGCGTCAGCCCGACACGATTGGCGTTGCGCGCCAGCAGCCCGGCGGCGATGACGTTGCGCGGGTTGCTGGTGTTGGTGCAGCTGGTGATCGCGGCGATGATCACCGCGCCGTCGGGCATGCGCCCCGGCTCGGCGGTCCACGGCGCGGCGATGCCGCGCGCGGCCAGCTCGCTGGTCGCGACCCGCGCATGCGGGTTCGACGGCCCGGCGATGTTGCGCACCACGCTGGACAGGTCGAAGCGCAGCGTGCGCTCGTATTCGGCGTCGAGCAGGGTCTCGGCCCACAACCCGGCCTGCCGGGCGTAGGTCTCGACCAGTGCGACCTGTTCGGCGCTGCGCCCGGTCAGCTTCAGGTAGTCGATGGTCTGCTGGTCGATGGCGAACATCGCCGCCGTGGCGCCGTACTCGGGCGCCATGTTCGAGATGGTCGCGCGGTCGCCCAGCGTCAGCGCCGCGGCACCGGGGCCACGGAACTCCAGATAGGCGCCGACGACCTTCGACTTGCGCAGGAACTCGGTCAGCGCGAGCACGATGTCGGTGGCGGTGATGCCGGGCTGCGGGCGCCCGGACAGCTCGACGGCGACGATGTCGGGCAGCCGCATCCACGACGCGCGCCCGAGCATCACGTTCTCCGCCTCCAGGCCGCCTACGCCGACCGCGATGACGCCCAGCGAATCGACGTGCGGAGTGTGGCTGTCGGTACCGACCAGGGTGTCGGGAAAGGCCACGCCGTCCTGCGCGTGGACCACCGGCGACATCCGCTCCAGGTTGATCTGGTGCATGATGCCGTTGCCCGGCGGGATGACGTCGACGTTGCCGAACGCCAGCCGGGTCCACTCGATGAAGTGGAAGCGGTCCTCGTTGCGCCGGTCCTCGATGGCGCGGTTCTTGGCGAACGCGTCCGGATCGAAGCCGCCGCACTCGACCGCCAGCGAATGGTCGACGATCAGCTGCACCGGCACCACCGGATTGACCTCGGCCGGATCACCGCCCTGCGCGGCAATCGCGTCGCGCAGTCCGGCCAGGTCGACCAGCGCGGTCTGGCCGAGGATGTCGTGGCACACCACGCGCGCCGGAAACCATGGGAAGTCGCGTTCGCGACGACGCTCGACGATCTGCGTCAGGCATTCGCGCAGCAGCTGCGGGTCGCAGCGGCGCACCAGGTTCTCGGCGTGCACCCGCGCGGTGTACGGCAGCCCGTCCCAGGCGCCGGGGCGGATGTCGTCG
>JAJZEB010000058.1 GCA_021805805.1 Pseudomonadota bacterium | reverse complement strand
CGATGCGCGCGCCGGCGCCGACATACGCGGCGTCGTCGGCGCCGATTCCGGTGCCGGCGCCGGTCTGCACCAGAACCTGATGGCCGTGGTGGACCAGTTCGCGCACGGCGTCGGGGGTCATCCCGACACGGTATTCGTGCACCTTGATTTCCTTCGGAACTCCAATCAGCATGTTCGTCTCCCGTGTCAGCACGTTGTGGATGGTGAAAATTGTGCGCTGCCGAACACGAAATCGGCTTGCAAGATCGACTGGTGTAATCCCTTGTTAAAGCAATGTTGCAGCGTCTAATAGTTTGTTTGCGCATCTATATTGCGCGAAACGCGTTTCATGTGACAGATGCTTGATTTGCGCGCTGACGATCGCGCGATCGTCGTCCTGCTGCAACGCGACGAACGCTCGCCCCAATGCGCAGCTGTCGTCATCGATCTGCTTCATGGCACGGGTGCTGTACCGCGTGCTGCCGCTCAATCGTCATCTCGTCCGCATCGACATTCCGGCTGCGGTCTGGGATGCGCGCCTGCGCCTCCCGTAGCCGCACGGCCACCAGGCACGGGGCCGCGCTCGGCGTCGTCGGCCCGGTAGAGTTCGAGGATGCGAAAAGGGCTGAAGTCGGGCGCAACGAACGTGCCGTCCGACAGGCGTGCGCACGACCGCCCTACAGCGCGGATACGATTGCCTTTTCCTTGTCGACGATCAGGGTCGAGCAGGCTTTCGCCCTGCCCGGGCCGATGCGTACGCTGTGAGGCAGGTTCGGCGGAATCTGAAACGCATCGCCCGGCTGCAGCGTGCGAGCCGGCTGCCCATCGACCAGAAGCTCGGCTGTGCCTTCGACGACGTACGTGGACTCGATGCCGGGATGGGCGTGGCGTCCGAGGTCGTGCCGAACAGCGTTGCGGGCGAAACTCCCACCATCGGCCCCGTTGCCGTCACTCAGTCGCCTGCGGCGGCACCGACCGGCACGGAACCACCAGATTCCCGACCGAGGTCTGGACGACTTCCCCGTGCTGATTCAGGGTGTTTGTCCGCACCTTGATCAATCCTTGCTGCGGCCGAGATTTCGAGGGCCGCACTTCCAGGACCTCGCTTTCCACGCGCAATTCGTCGCCAGGTCGCACGGGCTGCGGCCAGCGCAGTTCGTCGAAGCCGGCACCGACAATTCCGCCCGCAGGGCGGAATTCACTGTCCACGAGCAGACGCATGGTCACCGCAGCGGTATGCCACCCGCTGGCGGCCAGGCCTCGAAAGATCGAGGAACTCGCAGCGCCTTCGTCGAGGTGGAAGGGTTGTGGATCGAACTCCGACGCAAAGGCCTTGACGCTGTTCTCGTCGATGCGGATTCGCGTGCGGCCAGCGAAGCGCTGGCCCGCGATGAAGTCTTCCAGAAAGTATGCAGTCATGATGCGTTCCCGTTGATCAAAGCGCTTCACCGGCTTCCCACACGGGGACGACTTCTTCAGCGTTCATTCGCGGCTCCTTTGCGTCGCTACGATTGTAGCTACAATATTTGCATATACAATTCATAACATGAAGCTTGCCGCCAAGCCCAAGGGGTGCACGAACCTGAAGCTCCGCCAGCTCACGCGAATGGTGACGCGCCACTACGACCAACGCGTCGGTGAAACGGGACTGAAGAACACGCAGTACGCGCTGCTGTCCTACGTCGTCAGGCTGGGGCCGATCCGTCCGAAAGAGCTGGCCAGGCACATGCACATGGACCCTTCGACGCTGACACGCAACCTGCAGCCGATGGTCGCCCATGGATGGCTGAAAATCGGTGCGGGGCGTGATGCGCGCAGCCGTCTGGTCGGGGCGACCGAAGCCGGTCGAGCCAAGCAGGCACAGGGGCAGCGGGCCTGGAAGGCAGCGCAGACGTCGCTCAACGAACTGCTTGGAGTCGAACGCGTTGCCGCGCTGCACGCGTTGCTCGACGCCTGCATCGAGTGCCTTGATGGCGGCTCCGAGGACGCGACCGGCGATCGCGCTGAATCGGAGTCGTGATCGCCCGGTCGATCCGGCCACCGTTCCTTGTCGCCCGCGCAGGAACTCCGCGCCGGTCGACGCAGGCGGGGCGTCGAGCCAGCCCCCAAAGGTCCTGCCCAGGCGCGACCATCAGGGCCCGTAGACGGGCCGATGCAACCCTCGAACCACCGTCGCACACGGTCGCGGGCATGCGCTGCGTGCAGCGCCGGCCGTGCGCGATCGTGGCCGGCGCCCGAGCGAAGGCGCGCATTCTTGTGGTTTCTCAATTTTGCGTTCGGCACGCGTCCGAGAACGTCCGCCGCCGTGTTAGACAGGAGGCAGTTGACGGCCCGCCGGGCCGCTGGAGTTTGCATGCTGCCGAAATACTTCGACTTGGCGCGGCTCACGCTGCGCGCGCAATTCACCCTGCTGGTCGGCTCGGGGCTCGCGGCGCTGCTCGGCATCGTCGTCTACGCCATGCAACATGCCGCGCGTCACGAGCAGCACATGCTGGCGCTGGTCGGCTTGATCGCGGTCCTGCTGTTCGTGCCGTTCGCGACGCTGATGTACCGCGGCATCCGCGACGCGCTCGGCGCCGAGCCGGCGCAGCTGATCGCGGTCGTGGGCACCGTCGCCTGCGGCGACCTCAGCCGCGAGGTCGCGGTGCGCGAAGGCGACACCAGCAGCGTGATGGCCGCGCTGCGTGCGATGGCCGGCAACCTGGCGACGACCGTGGTCGCGATCCAGCGCGGCGCGTCGAGCATGACCGACGCCGCCGATGAAGTCGCCGCCGCGTCGCAGACGCTGTCGCAAGGTGCCGCGCAGCAAGCGGCATCGGCGCAGCAGACCTCGGCCACGCTCGAGCACGTGGGCGCGTCTGCGGCGGAGAACACCGCCAACGCGAACCGCACGGAAACCATTGCGCAGGACGCGGCGCACCAGGCGCGTGCCGGCGGCGAGGCTGTCGCGCGCACCATCGCCGACATGCACGCGATCGCCGAGCGCATTTCGCTGATCGACGACATCGCGTACAAGACGAACATGCTCGCACTGAACGCCGCGATCGAGGCCGCGCGTGCCGGCGTGCACGGCAAGGGCTTCGCGGTCGTCGCCGGCGAGATCAGGCGGCTGGCCGAGAGCGCGCGCCTCGCCTCGCGCGACATCGCCGAGCTGTCGACCACGTCGCTGCGCCAGGCCGAAGACGCCGGCGCGAAGCTCGACGCCATGGTGCAGGCGATCGCCCGTACCGCGGCACTGGTGGCCGAGATCGACTCGGCCAGCGCCGAGCAGACGCGCAGCCTCGGCCGGATCGGAACGACGATCGGGCAGATCAGCAGCGCCGCGCAGCACAACGCGTCGGCATCGGAGCAGCTCGCCGCCACCGCCGAGACGATGCGCGCGCAAGCGCAGGATCTGCATCACAACGTCGCCCAGTTCCGCGTTGCGGGCGTGCCCGCGGTTTCCGCGTCATCACGGCGTTCCAGCCACGGCGGATTCGATTTCAACCTCGCCGTCGATGCGCACAAGGCGTGGAACTGGCGCCTGCTCGACTTCCTCAGCGGACACGGCGAGCGACCCGACCCGGCGAAGACGGCGCGCGACGACCTGTGCGAGCTCGGCCGCTGGATCCACGGCGACGGCGCCGCAGCGCTGGCGACGGACGCCGATTACCAGGTGCTGCGCGAACGCCACGCGCGCTTTCACGCCTGCGCGGCAGGCGTCATCGAACGCCGCATGGCCGGCGACGAGCGCGGTGCGCGCGCGGCGCTCAACGGCGAATTCCTGCCGCTGAGTCAGCAGATCGTGCTCGAGATCAAGGCTATCGCCGCCAAGCTGCATCCGCCCAGCGCGCGCGCGGCCTGAGCTGCGGCGAAGACGGGCCGCACGGCACCATCGTGCCGCGTGGCCTGCCGCGCCCGGCGGGTCAGTCGGGCAGGACCATGACCGCAGCGTCGCCGCTGGAACGGTCGATCCGCACGCGCAAGGTTGCGTATTCGGGCAAGGCGCTCATCGGCGTCGGCGGTGCAATGCGCGGGAATCGGTTCACGGGCTCAGTTCGACAGGAAGCCCCGCCTGGCGTTTCAGCTCCTTGAGCGAAAAGCTGGTCGAGATCTCGCGCACGCCCGGCAATGCGCGAATTCGGGTGCGAACGAACTCCGAGAAGCTCTCAAGGTCCTGGCCAACGACCTCGAGCTGGTAGTCATAGCGCCCGGACAGGTTGTGGCACGCCAGCACCTGGGGCAACGCAACGACCTCCCGTTCGAACGACTCGGCGGCTTCGGGCGTGTGGTTTTCCATCTGCAACTGGATGAATCCCGTGACGCCCAGCCCGAGCTTGCGCCGCGACAAGCGCACGGTGTAGCCCTCGATCAGGCCTGCGTCTTCCAGACGCTTGACGCGTCGCCAGCACGGTGAAGTCGACAGGTGGACCTGCTCCGCCAGGTCCCCGACGCTCACCCGGCTGTCTCGCTGCAGAGCCCAGAGCAATGCGCGATCGGTCGCATCGAGTTTCACGCACGCTCGTGCCATGGTGTCGCTGGCCATCCTTTCGAATAAGGGCAAATTATGCCCCATGGATTTGAACACGAGGGGCCATTTCGCAAGCATTTACCCAAAAAGGCGATCGAAACTTGCTCCCTGGAAAGTTCTACACAGGAGTGGACATGGAACAAGACCCATCCCCGGAGCCTCTTCACCTGCACGCCGGGGGAGGTAGGCGCGGTTTCAGCACGCGCGCGATCCACTTCGGCTACGACCCGGCGCAGAACCAAGGCGCCCTGGTGCCGCCGATCTACACCTCATCGACGTTCGCATTTCCGGACACGGCCTACGGCAGCCGCTGCTTCGCCGGTGAAGAGCGCGGCTATTTCTACACCCGCATCAGCAACCCGACGCTGGCCCTGCTGGAATCCAGGTTGGCCAGCCTGGAGGAAGGCGCCGCCGCGGTCGTGTTCGGCTCGGGCATGGGCGCCATCACCTCGGTGCTCTGGACCCTGCTGCAACCGGGCGACGAAGTGCTGGCCGACCTGACCCTCTACGGCTGTACGTTTGCGTTTCTTCAGCACGGGCTCGGGCGCTTCGGCGTGGCGGTCAGGCACGTGGACATGGGCGATCTCGAGCAGGTCGCCCAGGCCATGCGCCCCAATACGCGTGCGGTGTACTTCGAGACGCCGGCGAACCCCAACATGCGCATGGCCGACATTGCCGCCGTTGCGCGTCTTGCCCACGAAGCGGGCGCCTGCGTGGTGGTGGACAACACCTACTGCACCCCCTACCTCCAGCAACCGCTGACGCTGGGCGCAGATGTGTCCGTGCACTCGATGACCAAGTACCTTGGCGGTCATGGCGACCTGACCGCCGGAGCCGCTGTTTTCGCCGATGGCGAGCTGGCACAGCGGGTGCGCCTGCAAGGCCTCAAGGACATGACCGGAGCGGTCATGTCGGCCCAGGACGCGCACCTGGTGATGCGAGGCCTCAAGACCTTGTCCTTGCGCATGGACCGTCATTGCCGAAGCGCCCAGGCGATTGCCGAGCTGCTCGACGCGCACGCTCAGACCGCGGTCGTTCACTACCCAGGCCTGCCGGACTTCCCGCAGCATGCGCTGGCCCGGCGCCAGATGAAGCTGTCGGGCGGCATGGTGGCATTCGAGCTCAAGGGCGGGCTGCAGGCAGGCGTGCGCTTCATGGATGCCCTGTCACTGGTCACCCGCGCCGTCAGTCTGGGCGATGCCGAGACGCTGGCCCAGCATCCGGCCAGCATGACCCATTCCACGTACACGCCCGAGGAACGCCGCGCGCATGGCATCGACGACGGCCTGGTGCGCCTTTCGATCGGGCTGGAAGACCTGGCGGACATCAGCGTCGACATCGCGCAGGCGCTGGATCGCTGCGCAAGCTGAACACGACACGGTTGCATGCGACAGTCCATCCAACCGCGCGTCACCCGGGGCGTGGCCACGTGACCTCGACCGTGACATGGGAGAGATCGCCGAAGCGGCCGAGCAGGCGCCGGTAGTGGGACACGTCCCGCGCGGCATCGCGACTGTGCACCGCGACGATGGCGCCCAGGTGCCCGGGCCCGAGTCGCCACAGATGGAGGTCGCGCAACTCGTCGCCTTGCGCGGCCACCAGATCCGAGATGGCGCGGTCGAGGGATGGATCTGGGTTCATGTCGAGCAGGATCGCACCGGTGTCGCGCACCAGGCCGAACGACCAGTTGGCGATGACCAGCGCGCCGACAATGCCCATGACCGGGTCCATGAACACCAGTCCGAAGTACTTGCCGGCCGCCAGCCCCAGGATGGCCAGGATCGACACCGCGGCGTCGGCCGCCACGTGCACGAAGGCCGCGCGCATGTTGTGGTCGCGATGATGCGCGCCGTGCGCATGTCCCGTGGGCTCCGCAACGTGCACCACGGCGGCGCCGGCGCCGAGACGCGTTGAGGACGCAAGACCGGGGCCCGGGTCGTGTGCATGGTCGTGTGCATGGTCGTGCCCATGGTGATGGACATGACCGCCGTCGCTGAGCAACCACGCACTGAGCACGTTGACCGCGAGTCCCAGGAAGGCGATGCCGATGGCCTGATCGAAGTCGATGCGCACCGGGTGCAGCAGGCGGGCGACGGCTTCGTAGCCGATCAACAGCGCGATCATGGCCAGGATGACCGCGCTCGAGAAACCGGCCAGGTCGCCGACCTTGCCGGTACCGAAGCTGAAGCGGGCGTCGCGCGCGTGCCTGCGTGCGTAGCCATAGGCCAGGGCCGCGATCAGCATCGCCGCGGCGTGGGTGCTCATGTGCAGGCCGTCGGCGATCAGCGCCAACGAGCCGAAGTGGACTCCGCCCGCGATCTCGATCGCCATCACGACCGTGCACAGGGCGATCACCGTCCTGGTCTTGCGCGCGTTGCGGTCGTGGCCCTCGCCGAGGAAGACGTGGTCGTGCCCGGACGGCGCAACCATGTGCGTCTGCTCGGCACTCACTTGAAGTACCCCCTGAAGACGTCGACCAACTGTTCCGCTGCGTCAGCCGCCTGGGCGTCCTTGAGCTTCAGCGGCTCGACCAGGTGGCTCTGGATGTGTTCCTCGACGACTTCGCCCAGCAAACCGTTGAGCGCGCCTCGACAGGCTGCGATGACATGCATCACCTGCTCGCAGCCCGCCTCGGCTTCGAGGGCGCGTTCGATGGCGTCGACCTGGCCGCGGATGCGACGCACCCGGTTCAGCAACTTGGTCTTCTGGCGAATGGTATGGCTCATGCACGCAAGTATAGCCTACCCCCCTATGCCATTTGTGTGGCGCGCCGCACGGGTCGAAGCGGCGATCGCCTCGCGCGCATTCCGGCAACGAGCCTCCCGTGGGCCGTCGCCATGACGGCCTGCGCGCACATCGCGATCCTCGAAGATTCCCAACAGGATGACTAATATTTGGGGTGCGCCGCCAGCTGCAGGATCGGCGTCGGGACGATCGAACGCATTCGCGCACCCCTCCGGGAATTCCCGCCGGCGACCTTGGGGCGTCCGCGCAGCGCGCGCAAGCGGGCGCAAGCGGGCGCATGGTCCAGGCATCGCGAGGCAACAGCATGATCGACACTTCTGGGACAGGCAGCGATTCGCAGACGGCGCTTTTGGCGCTGGTTGCGGGCCTGTTGCAGCACTCTCCGGATGCTCAGGTCGTCGTTGATCGCGACCGACTGATCCGGGGCTGGAACGCTGCTGCCGAGCGCTTGCTGGGCTATTCCGCCGCGGAGGCGATCGGCCGCAGCGTCGAGATCCTGGCGCCTGCGCCCGACCGGCAAGCGAGCGAAGCGGTGCGGCTCGACCAGGCGCTGAACGGAGTCGCCGTGCCGCCGCACGACACCATCGTCGTGCGCAACGGCGGCGCAACGGTCGCCGTGTCCGTGTGTCAGACCGCGCTGACAGCGCCGAACGCCCCGGCGATGACGCCGTTTGGCGTACTGCTGACGATGCGCGACAACACGGCGCGGCAAGCTGCCGATGCCCTTGCGCTCGATCGCGAGTTCAGACTGAGGGCCATCGTCGACCACTCGCCCTCGGCCCTCTCGCTGAAGACTGTCGATGGACGCTATGCGCTGGCCAACCCCAACCTCCAGCGCATCCATCACCTGAGTGAATCCGAGATCATCGGCAAGACCGACTTCGACCTCTATCCGGCCGAGATCGCGCGCGCGTTCCGCGACAACGATGCACGGGTCGTGCGCACCGCGACGCGCCAGACCATTGAAGAGTTCGTCCCGGTCGACGGCCAGCTGCGCACCTACACGTCCCACATGTTTCCGATCGTGGATTCGGCGAGCGCAATCCGGTTCATCTGTCGCATTTCCCTCGATGCGACGGACCGCGTGAACGCGCAGCGCGATCTGGCCGCGTCGGAAGCAAGGTACCGCGGGTTGTTCGAGAACATGAACGCCGGGTTTGTCCTGTTCGAGGTCGTGCTCGACGATCGAGGCGCGCCGGCAGACCTGCTGATCGTGGCGGCCAATTCGGGTTTCGAGACAGCGACCGGACTCACGCGCAAGGACACGGTCGGCCGAAGGCTGAAGGACTCCGTGCCCGGAATCGAAAATGACCCTGCGAACTGGCTGGCGATCTACACCGAGGTCGCCATCACCGGAAGGCCGAGAAGCTTCGAGCAACGTTCCGAGTTGTTGGGCGTGGACTTTTCGGTCTCCGCCTTTCAGCCGGCGCCGCTGCAATGCGCGGTGACGTTCGTCGACATCACCGAGCGCAGGGCGGCCCAGGCCCAGGCCAGGTTGTGGATGGAGGCATTCGCGCGCAGCGACCTCGGCTTCGCGATCAGCGACGTACGCACGGACCTCCTGGTCGACGTCAATCGTGCCTTCGCCGAGCGCCGCGGCTACACGGTGGACGAGATGCGCGGCATGCCGGTCGCGAAGCTCTTTGCCCCCGGCAGCGTTCCAGCTTTTCACGACACGAACCTTGGCGTCGATCGCAAGGCCCACGTCGTGTTCGAGTCCGAGCATGTCTGCAAGGACGGCTCGACGTTTCCTGTCTGGGTTGATCTGACGGTGATCGCCGACGATCGGGGGCTTGCGACGACCCGCGTGGCGTGCGCAGTGGACTTGACGCAGCGTCACAAGGCCGAGGCGGAGATGCGGATCGCCGCCATTGCGTTCGAGACCCAGGATGGCATCCTCGTGACCTCCCCCGAAGGAGACATCGAACGCGTCAACGAGGCATTCACGCTCATCACCGGGTATTCATCGGCCGAAGCGGTCGGCCGCAAGCCCAATCTCCTGCGTTCGGAAAACCAGGACGAGCTGTTCTACGAGGACATGTGGCGACAGTTGCGCGAGCAGGGTTCGTGGCGCGGGCAACTCGTCAATCGCCACCGCGACGGCCATCTCTACGTGGTACGGCTTGCGATCACCGCGGTGAAAGACAAGTCCGGAGCGCTGCGCCACTATGTCGGCACCATGGTCGACATCTCCGCAGAGCAGGCGGCAAAGGATCGCGCCGAACACCTGACCCATTTCGATCCGCTGACCGAACTGCCCAACCGGGTGCTCCTCGAGGATCGGATCACCCATGCGCTCTCGGTCCGGCGAAGGTCGAACGAGCACTGCGCACTGCTCCAGATCGACCTTGACAACTTCAAGCGCATCAACGACGTCGACGGCCACCACATCGGGGATTTCGTTCTGGTCGAGGTCGCGCGCCGTCTCCGGCTTCTCGTGCGCGAGTCCGACACCGTCGGACGCTTCAATGGCGATACCTTTGTTGTTCTGGCCGAAGAGCTGGGCCCGGATCCGGTCCATGCGGCGCACACCGCGGGCGCCATCGCGGAAAAGATCCGGCGCAGCCTCGCGCAGCCGCTCAAGGTCGCTTCCACGTCGATCCGATGCACGGCGAGCATCGGCGTCACGCTCGCCGATCACGACGACATCGACGTGCACGGCATCCTGCAGGAAGCCGAGATCGCCCTTTATCGCGCCAAGCGCGACGGCCGCGACAGGGTCTGCATGTTCGAACCGGCGATGCAGCGCGACCTCGTCGCGCGGACCAGGCTGGAGGAGGCTCTGGACGCCGCCGTGGAGTCGGAGCAATTCGTCCTGCATTACCAGTTGCAGGCGCGGGACAGCGGCTTGCCCGTGGGCGTCGAGGCGCTCGTGCGCTGGAACCACCCGGAGCGCGGCCTCGTCTTTCCGGACGACTTCATCGCGGTCGCGGAAGAAACGGGGCAGATCGACGCGATCGGACAATGGGTGCTCGACGAGGCATGCCGGCAACTCCGGGACTGGGCCACCGGTGCGGCGACGCGCGATTTGTCGATCGCCGTCAACGTGAGTCCCAAGCAACTGAAAGCTCCGGATTTCGCTGCCAGGGTCCTCGATGCGTTGGCGCGGCATCGCGCGGAGCCGAGCAGACTGAAGCTGGAAATCACCGAAGGTGCGGTCATGGACGACGTGGAGGACGCCATCGTCAAGCTCGACGCGGTGCGCCGGCATGGCGTCAAGGTGTCGCTCGACGATTTCGGCACCGGCAATTCTTCGTTCGCCTACTTGACCCGGTTGCCGCTCGATCAGATCAAGATCGACCGCTCTTTCATCGTTAATTTCACGGATTCGTCGCGCGATGCCATGACCGCGAAGGCGATCGTGTCGCTTGGCCGGGAACTCGGCATCGAAGTGATTGCCGAGGGAGTCGAGACGTCCGCGCAGGCTGCCTTCCTGCGCGACATCGGGTGCGATCTTTGCCAGGGCTACCACTTCGCGAGACCCGCGCCGCTTGCCGAGGTCGAGCGGCGACTGCGTTCCAAGGAAGCTTCAAAGTGAAGCCGACCGCCGATCGCTCCGCCGCGACAACGCGCTCAGGCCTTCAATTCGGCTGGATCGATCGGCAGCCTGCGCACCCGCTTTCCGGTCGCCGCGGCGATCGCGTTGGCCACTGCGGGCGCAAGCGGCGGCACGCCCGGTTCGCCCATGCCTGTGGGGCTGGCGGCGGATGCGACGATGTGCACCTCGACCGTGGGCATCTCGAAAATGCGGATCGGCGCGTAGGTATCGAAGTTCGCCTGCTGGACTTCGCCGCCGCGCAGCGTGATCGCGCCATGCAACAACGCGGACAGCGCGAAACCGATCGCGCCCTCGGCCTGCGCGCGGATGTTGTCCGGGTTGATCGGCAGGCCGCAATCGACGGCGCAGACGACACGGTCGACGCGAACGCTGCCGTCGCGCCTGACCGTCACCTCGGCGACTTGCGCGACGAAGGTGTTGAATGCCTCGTGCACCGCGACGCCGCGCCCGCGGCGTTCGCCCGGCGCGCCCTGCGGCAGCGGCGCCCCCCATTGCGCCTTGTCGACTGCCAGCCGCAACACCCCCGCGTGCCGCGGATTCCGCTCCAGCAATTCGAGGCGGAGCGCGACCGGATCCCGGCCGGCGGCCACCGCGACCTCGTCGATGAAGGTCTCGACCGAATACGCCGTGTGCGTCGAACCGACTGAGCGCCACCACAGCACCGGCACGCCGACGTCGTCCGGCGTGTGCAGATCGACCAGGATGTTCGGAATGGCGTACGGGATCGTCGCCGCACCTTCCACCGAGGTCGGATCGACGCCGTTGCGGATCGCCCCCTCGAAAGGCGAACCGCGCATGATCGACTGCCCGACCAGGCGATGGCGCCAGCCGACGAGACGGCCCCGATCGTCGAGCGCGGCCTCCAGCGCGTGGTGGAACGCGGGACGGTAATAGCCGCCCCTGGTGTCGTCCTCGCGCATCCACACCATCTTGACCGGCGCGCGCCCGTCGATCGCCTTGGCGATGCTCACCGCCTCGAGGACGTAGTCGGACGTCTTGCTGGCGCGGCGGCCGAAGCTGCCGCCGGCGTACAGCATGTGCAGCGACACCTGCTCCGGCCGCAGGCCGACCATGTCGGCGATGTTGCGCTGATCGATCGTCTGGAACTGCTCGCCGTTCCAGATCTCGCATGAATCCCTGCCCAGGCGAACGACGCAGTTGAGCGGTTCCATCGGCGCGTGCGCCAGATACGGATAGTCATACGCCGCGCGCAGCACCTTCGCCGGGCGCGCGAAGGCCGTGTCGACGTCCCCGTCCCGGCGCGCGACCGCGCCGGGGCTTGCCGCAAGCTCGCGGTAGCGCGCGAACATCTGCTCGGTGTCGAGCGAGCACGCGTGCGTCGTGTCCCACGCGACCTGCAGCGCGTCGCGCCCCTTCCGCGCGGCCCAGGTGTCGCGGGCCAGCACCGCGACTCCGGTGGGGATCCGCACCACGTCGACCACGCCACGGATCGCGCGCGCGCGAGATGCGTCGAAGGATTTCACGGTGGCGCCGAAACGCGGCGGATGCGCGACCACCGCGAACAGCATCCCGGGCAGGCGG
Organism: Pseudomonadota bacterium; assembly: GCA_021805805.1. Lineage (GTDB taxonomy): Bacteria > Pseudomonadota > Gammaproteobacteria > Burkholderiales > Burkholderiaceae_C > Thiomonas_A. The sequence continues at coordinate 6,267 of JAJZEB010000058.1, read as the reverse complement.
ATGTCCTGAGTGAAGACCGCGGTGCCATCGGTCTTGGCGCGGGAGTCGACGCGCGGCACGTGGGTGCCGATCAGCGTGAAGTCCTTCGGATCCTTGAGCCGCACCTCGGCGGGAACCGGCTGGCGGGCCGCGGCCGCGGCCAGATCGCCGAACGTCGCCCGGTGACCGGACGCGTCGGTGAGCACGCCGCCGCGCACGCGGACGGCCGATTCCGGAACGTCCCAGCGCGCGGCCGCGGCGGCGACCAGCATCGCGCGCGCCGCGGCTCCGGCGTGGCGCAACTGGTCCCAGGAATTGGCCATCGCCGTGCTGCCGCCGGTGCCCTGCACGCCGAGCAGCAGGTTCTTGTACCGCTTCAAGTCGGCCGGCGCACCGACGACCCGGACCTGCGGCCACGCCGCGTCGAGTTCCTCGGCGACGATGGTGGCCAGTCCGGTGTACGTTCCCTGGCCCATTTCCAGATGCTTGGAGACCACGGTGACCGTGTCGTCGGTGCCGATGCGCACGAAGGCATTGGGCTCGAACACGCCGCTGCCGGCCGGCGCCGCGGCGCCCGCGCGCTGCGCTGCCTGCGCGGGACGCGGCAGGTAGACGGCCAGGGTCAGGCCGGCGACACCGTGCAGGAAGCGCCGACGGCTTTCGTTGCGGATGCATGCAGTTTGGGGCATGGTGTCGCCTCCTTCAGCCAAGAGCGCGTGCGGCCTCGTGAATCGCAGCCCGGATCCGCACGTAGGTCGCGCAGCGGCAGATGTTGCCGCCCATCGCGTCGTCGATATCGTGGTCGGTCGGAGCCGGGTTCCTGCTCAGCAGTGCCACGGCGCTCATGATCTGGCCGGACTGGCAGTAGCCGCACTGCACCACGTCGAGCCGGCGCCAGGCGTCGACCACGGCCTGCGCGACCCTGGCCCCGCCCACGCCCTCGATGGTGACGATCTTCTTGCCGACGACAGCCGAGACCGGAGTGATGCAAGAGCGGACCGGTTCGCCGTCGAGATGCACGGTGCACGCACCGCACAGCCCGATGCCGCAACCGTACTTGGTCCCGGTCAAGCGCGCCGTATCGCGCAAGGCCCACAGCAGCGGGGTGTCTCCATCGACGTCGAGCTGGACCGACTTGCCGTTGATCTGGATGTCAAACATGGTGTGCTCCCGGTCACAACATGCCCAGGACCAGCCCGTGCTGTTTCCTGGCGCTTTACGATGACTATATGGACAGTTCCGGATTTGTGCTCCGATCGACGCGCCGGGTCGAACCGGGCACGTCACGATGCACGCCGGCCCACTCGAAATCAGACCGATCATGAGGCAGAGAACTCTCCTTTCCTGGAGCAGCGGAAAAGACAGCGCGTGGGCGCTGCACGTACTCAGGCAGGATCCGCAGGTCGACGTCGCGGGCCTGTTCTGCACGGTGAACCAGGCGTTCGAGCGCGTCGCCATGCACGGCGTGCGGGTCGAACTGCTGCGCCGCCAGGCGGCCGCCGTCGGGCTGCCGCTGTCGATCATCGGGATTCCCTACCCATGCAGCGACGCCGAGTATGCGCGCGCCATGCACGGCTTCGTGCGCGACGCGCGCGCCGATGGTGTCGACTGCTTCGCCTTCGGCGACTTGTTCCTCGAGGACGTGCGCCGCTACCGCGAGCAGAGTCTGCACGGCAGCGGAATCACACCCATGTTCCCGTTGTGGGGAATGCCGACCCGCGCGCTCGCCGGGTCGATGATCGCCGGCGGACTGAAGGCGGTGATCACCTGCCTCGACCCGGCGCGCCTTCCGGCGGAATTCGCCGGGCGCCGTTTCGACGCCGAATTCGTTCACGACCTACCCGATAGCGTCGACCCATGCGGCGAATACGGTGAGTTCCACAGCTTTGCGTTCGATGGCCCGATGTTCATGCAGCCGGTGGCTTTGTCGGTCGGCGAGACGGTCGAGCGCGACGGCTTCGTCTTCACCGACGTCTTGCCTGCGGCCTGACGTCGGCTGCGCGACGATCCACGTCGTCGGCCCAGGTCGGTTCGCGCGTCTGGGGCTGGCTTGCAGGCTGGGGCTTTTGCGCCGCATGGAATGCGACCATTCCGCCCCAGACGCTCGTCTCGCAGCGGATTGCCGAAAAGCCGCAGATGGCAAGCACTTCCGAGAGTTCGCGTGGCGTGTAGAACGCCTGGATCGCGTCGCTGAAGTACGACACGCAGCGGCGCGACGCGTCGCTGGAACCGAACATCGACGCCGTCCACGCGACCGACAGGCGCAGGAACCTGAGATAGAGCCACTCCAGCGCCCGGTTCTCGGGTTTGAGCATGTCGCAGTGGTAGAAGACGCCTCCGGGTCTGAGAACGCGACGGATTTCCGGGAGCACCTTGTCGAGCTGCAAGTGGCGCGATGCGGCCTGCAGCGTGACGACGTCGAAGCTGTCGTCCGCAAAAGGCAGCTGGTGGACGTCGTGGATCACGCTGTCGATGCGTACCCCGGCGCGGCGCGCCAGCGTCTGGCCGTGCGCCTGCATTTCGGCGCTGCGGTCGATCGCGGTCAGCGCGATGCGCGGCTGTTTGCGCAACAGGCGCAGGCCGAGGTCGTTGGTCCCCGCGGCGACGTCCAGCACACGGCTGCCGGGCCGCAGCTCGACCGAGCGCACGAATTGCCAGACCCACAGTTCCCAGATTCCCAGGCTGGCGACGATATTGCCTTTGCGGTAATAGGTCGGGACATCCTGGAAGACCTTCGGCACCGCGTCGGCCCAGATCCGCTCGAAGCGCGCGCGCCGCATTCCCTCGCGGCGAGAGAACCAGTGCCGATCGTGCGACAGTGCGCATGGTGCCGTGACCATTTCCGATGTCCTCCGCGTGTCGCGGCCGCGGGCATCGCCCACGCCGTCAGACCATTGGAATCGATCGCCCTGTCCTCCGGTTTGATTCCGATCAGCTGCCGTGCGCTGCGGTCAGCCGTCGCCCACCGCCGCGGCCGCGCTGCGGCTTGCATCGAGCAGCAGCAATTCGCCTGCGCCGCGCAGCCGAGCCAGCAGCAGCCGATAGGTATCGAGGTCGAACGCCTGCACCTGCGGCGCCTGCAGCAGTGCACGCGCGCCAGCCTCGTCCTGGACGCTGCCGAGGTGGCGCCAGTCGTCGAACACATGCAGTTGACTGCCGCCGGCTCCGCACTCGCGCAACGCCACCGCGCCGCGCCACGGCCACGCCTGCAGCCGATGCGCTGCGAGCGCAGCGCGCAGCCGGGCGTGGTGCGCGACCGCGTCCTCGCCGCCGCAACACACGCCGCGGCACTGGCCGATCTGATGCGCGAAGCACCTCCCGCCACCCGCTTCCAGGCCGAGCGCGCGCGGGCACAGCGCTTCGCGCGCGGCCAGTTCGCGCAAGCTGTCGACCGCCTGTCGACGGCTGCGGTATACCCCGTACAGGACGGCGCTCGGCCCGGCGATCTCGCCGCGCACCAGCCGCAGCAGCGGTCGCGCGTGCGGATCGTCGTCGAGCTGCCAGCTGCACAGCTGGCGCGCCCGGCGAAGCTGCCGGTTGTAGATCGGCTGCAACTGCTTGACCAGCCGTGATTCAAGCAACAGCGCGCCGAGGTCGCCCGCGGTTTCGATGCACTCGACCCGGCGCAGCTGCTGGGCGATGCGCATTTCGCGCTCGTCCGAATGATCGGACTGGAAGTGCTGCAGCACGCGCCGGCGCAGGTTGACGCTCTTGCCGATGTACAGCGGGATCGCGCTGTCGCCATGGAACAGGTAGACCCCCGGCCCCGCGGGAATGTCCTCGACACGGGTGTCGAGCTGCGGCGGCAGGCTGGTCGATCCCCGCAACAAGGCCGCAGCTGCCTCGCGCAGCGCGGCAACGCCGACGTCGGCGGCAGCAGCGCCCAGCCAGGCGTGCAACGCTTCGACGTCGCCCATCGCACGGTGGCGATCGCTGCATTGCAGGCCGTGACGGCGCAGGAGGGCGTCGAGCCCGTGGCCGCGCGCCTGCGGGTAAAGGCGCCGCGCCAGCCGCACCGTGCACAAGGTGCGCACACGCAGATCGATCCCTGCGCGCGCAGCGGCGCTTTTCAGGAAACCGTGGTCGAAGCGCGCATTGTGCGCGACCAGCACCGCACCATCGAGCAACTCGAACACCTGCGGCAGCAGCTGCTCGATGCGCGGCGCGCCGGCGACCATGGCCTGGTTGATTCCAGTCAGTCGCTGCACGAACGGCGGGATCGGCTGTTGCGGATCGACCAGTGACTGCCAGCGGGCGCAGATGCTGCCGTTTTCAATCCGTAACAGAGCGATTTCGGTGATTCGATCCTGCACCGGATTGCCGCCGGTCGTTTCGAGGTCGAGCAAAACATAACGCGGAAGCATTGCTGCATTGTGCCTGTCGCGAATAGTTGACTAAATCAATAAAAACACTTCCCCCACCATGGTTACTGGTATTCGCCGCCCGACGCCGCCAGAATCTGAAGTGTCCGCGCCACCCTGCCCCTCCCCCGATCCCGTGCGAGGCCCCGATGCACGCCGAACTGAAGACGCCCAGCCTCCCGCCGCCTCCCGCCCCGATCGATCCGCGCTGCGCACTGGCGCTGGCGCGCGGCTTGCGCTGCAAGGCGCAGGGACAGCACATGGCCGCAGCGCGCTGGCTGCGCGCCGCGGCACGCCGTGGCAGCGCGACCGCGCAGTACCACCTGGCCTCGATGCATCGGCACGGCCAGGGCGTCAGGCAGGATTGGGCGCAGGCTCTTCGCTGGTACGCGCTGGCCGCCGCACAGGGCCATTCCCGCGCACAGGCCAGCCTGGGACTGCTGTACAAGACCGGGCGCGGCGTGCCGCGCGACGAGGCACGCGCCGCGCAGCTGCTCGGCGCTGCGGCCGCGCAAGGCCACGTACACGCCCAGTATCACCTGGGTGACCTGCACGAGCGCGGTGCCGGCGTCGCGCTCGACCTGCAGGCCGCGGTCGTCTGGTTCGCGCGCGCGGCGCACCAGGGATGCGGCCCGGCGCAATACCGCCTTGGACTGCTTTACGAGAGTGGTCGCGGAGTTCCCGGAGACCGCGACCGCGCCGCCGACTGGCTGCGCCGTGCCGCAGAACAGGGTTGCCATTGCGCGCAACTGCGTCTCGCGCTGCTGCTGCGCCGCGCGCCGCACGACGCCGACGACCAGGCCGCGGGATGGCTGCGGCGCGCGGTCGACTACGGGGATCTCGCGCCGCCGCACTGCGGCGCCGATGCTCAGCGCCCCGACAGCATGGCGCGATCGCGCTCCTGAACGTAACGCGCGACGAAACTTTCGAACGCCGGGGATTTCTGCATGAATTCGACTCCGATGGGCAGCACCACGCTGCCGTCGGCCCGGCGAACGGCTTCATCCAGATGCTGCACGCGTCCGGGAACGCGCAGCTCGGTGCCCTGAAGGCTGAACTCCACACTCGCCAGCAGTTCGCCTTCGCGCAGCGGGAATTCGCCCGCGCGCGGCTGCGCCAGCAGCCGCATCCCGCCCGCGCTGAGATCGTGGCAGGCGCCCTGGACCAACGGCTCGCCCAGCCGCAGCAGGCTGACGGGGCCCACGTCGCCGACTCCAACCGGGACCCGGAAATACTGCCGCCGCTGCAGGAAATAGACGTGTTGGGGGAAGCGCGACTTCAGCGCCGGAGCTCCGCGCCAGGCGATGGTCTGCAGGGATTCGGTCTGGAATCCGACATAGATGCCGCCGTAGCGAACCACGCCCATCAAGGGTTGCATCGCCAGCAGTTCCTGCGGGTCCACGGGCGGCGCCGGCATGTCGAGCACCATCCAGTCCTCGGCCTCGTCGACCGCCAGCAGGATCGAGCTCAGATCCCGCGTCGTGCCGTCGGGCAGCAGGGTGACACGTTCGTGCTGCTCGCAAATGTCGCGCAAAACGGTCGCGGCACGCTTGCGAGTCGTCAAGCGGTTCTCGTGCGAGAAGATCTCGTCGGTGATGGATTTCATCGTGTCAGGTCCGACGCCTGTCGCCACGCAGCGGCAAGGCGCGGATCGACGGCGATCCGTCCTATCTTAGTCAAGCTGCAGACGCGCGAATCCGGCGCGGTGCCGATGGCTGCAAGCAGACGGCCGCGCCGTCACCCGATGCGGGCGGCGGCGCGGCCGTGTCAGGACCGGGTTGCCCCGGCCTGGCGGGTGAATCAGAAGAAGCCGAGCTTGCTTTCGCTGTAGCTGACGAGCAGGTTCTTGGTCTGCTGGTAGTGGTCGAGCATCATCTTGTGGGTTTCGCGACCGATTCCCGACTGCTTGTAGCCGCCGAACGCTGCG
>JAJZEB010000200.1 GCA_021805805.1 Pseudomonadota bacterium | reverse complement strand
GGCGTCTGGGCCGGAAGCGGCGCGGGGGTCGTCAGCACATACACAATGGGCACGATGAACGCCGCGGCGACGGCCGCCGCGAGGATGGTCTTGCGCAGGGACTTGTTCATGGGTGGTGCTCCTGTTTTCGTCGGGGTGAGTGAGCGGCACGCTCGGGGATATGCAGCACGCCTGCGCAGGTTTTCGCGCAGCGCTACCAGCGCCGGCGGTTGCGGTTGCGGTTGCGGCGGCGCCGGTGGAACAGCAGGTGCGTGATGGCAATGCCGCCGATCACTGAGAAGGCGATGGCCACGATGCGCCCCTCGCCCATGCCGCGGGTGTAGCTCCAGATCAGCCTGTAGATCAGGCCGTGGACGATGGCCGAGACGATCATGTGGATCACGGCTTTGTCTCGCTTGTCTCGCGCTCGCGCTCCAGCTGCTCTTCATGCTCCGCGCCCACGGCTGCCAGTCGGATGATCTCGCGCACCCAGCGGCCCGCGGCCGCCAGGCGCTCGATGATCCAGAAGGCAACCGCAAGGAACGCGCCCGCGCCGGCGACTTCGCCCGCGATTTCGATGATGTGCATGTGGTTGTCCTCCGTGGTGGTACGTACATGCAGCAACACTGCGCAGCTTTTTCAGACAAGCGCCGTCACCGCGACCAGCACGCCAGAGCATGCGCACGCGCCCGCACAGGCCAGCAGCAGGCGGCTGTGTTCGTGCGGCCAGACGATGCTTTGGCGTGCGACGAGCAACGCCACGGCGACCGCGCCGGCGCCGGCCGCAATCGCCAGGGGGTCGATGGGCGCGGCCATGAGCGCCTGCAACAGCGCATCGAGCGGAACTGCGGCCGCGGCGATCACTGCCCAAAGCCGCACTGTGTCCCTGCCGCTGCCGTGGCCGGCGGCGAGCACGCCGGCGGCGCTGGCAGCGGCTGCGGCGCTGGCGATGCGCAGCGGGCGATCGGCCATGCCGATGAACTCGAGCGCGAGCGCGAACACGGGCCAGCTGATCAGTGTTGCGCCCAGCCGCACGAACAGGCGCAGGCCGCCGCCTGCGCCCGAGCGGCCAGCGATGGCCGGCTCGAACAGCTCGGCCAGCGCCAGCAGCGCGGCGATGGCGGCAGCGACTGGCATCGGCTGAACCTGGGCGAAAAGCCAGTAGGCGCCGACGAAAATCAAAGAGGCAACAAGCAGGCGGAACATCGTTTTTATGATCGTCACTCCCGGGTCCAGTCGATGCCGTCCGCGTCCGGCGCTGGCGCTGGCACGTCGTCGCCAGGCTCCGGCGCAGGGTCGCGGTCATCAAAGGGCGATTCGATGTCATGGCCGGCATCGGGCTGTTGCTCTGGCTCTGGCCCGCGCTCGTCGGGCACGGGCGGAGCGGGATCCCGCTCCGCATCGCGATCCGCATAGTGTTCGCCCCACGCCCACGCCGGGCACGGCACGAACGCCTCGGCGATGTCCGAGCGGCGCGGGCCGAACGGCTGGATCAACCGGCCGAGCGTCGCGCCGCTCTGCATGATGATTTCCGCGCCGGTTTCGGACCAGGGCTTCCACCAGCGTTTGCGACGCACGACCAAGCCGGTGAGGTCGGATGCGAGCAATGCCGGCAGTACGTGCTCCGGTGCGGTCTTGCCCTGCACCGCCCCGCCGGTGGCGGTGTTGCTGATCTGCGAAACTTTTTTCTCGCCGGCGCGATCGCAGATCGCTCGCGCGACTTCGGGCGACGTCTGCGAATAGATGCGCGTACCGGCGAGCGCGAGCAGGGCAAGACCCTTGTCGCGCCCGAGCGCGGAGATGATTTGCGATTCGTCTTGCAACGCGATGATCAGCCGCATGCCGCGGCTGCGTGCAACGGCGTCAAGGCTCGTCAGTTTCGTCAGGCCTTCCGCGCCGAGTTGCGGGGCCTCGTCCACCAAGAACCACAGGCCGTCCGGCGCGTCTGCGGACTGCTCATGCAGCGAGCTGTTGACCGTGCTGGACACGACGTCCAGCATCGCGCCGAAAATCAGCCCGGCGGCGGTTTTGTAGTTCTCGTCGAAATTGAAAATGACGGTGTCGATCTCGCGATGCGCTTCATGCTTGAGCCAGCGGCGAAGCGAGAAACGCAGCGCGTCCGGCTTGGCCGCGTCCGTCGCGGCAAGCATCTTGATGACGTCGATGCCCTCGGGGATCGTGTTGGTGATCGTGGTTTCGTCCTTGGTCAGCACGCCGGTTGAAAAGGCGCCCGGGATCAGCGTGCGGATCGTGCTGTCGCCCAGCGCCGCGCGCTTGATCATCTCGACTTCGCCCAGCGATTTGATCTGATTCGCGACCGTCGCCCAGCTCCATGCAGCGGGCTTTTTCTGGCGCCAGGCGTCCTTCATCTCGGCGACAATCAGGCCCGCCACGATCCGCGCCGCACCGCCCGTCCACCTCTTGTATTCCGGACGTGCAGCGACTTGATAAAGCACTTGGCAAAATTCATGCGCCAGTGCCGGCTCGTCAAAATCCGCCGCCGCATCCCAGATGGCCGACCGCGAATCCCACGGCCCCAGCAGCACGGCGTGCGCGGGGTCGAAGCGCGTTTTCACGAAGTCTTTCTTCGGGTCGAAGATCATGCGGCGCTCATGCCGCTGCTGGATCTGATCGAGCGCGGCATCCAGCAGCACGGTCTTCCCGCCGCCTTGCAGCCCGATCACCAATGCGTGTCGAGTTTCGGAACTGCGCGATAGTTCGACGCCGCCGAGCACCAAGCCGTGGACGCGGCCGGCACGCTGATCATCGGACGCGTCGGCATCCTGGATCTTTTGCAGCGCCCGCGCGGCGCGATCCGGCTTCGACAGGTACA
>JAJZEB010000057.1 GCA_021805805.1 Pseudomonadota bacterium | reverse complement strand
AACAAACATTATCGGAACATCGCAAACGTTGCATATTGTCGCTAGACTGCCTCCGGCCATCTGGGCTTTGAATCGGTGCGCGCTGCGCACCAACGTACGGGAGATCGCATGTTTGAGCCGACGCTGCCTTCGGTCGGGCTGGAGGACATCGCCGGCGCGCTTTTGCGCCTGCAGACTTTCGTGCGCTGGATGCCTGGAAGCGTGGCGATGTTCGACTCCGACATGCGGTACCTGGCGTACAGCGAGCGCTGGCGGCTCGACTTCGGCCGCGGCCACGACGACCTGCACTGGCAGAGCCACTACGCGGTCAACCCCGATCTGCCGCCGGCCTGGCGCGACGCGCATCGGCGCGGGCTCGACGGTGAATCGCTGCACAGCGACGGCGACCGCTGGGAGACGACCGACGGCCGCGTGTGCTGGATCCGCTGGAGCGTGACGCCGTGGCGCGGCACCGACGGCGCCATCGGCGGCATCATGATCGAGGCCGAGGACGTCACCCGCCAGCGCACCGTCGCTGCCGAGCTCAGGCTTTGGGAGCAGGCGTTCGCGCACTCGACCTGCGCGATCGCGATCAGCGACATCGAGACCCGACGCCTGCGCGTGGTCAACGACGCGTTCGCGCGCGAACGCGGCTATCGCCCCGACGAACTCGTCGGCGTGCCGGTGGCGCAACTCTACCCGGAAGACCGCCTGCCGCAGCTCGCCGAAGCGGCCTCGCGCGTCGACGCGCAGGGCCATCTGGTGCTCGAGACCGAGCACCTGCGGCGCGACGGCAGCCGCTTCCCGGTGCTGGCCGACGTCACCACGGTGCGCGGCGAGAACGGCGCGCCGCTGCTGCGCCTGGGCTTTTTCACCGACCTGTCGCAGCGCCGGCGCGTCGACGAGGAGCTGGAAATCGCCGCGGCCACTTTCGACGTGCAGGAATCGATCATCATCACCGACTCCCGGCTGCGCATCCAGCGAGTCAACGCAGCGTTCACCCGCATCACCGGCTACGCGCCGAACGAAGTCATCGGGCGCACTCCCAAGCTGCTGCAGTCCGGGCGCCACGCCCCGGCGTTCTACGCCGACATGTGGTCGCGCATCGCCGCCGACGGCTTCTGGCAGGGCGAGATCGTCAACCGCAGGCGCGACGGCGCGCTGTTCTCGGCCTGGATGACGGTGTCGGCGATCCGCGATCGCGAAGGCGGCGTGCGCCACTACATCGCGACCACCTCGGACATCACCGCGCAGCGCGACGCCGAAGCGCGCGCCGCGCGGCTGGCGACCATCGACAGCATGACCGAGCTGCCCAACCGTCGCTGGCTGCTCGAGCGGCTGGCGCACACCCTGGCCGACGGCAGCCGCGCGAGCGGCTTCGGCGCGCTGCTGCTGCTCGACCTCGACCATTTCAAGCACGTCAACGACGCGCTGGGCCTGGCCGGAGGCGACGAACTGCTCGGCGCCGTGGCGCTGCGGCTGCGGCGCTGCACCCTTCCGGGCGAACTTCCGGCGCGGCTTTCGGGCGACGAGTTCGCGGTCCTCGTCGACGACCTCGGCGACGACGCCGAAGCCGCGGCGCAGCGTGCGCTGGACTGCGCCGAACGCCTGCGCACGGCGGCCGCTGCGGCGCGCGGCGCGCGCGCCGCACGCGCCCCGAGCTGCAGCGCAAGCGTGGGCATCAGCGTGTTCGGCGCCGGCACCACCAGCGCCGCCGGCGTGCTGCGCGAGGCCGAGATCGCGATGTACCGCGCCAAGGCCGACGGCCGCGACCGCACCCGCCTGTTCGCCCCCGAAATGCAGCTCGCGGTCGAGCGCCGCCACGCCGTGTGGTCCGATCTGCGCGTCGGACTGACCCGCGACGAGCTGACACTGCACTTCCAGATCCAGCTCGACCGCGCGCGCCGCGCCGTCGGCGCCGAGGCCCTGCTGCGCTGGGCGCACCCCAACCGCGGCCTGCTCGCGCCAGGCGAGTTCATCGCCGTGGCCGAGGAATCGGGGCTGATCCGCCCGCTCGGACGCTGGGTCATCGAGGCCGCCTGCGCGCGCCTTGCCGCGTGGTCGCGCGAACCGTCGCTGCGCGGGCTGCGGCTGGCGGTCAACGTCAGCGCACCGCAGTTCCGCGAGGACGATTTCGTCGACCACGTACTGCACAGCATCGCGCGCCACGGCGTCGAGCCGTCGCGGCTCAAGCTCGAAGTCACCGAAAGCATGGTCATGGACGACATCGCCGCCGCCGCGCACAAGCTGGCCGCGTTGCGCACGCGCGGAATCGCCATCGCGCTCGACGACTTCGGCACCGGCAGCTCGTCGCTGGCCTACCTGACCCGGCTGCCGCTGACCGAGCTGAAGATCGACCGCTCCTTCGTCACCGCGCTGCCGTCCTCGAAAAGCGACGCCGTGGTCGTGCAGACCATCATCGCGATGGCCAAGGGCCTCGGCCTCGACGTCATCGCCGAAGGCATCGAGACCGAGACCCAGCTCGCCTACCTCGAAAGCCTGGACTGCGACGCCTTCCAGGGCTACCTGCTCGGCCACCCGCTCGAAGCCGCCGCGTTCGAGCAGCGCGCGCGCGCCAGCCTCGGCGCGACGCGCGACGACGCCGGGGTGGCGCTGCCGCGGTGAACGCGGCGCCGTTCGGTGCCGCGCGTTCACGCCCGTCTCATGCGTGATTCAGGCGCGCACAACGCCTTTTGAACGTCCCGTCTGCCAACATGAACGGTACGCCGACCGCATATTCGAGGACCCCGATGAAGCAGACCCATGCGCGCGCGCCGCTCGACGTCGAGCAGGCGCGCGCGATCGCGCTGGCCGCCACCGACTGGCTGGTCGAGCGCGGAATCGCGCCCGACCCGATGACCCTGCCGGTGGCGTATGCGATCGCCGGCGACACCTCGGCGGCGCTGCGCGACGCGCTCGCGGCGCACGCCGCGTCGGGGCGCGCGGTCGACCGCGTGCTGCTGCAGGACCTGAAATCCAGACACCTCGACGACAACGCGCTGGCGCCGCTGCAGGCCCTGGGCGACAGCATGCAGGCCTTGCTCGGCGACGTCGCCGGAACCGTCGACGAGGCCGGGCGCGAAGCGCTGCGCTTCGGCGACGACCTGGCCGAGCAATTGCAGCGCATCGAGCGCGGCGCCAGCGCCGACGCGCTGCGCGCGCTGGCGCAGACCATGGTCGGCGCGGCGCATGAAGCCCGCGCACACAACGCGCAGATGCGGCGGCGGCTCGACGCCGCGATGGCCGAGGTCGGCGACCTGCGCATGCAACTGCGCCAGCGCCACCGCGAAAGCCTGCTCGACCCGCTGACCCAGCTGTGGAACCGGCGCGGCCTCGACGCCTGTCTGGCCGAAATCGGCAGCGACGACGCTGCGCTGCCGCTGAGCGTGGCGATGATCGACATCGACCATTTCAAGCGCATCAACGACGGCCACGGCCACGCCCTCGGCGACACCGTGATCCGAACCGTCGCGGCGACCCTGCGCGGCAGCCTGCGCGCAAGCGACCACGCGGTGCGCTTCGGCGGCGAGGAATTCCTGCTGCTGCTTCCCGGAACCGCGTCGCGCGACGCCGTGCATGTCTCCGAAGCGCTGCGCCTGCGCGTGGCCGCGCTGCGCCTGAAGCGGCGCAGCGACGGCTTCGTGCTCGACGCGTTCACGGTCTCGATCGGCGTCGCCACCCGCGCCGCCGGCGAGCCCTTCGAGCACCTGCTGCAACGCGCCGACGCCGCGCTCTACCGGGCCAAGGACTCCGGGCGCAACCGCACCGTCGCCGCCGACGCCGCAGCCTGACGCCGTGGCGCGGCCGCGCCACGCGCCGGGGGCCGTGCGCCACCGGCGCGATCGCCGGCGCGCGGTTCGGTCCGGCCGGCGCGGGCAGCCGCCGCAGGCGCTCGTCCCCTGCTGAAGTTTCCCCAACGCCGAAGCCACCTTCGCTATAGTCGGGGGGATCTTGTGCGCCCATGCGGCGATGCCGGTCCCGACGCCCACAACCCGATCGATGTCCAGCACCCGCCCCGTGCAGCCCCAGGACCGGTTCCGCTGGCCGGCGCGCCTGCGCCGCGACGCCGCGGTGGCGGCGGCCTATCTGGCGCTGGCCGCCTGGCCCGCGCTGCTGGTGAAGGGCGCGTCTCCGTTCTGGCCGCCGGCTGCGGTGGCCGTGCTCGCCGCGCTGTGGTGGGGCAGCTCGGCCATGGGCGCGGTGTTCGTCGCCGCGCTGGTCGCCAACACCGTGCTGTTCCACCTCGGACTGCCGTGCGCGCTGCTCGCCGCGGCCGGCAACAGCACGGCGCCGCTGCTCGGCCGCGCGGTGCTGCGCGGCCTGCGCATCGAGCCGCGGCAGTGGTGGCGCTCGCCGCGCGGCGCGCTGGCCTACCTGCTCGGCATGGGCGTCGTCCAGGCGCTGGCCTCGGCGCTGGTCGGAGTCGGCGCGCTGGCGCTGTGCAACGGCGTGCGCGGCGCGGCCGCAGGCGCTGCGCTGCTCGGCTGGACGCTGGCCGATGCCGGCGCCGCGGTGCTGCTGGCGCCGGCGCTGCAGCTGCTGTGGCAGCGCCGCGGCGATCTGCGCGCGCTGAGCGCGCAGATCGCGCAGATCGCCGGCGTGGCCGTGCTCACGCTGCTGGTCTGGGCGCTGGTGTTCGGCAGCCACGAACTGAGCATCGTCTACCGCCTGGGATTCGCCGGCCTGCTGCTGCTGCCGCCGCTGTGGTCGCTGCTCGCACTCGACATGCTGGTCAGCATCGCGCTGCAGGCCGTGACCTACCTGCTGGTCATCACCACCGTGATGCTGCACCCGCCGCTGCTCGGCCACGTGCCGCTGGCGAGGCAGGTCAGCGGCATGACGCTGTTCCTGCTCATCGTCGGCGGCGGCGGACTGCTCGCCGCCGTGCTGCAGGCCGAACGCCGCGCCGCGCTGCAGCAGTTGCGCGAACTGCACGACGAACTCGACAGCCGCGCCACGCGACGCGCGCGCGCGCTGCTCACGCAGGAGCGCAGCCATCGCGCGCAGATCATCAAACTGTCCGAATTCCGCCGCGTGATCTCCGGCGTCAACCGTGTCATCGCCCAGGCGCAGGACGAACAGGGCCTGCTGCAAACCTTCTGCGCGCTGATCGTCGGCCTTCCCGACCTGGCGCTGGCCTGGATCGGCCGCCCCGACGACAGCCTGCGCTTCCAGTTTCTGGCCAGCGCCGGACCGGCGCGCGGCTACCTCGACGAACTGGTCATTTCCGCGGACCCGGCGCTGGAGGAAGGGCGCGGTCCGGCCGGACGCGTCTGGCGCGGCGAAGTCGCCGCCTTCGGCGACATTCCCGACACCGCGCACGCGGCGCCGTGGACCCAGCGTGCGCGCACCTTCGGCTTTCGCGGCACCGCCACGCTGCCACTGCTGCGCGGCGGGCGCATCTGGGCCGTGTTCACGCTGTACGCGACCAGCGCCGACGCCTTCGACGCCGACTGGCGCGAGCTGGCGCTGCAGCTCGTCGGCGACATCTCGCACGGCCTCGACCGCGTCGACGCGCTGCAGCGCGAGCGCCAGACGCTGCGCTTCAACGCCGCGCTGCTCGACAACATCAGCGTCGGCGTGGCCGTGGTGCGCTACCCGCAGCGCCACCTCGAACACGTCAACGCGCGGCTGCTGCAGATCGCCGGCGCGCGCGACCTCGCGCAGTTCCAGGCGCACGACGTCGAAGCCGCCTACCCCGATCCGGACGTGCGCGCGCGCGTGCGCGACCTGGCCGCGCGCGTGCTGCGCGACGGTCGCGGCGCGCTCGACGACATGGCCTACCGGCGCTGCGACGGCGCCACCGTCTGGCTCGACACCGCGGGCGTGCTGCTCGATCTCGGCGACGGCGTGCAGCGGGTGCTGTGGACCCAGGTCGACGTCAGCCGGCGCCACGCGCTGAACGACGAGCTCGGCCGCATGGCCATGTACGACCCGCTGACCGGGCTGCCGAACCGGCGCGCCATCGAGCGCCGGCTGGCGCGCGCCATCGAGCGCGCCGGCCGCCACGGCACCCAGCTGGCAGTCGGCATGCTCGACCTCGACGACTTCAAACCGGTCAACGACCGCTGGGGACACGCTGCCGGCGACGCCTTGCTGCAGCAGATCGCCGCGCGGCTGACCGAGCGCATGCGCGGCAGCGACCTGCTCGGGCGCCTCGGCGGCGACGAATTCGTCGTCGTCTTCGAAGACCTCGACGCCACGCGGCTGCTGCCGCAGCTCGGCGCCATGCTCGAGCGCCTGCACGGCGCGCTCGACGCGGCGTTCGAAGTCGGCCCCGGCAACCTGGTGCACGTGGGCATGTCGATGGGGCTGGCGCTGTACCCGACCGACGCGCAGGACGCCGACGCGCTGCTGCGCGTGGCCGACGTGGCCATGTACCACGCCAAGGTGAACAAGAGCACGCGGTCGCGCTGGTGGAACCTGGGCACCGTGGCCGCCGAGCCGCCGCGCGAAGCGCCGTTCAACGCCTTCGGCGCCGAAGCCACCCTCAACCTGCACGCGCTCGGGCACGCGCTCGACTCCATCGCCGACGCCTTCGCCCACGACTTCTACGCCCGCATCGGCCAGGAGCCCGACTCGGCGCCGATCCTTGCCAGCCTGTCCGAATCCGAGCACGAGCACCTGCGCCGGACCCAGGTCGCGCACCTGCACTTCCTGCTGCATCCCGAAACCACCGCTGCGGCCATTGCCGCGCGCGGCGCCGAAGTCGGCCGCGTCCATGCGCTGACCGGAGTCAGCAGCGCCGCCATCAGCAGCGCGATCGCCGTCTACCGCGAGCTGCTGCGGCTGCAGATGGACGCCATGAACATGCCGGCGCGGGTGCGCTACCGCACCCTGCGCGCGATCGAGGAGCGGCTGCAGATCGACATGCAGGCCGAACTCGACGCCATGCAGCGCGTGGTCAACGAATACAACGGCTGCCTGGCGCGTCCCGCGGTGCCTCCGGGAGCCTGGGTCGAAGGCGCGCACGACGAGCTCGAGGCGCTCGGCGCGCTGCCCGGCATGCTGGCCGCGATGCTGATGCGGCCGCGGGTCAACGGCGTGTTCACGCCCGAACTCGGCAGCGGGCCGCTGGCCGCGCAAGTGGCGCAGCTGCTGTCGGGCGAAGCGCTGCAGCCCACGCTCAACGCCGCACTGCCGACCGGCAACGGACTGGCGCGCGCGGCCTGGGTCTCGGGCGAGATCGAGCGCATCGACGCCTACGGCACCGACCCGCATTCGCTGCCATGGGCGTCCGAACTGTGCCCGCTGGGCGTGCGCAGCGCGGCGGCGATTCCGGTGCTGGGACAGCGCAGCGAATTCATCCTCGTTCTGCTCGGCGCCTGGCGCAGCCAGTTCCGCGCCGGCTGGATGCGCACCTTCCTGATGTCGCTGCAGAACCGCTGGCTGGGCATCGCGCACCGCCCCGGGGCGACGCCGGCAGCGCTCGACATGGCCGACGTCGTCGCCTACCGCGAAATGCTCTATGCCGACCGGCTGCAGATGTACGTGCAGCCGATCGTCGACCTGGTCGACGGCAGCGTGAGCAAGGTCGAAGCGCTGTCGCGGCTGCTGCGCGACGACGGCAGCGTGGTTTCTCCGGGCCAGTTCCTGCCCGCGCTGCGCGAAGCCGACCTCGACACCCTGTTCCGCTCCGGGCTGGCGCAGACGCTGGCGCGGCTGCGCGCGTGGCGCGACGCCGGGCTCGACATCGCGCTCAGCGTCAACCTGCCGCCGTCGACCCTGGTGCACCCGGACTGCGCGCGCTGGGTCGAGGAGGCGCTGCGCCGCGAGCGCATCGCTCCGGCGCAGCTCACGCTGGAGCTGGTCGAATCGCAGGAGTTCGACGAACATCGGCGCGACGAGGCGATCGACGCCCTGGTTCGCCTGGGCGTGCGGCTGTCGATCGACGACCTCGGCGCCGGCTACAGCAGCCTGCTGCGGCTGGCCAGCCTGCCTTTCGACGTGATCAAGGTCGACCAAGGAATCACCCGAGAAATCCTGCGCTCGCCGATCAAGATCCTGAGCCTGATTCGAACCATCGTCCAGATCGGAACCGATTTCGACCGCGAGGTCGTCGTCGAGGGGGTCGAGAGCACCGCCGTCGCCGAAGCCGTTGCGGTGCTCGGCGCGCGCTACGTGCAGGGCTACGTCGTCGCCCGGCCGATGCCGGCGGCCGACTTCACCGCCTGGCTCGGCCAGGGGCCGCGGCTGCGGCTGCGCGACGGCGCGCTGCACAGCTGGCTTGGCGCGCTGGCCTACCAGTGGTACTACCTGCACGCCGAACAAGGGCACTATCCGCTGGGCTTCGACGACTGCCCGCTGACCGCGCTGCTGCGTGCCGGCGGCCACGCCGAGGCCGCGCGCTGGCACGCGCTGGTGCACGCCTCGGCGCCGTCGCCGCAGCGCCGCGACGCGCAGCAGCGGCTGCAGGACTGGTTGCTGCAGCGCGTCAGCGACGCGCCGGCGGGCTGACACGCCGCGGTCAGTGCGTGCGCGTCAATGCACGCGCCACTGCACCACCTGGTTGATGCTGGCGCCGCTGAACAGCAACGGACTCGTCGAACCCGACTGCTGGGTGCCTCCATACACAGGCACAGTGCTGCCGTTCACCGACAGGTTCGGCGTGTACGCTTCGCCTTGACCAAGGTCAAGATTGCCGGTCAGATAGTTGCCGTCCTGGATGACGGTCTTGCTCGGGAATGTGCCCGAGGGCAGGCTGAAGAAGTCGTAATACCCTTCACCATTGATATTGCAACTTGCCGCGCTGCTGCTGGGCGGTACGTAGGCCGGCACGACGAGCACGCCGTTGACCACGCGCGGCGCATCCGAGATCAGTGCATCGTTCTGCATCGGCGCCGGATTCGTCGATGTTGCGGCAAGCGTGTTCCAGCCCGAACCGCCCCAGCTGTACGCCGAGCCTGCGCCGCTGGCCCACAGCGGACTCCAGCCGGTGTTGCCGATACCGTACACCGTGAGCGTGCTCGTATTGGCACCGCTGTTGGTGCTGACCGCCCACAAGTAGGGCTGACTCTTCACCGTCTGCGTGCCGATGTAGATGACCGGCTGACTGTCCTCGGTGGTGCCCAGCGAGGTGACGTTGCCAACGTCTGTTCTGGCTGTCCCGCTGAACGAGGTCACGTAGATCGTGCCGTTACCGTTGCCGAAGTAGAGTTCGCCTGAATACGGATCCAGATACAACGCGCTCGTCACGGTGCCGACGCTGCCAGGCAGGGACGCCGTGCTCGAGGCGCCGGTTGCGACGTTGAACTCGACCAGCGTGCTGCCGCCCGAACCGTTGACGATAAAGGCAGCGTATTGGCTGCCGCTGATGTTGCCGATCACCGGAGCCTGGCGCTGCGGGTACCCGGTCGTGCTGGACGGAAGTGCCTGGGTGTTGCTGGGCATCGAATTGGTTTGAGGCACAAAAGTTGTGACGACCTTCGACGGATTGCCGTTGGAATCAAGCGCGAGGTCGTACCACAGGGCACCTCCCTGCGCGCTGCCGACGATATAGGTACCCCAAGTCGTGTTACCTCCGGCCGTGTTTTGCGCATCGACCACAGCGAACTTGCCGGCGAAATTGTCGTTGTATGGAAAAGTCGAATAACTTTGCAACTGCGGCAGGAAGCCGCGCGGCATCCAGCCCCAGCGCAGCGCGCCGGTCGTCGCGTCGACCGCGTACAGGAAACCATCGTCATCGGTGAACAGCAGTGCCGTCGCGCGCCCTTTCTCGGTCGTCTCATAACTGAGATAGCCGGGCAGCAACGCGTCGCTGACATTGGACGGCGGGTTCAGCAACGTCGCGAAGTCGCCCGCACCGAACCCATCGAGCACGGAGCCTGCAGCCCGGCTGCCGAGATAAGGCAGCGAACAGCCGCTGGGAGCCGCGGTGTTGGGATCGACCGTATAGGACACGATGGTCGAGACATCCGGCACACAGGTTGATGGGCTCAGCGCAAAAGCCGTTGCGTCGCTGCTGGCCAGCGATGCCAGGGTCGCGATCGACGATCCATCGGCTGCGGTCGACTCAAGGGTGGTCGAACTGCGCGTGCCGTTCTGGCTCATCAGCGCGCCTGCCTCCCACGACGACTGGTTCGACGCAGTGCCGCTGTTCGACAGCGCGTAGGCATAGGCGAATCCCTGCACCGGGCTTGGGTTGCTGTCGAGCGTGTAGAGAAAGCCATTCGAGCTGATCGTCAGCGGCGCCACCGGAGCGCCTATGGTGCGCGCGGCCGGCGAAGCTTCGAAGCAGGTTATTTCGTGAATATTGCTCGCCCCACCCGCGGTACCCGCAAAGCCGAATCTGAAATATGATGGCAGCGGGCCGTTGCTATTAGTGATCGACGTAGGCGGGAGGATGTTCTGGAAGCCGGTGTTGTTCCAGTTGTAATCAAGGCTCAGTTTGTCATCTGGCGTGATGATGAGGCGGTAGGTGATCGGGAAGGCATCGCCGCGCTTGGTTGCGGAGACGCTCGACATCGGTGTGGTCGATGGCAGATGCTCCGCGGCCATGTAGTTATAGTCATAGGGTACCGGCGTGCTGGTCTTTTTTGGCGACGAAGCATTCGAGAAATTCCAATAATAGCCGCTGCTGCATGTCTTCTCGACTGCCTTCACCTTGTCTGAGGAACTAAGCGTCGATGGATAATATTTCGAATTATATTGATTGAGTGTACTCCAACTGATGTTACCCGAACCACGCAGACCGATCGTCTCGGGAATCTGCTCGGCGTACTGCGTACTGGTGTTGTCGGTCTTGTCCAGGAAAAACCCGCCATCGTCCATCCCCAGTCCGATATATCCGTCGGGCATGCCATCGACGCCGAACGTCGGGTCGCCGGTGATGGGCTTGGAATTCCGGTTGTTGCAGGAGTAACCGAGGCTGCCACCGGCGCCGCCGACCGGCAGGTTGCTCGGATCGATCGCGACCGGATTGCCGGACCCATCCGTGGGCACCGAAAGCAGGAAAAACAAGATGCCGTCGCCGCCGTGGTTACTGCAAATATAGCCCTTGTCGGACGGGCAGGTGCCGTCGTTGTATTCGCGCACGCTGCCGTCCTGCAAGGCGTCGTACGTGTAGGTCGTGAACGTGATCTGGATGCCCTGGTCGGTCGGAAATGCGGCTGTGTCGATCACGCCGCCTTGCACGAATTTACTGTCATCGTTGGTCAGGCGCAGTGCGCCCTGGCCGACCGGATCGGGCAGGGTACCGTTGACGCCGCCGACCTCGGTTTGATTGATGTAATCTTTGGTGCCGCAGGCAGGAATGCCGATGCCGTTGATCACCTGCGTCGTCGCGTTCCCCGCCGTGAGGCAGGCACCGCCAGTCGCCACCCAAGGCAACGACGCTGAGGTTCCGGTGAAGTTGTCCTGCACGATGTTGGTAGCATCGACCGGATTCAAAGCGCCGAGGATGAACAGGGCGAACCCAGCCAAAACAACCCGCGCACACAGCTGGTGCAACAGAGCGGAAGGATTCATGGCAGCCTCACTGCACCAGACAAAGTTTGTAGAGCGCCTCGGTGTCGACTGCCACGCCCGTGCGCGGGTCAACGGTATGCACCCAGATGTCGTAGTAGAGGGCGACAAGTCCCTGGGTGTCGCCACAGGCGCTGGAGTCGGACTGCCCCGTGGGTTCGACAAAAGTCCAGGCGTTTTGCGTTGCGCCGTTGGGCAGCCCTGCAGCCCCGTTATTCAATGTGACTTCGGCGCAGGTATCGGTTGACGTCGGCTTGGCGATACATGTCGCCCAATAACTGGGATCCGGTTGCGTCAACGCGGTGCCAGGCGACAGTGACAGAAACCAGGGCTGGCCGCTTGCAGCGGTTTCGAGCATTTGCCCCGGAGCGTTCTGACTGGCCTGCGCGATTTGCGCGACGATCCACTGCAGCGCAAGCTCACTGGCTTGTGTGTTCTTTTGCCGCTGGCTGAAAGCGTCGGTCAATGACGTGTCGGTGAGCTCGCCGCGAAAAGTAAACAACGCGCCGAGGAACATCAGCAGCAAAGCGATCAGCACCACAAGCAGCATCGATCCCGACTGGGCGCGGTGCAATCCGCCTCGCGGAAGCTTCATGGTACGCATATCCAGCCTGTACTTAGCCATCGGTGCCATCGCCAGTACTTGCGCTGGATGTACTCGAAGTCGAGCCGCCAGATCCCCCCGATTGCGCGTTCGCGGTCACGTTGCGCAACCAGACCTGCGTGACGTAAACCGCGAAGTGGTGATGCAGTTCGGACGAACTAGGCGTGTAAGGGACAAACGCATCGGGCGCAGACGCCGTGCTGCTCGGCTGCGGCACGCTGATGGAAGACGGCGCGGTGTACTGCGGATCGGCTTGCAGCGTTCGCATGACCAGTGCCAGCGCGACTTCGACCAACTGATCGGTTGGCGCGACGTCACCCCAGGTCTTCCACGCGATTGCCGTCTGCCCGGATGGGATCACGCCAAACAGCGCCTGCAGACTCACCGCTCCCGGTGCAATCGCCTGTTGCGAAATCAGCGCGTCGCTCATCGCGTCGTAGGTCGAGCGCTGCAGCACAGGAAAGCTCTGGCCACTGCTCTCGCTGATCCAATACTGCTGGATCTCGAGCGTATCGGGCGCGCTACCCAGGTCGATCAATTGCGCATGGACGAGGTTGCTATTTGCGAGCGTGCCAAATGCCGCCGGGACCTGCCCGGCGTATCCGGTGTAACCGGTCGACGGCATCAGGTTGCTTGGCGAACTCTTGATGTACGTCGCGCCCTGTCCGCTGCTTGCGTTGTTGTTCACGATCGGGATGCGCAAGCAGACGATGCCACCGCTCATCGGCACCGCCAGATAGGCGATGTCGCCAACGTTGACCCCCTGTCCGCTGAGCAGCTGGTTGGTCGAAATGGGCAGCTGCGTACTGTTCATCGCGCCTTGGCCGCTGCCTGACTGGGTGGTTCCGAACTGAACGACCGACAGGGGCGGGATGCTGTTGGCGACATACTGCGGAATGCTTGGCGCGGAGGTCATCATCAGTGCTTGCTGCCCGTACCCGCTGCCATAGCCCGGCGCTGACGTCTGCAATGGCAGCGCGGTGCCGCTGGCCTGTGATGCCGCCCAGACCGGCCCTTGCGTGGCGTAACCGCTCTGATTGGAGTCGTACGTCAATGTCAGTTGGCAGCGGGGTTGCGCGATGCTGAGCATGAAGCCGGCGCTTTGCAGGTCACGCGTCAACAGGGTCAGTGCGGCACGCGCGTTATCGTTCATCTGAGTCAGACTGCTGTTGTCAGCGTCCTGCCGGAACCCGAACCCCAGCGTGATGAACACGACCAGCCCCAGAATCGCGCTGATGGTCAGCGCGACCATCAACTCGATCAGCGTCAGGCCATGGATCCGCCTATTGAATGCCAACTTGGCCATAGAACACCTGAGAGCGCTGTGTCGACCCCTGCGTCCATCCAATCGTCACTTGCAAACCGCAGCTGCTCGAACTGCACGCCGTGCCGTCGGCGTTGTTTTGCGCCACGATCGAAACGGTCAGGCCCGGCAACAGCGAGGCGTATTGGCTGAACCAGTCCATCAACGAAGCCGTTGGCATCGCACTGGCCATTGCAGCGCTGCTGGCGCTGACCGGCAACACCGACGGGTTCGCCCCGAGAATCGCGAACAATGCGTCGGCGGCCATTTGCACGTTGCCAACCGTGCTGTTCGTATACGGTTGAGGAGCAGTGCGCGCGTAAAGCGCGGACAGACCAAGCATACCCAGCGAGAAGATCATCAGCGCGATCAGCACTTCGAGCAGACCGAAGCCGAGCTGCCGGCGGTGGTCAGGACGCATACTGCGGCCCCCACAAGATGACACCCGAACCGTAGACGTAGATCGTGGACGGCTGTGCCGGATTGCCTGCCAGGGTGAAAGAAATCGTATTCGACGGATTCGATGTGCCGCTGCTGATGTCGACCATGCCAAGGCTGTCGTAGCTCAGCGCCAAGCTGCTGCTACCCATACCCGAACAGCTTGCACCCTGATATTCGGCGCTGACCTGCTGGGGGGTCAGCGAGTGGGCCGTGTCGGTCGTCCCAGTGGTGCTGGCCGTCCAGCTGATCTCGGTATCCCAGCTGCAATCACTGCTCAACGTGATCGTTGCCACCGTCGCGCCAGCCAGAGCCTGCGCGCGGACCCACGCGGCGTCCTGCACGAAAGTTTCCGACAGCGAGGCAGCACGTCGTGCAGCAACCGAGCGCAGCAGGCTGGGCAGCGCCATGCTCAGCAACAGCGCGGCGATCAGCATCGTCACGAGCAACTCGAGCAGCGTGAACCCGGCTCGGCGTCGCCGTGGCTTGGCCGTTTGATGTAACGCACTCGTCGGCATGGTCGTGCGATTTCGGGACTTCCACCTGCAAATGAGCGGTCGGCAACGACCCCGGTTTGGCGAAATATGCGCCGGTGCGGACCATAATAGCGTTGAAAACATGGACGTCGTCGAATTTTTCAAGCATGAGGCCCGATCAGGCTACACTAGCGATTACGATGGTGCGCCTCACGAGTTTTGATGCGGAGCCTGCCAGATGCGACCAGCCGACCTTCGTCGAACCGACCGTCGACGAGCCGACATGCCAAGCGGCAGCCCAACCGGGGAGTGGGTTCGCGCCACCCACGCTGGATTTACGCTGATCGAGTTGCTGGTTACCCTTCTTATCGTTGCCATATTGACAGCGATCGCGCTGCCGGCATACAACAACTATGCGTTGCGCGGTTACATCAACACGGCGCAAGCAGCGCTGCTGGCACAGGCACAGACCATGGCCCAGTATGCCCAAGACCATGGCACGTACGTCGGATCTTGCGCGAGCCCGCCGGTCGTCAATAATTTCACGATCATGTGCAGCAATCTTTCGCAGACGACATACACGGTGACGGCGTCGGGGAGCGGGCCTGCGGCCGGCTTCGTATTCACGCTCGACAACACCGGCGCGCGTCAGACCACGGCTGCGGCAAGCGGATGGAGCACGAACAGCAGTTGCTGGATCAGCGACAAGTCCGGGGACTGCGCGGCGCCCTGAAGCCGGCGCGGGTTTACCGCGCCGCCAGCGCGCGCTCCACCTCGCCGAGCCCCTGCAGCAGCCATTGCGCGTAACCCGTGCGCGGCGGCACGAACTCATCGACACCGACGCCGGGCACGCCCGACGCCTTCGCCAGCGCCTCCAGACGCCGCGTCAGCGGGTCGTGCACCTGCCGGTTGTAGATCAGCAGCGCGACGCGGCGCTGACGCAGCGCGTCCTCGAAGCGCGCGACCACCGCCGGCGACGGCTCGGTGTCGTTCATCACGTCGAACTGCAGCGCCTGCCCCGAGCTGCTCCAACCCAGTGCGCGCAGCATGTAGCCGTAGACCGGCTCGGTCGCCGTGACCCGCAGTGCCGGATAGCGCCGGCGCAGCTGCGCCACCCGCGCGTCGACCTGGGCCAGCCGCACGCGCAGCGCGGCCAGGTTGCGCGCGTAGTCGGCCGCGTGCGCCGGATCGTCGGCCTGCAGCAGCGCGGCCACGCGCGCCGCCACCGCCGCCGCGACGCGGGTGTCGTAGAACAAATGCGGATTGTGGTCGGCCAGCACCCACGCGCGGCCAA
This sequence comes from Pseudomonadota bacterium, assembly GCA_021805805.1. Classification (GTDB taxonomy): domain Bacteria; phylum Pseudomonadota; class Gammaproteobacteria; order Burkholderiales; family Burkholderiaceae_C; genus Thiomonas_A. The sequence goes on along the minus strand of JAJZEB010000057.1, from coordinate 3,205 downwards.
CCTCGGCCGCCACCACCAGCTGGCGCCCGCGCGCCGGGCTGGCGTCGACCAGTCGCTGCATCCAGCCGTCGTAGCCCAGGCCGTTGGCGATCACGATCGCGGCGCCGGCCACCGCACGCGCAGTGCTCGGCTGGGCCTCGAAGTCATGCGGATCGACGTTCGGGTTGTCGATGATGCTGACCACCGCGACGAAGCGCCCGCCGACCGCCTGCGCGATCGCACCGTAGGTGCTCTCCGCGGCGACGATCGACACCGGAGCGGCCGCCGCCAGCCCGCCCAGAGCCAGCCAGGCGGCAAGCGCCAGCGCCACGCGCGCCAACCGACCGTGCATGCGCGGCTCAGCCCGCACGACGCCGCGGCCGAAGGCCCTCGCGCGCGCCCTCGCGCATGGCGTCCGTCGCCGGACGCGGCGCGCGCGCCGCGCCCCGCGACCGCATCACGCGGTCGCTGTCCTGCTGTGCGATGCTTGCCCGGATTGTCATCGCTCCAGCATAGGGGCGCGGTCCCGATCGCGCAATGGCGGCCTTCAGTCGAAGAAATTGATCCCGGTGTACATGCCGGACCAATCCAGCCCCCATCCGCCGCCGCTGGCGTTCGACGACGACGACGCAGTCGCCGAAGCGCTCGACGAGATCGGCGGATTCCAATTCGCGTCGCTGGTCGGTGCCTTCCACACCTGACCCTGGCTCGACGGCGTGCACGACCCGGTCGGCGCGGCCACGCCGAACAACACCGTCACGCTGTTGTTTCCATTGTTGGCCACCCAGAGGTCGCCGAGCGGGTCGACCGCGAGGCTCGACGGAGCGCTGATCGTCGCATTGGTGAACATCAACGCGCTGCCGTAGTAGTTGTTCGACGCCGGGATTTCGTCGATGCCTCCACTGGCCGAATTGGCTACCCAGATATTGCCGCCGCCGTCGATCGCCAGCGCATCGGGGCTCTGGAAACCCTTCCAGCCCTTGATCACCGAGCACGACGAAGCGCCCGCGCCGACCGCGCCGATCTCCGAAAGCGTATTGCCCGATTCGCTGAGCACCCACACATTGCCGCTGCTGTCCACGGCCATCTGGCTGGGCACGCCGCCGACGCTGCACGAAATCGTCGGCTGGTTTCCGGTGATCCCGCCCACGCTCGGGCCGCCCGGCGCGGTTCCCTTCGGAATCAGCCAGACCACGGCGCTGGTCGCGCTGCCGACGAACAAGTTGCCCGACGCATCGACCGCCACCGGCCCCGCATTGCTCACCGCATAGCACGGCTGGTTCACCGCGTAGCCGGTCGTTCCCTGGCACACTCCGCCCTTCTCGGCGACCCACGCCACCGATGCCGACGACGTCGTCAGGCTGGGGTCAGTCGCCATTCCGGTCAGCGGCGCCGTGAACGTCCCGCCCAGCTGCCCGCTGGGCGCGATCAGATTGCCGGTCGCGATCGAGTTGGCGCTGAAGTCGGCCACGCTGCCATTGGCGGCCGACGCGTAGAAGAAGCCGCCATTGCCGTCGGGCACCAGGAAGTTCGCGTCGGCCGCCGTCGTTGCGGTCGCCGGAAGGCCCGGGCTGCCGACCGAGATCTTGCTCAGATAACCGTTCGTATTCAGGCTCGAGCCGACCCAGGCATTGCATTGCTGGTCGAACACGATACCCTGCGGCGACTGCAGCACATTCGGGCTCGACGAAGGCGCCGTGATATTGACGTAGGGAATCTGCGGCAAGCCGCTGGCCAGCGCCGAAATCGGGTAACTGGACTGGTCGAAAACCGGGGTCGCCTGGGCCAGCGCGTACAGCGCCTTCCAGTTCACTGCGGTGAAATTGGTCGCCCAGTTGACGACGCCGAGGAAGACGTCGGCGGTGCCTCCGCTGTCGCTCATGATGGTGCTGCAATTGCCGCCGGACGCGCCGCTGCTCTGCACGCACGAAGCCAGCACGTCGGCCTTCAGCGTCAGCGTCTCGACGGTCGCCGCATTGGCCGCGGTGAGCAGCGCCGGATTGAAACTCCCCGACGACGCATCGACCAGCTCCGCCGCGATGCTCGCCTGCTGGCTGGTCGCGCCTTCCACTCCGGACGACGTATACGACGTGCCGAACGCATCGGCGAACGCCACCGTCGTCAGTTCGTTCACGGTCACCGACGCCGACGCAGTGACCCCGCTGGCCACCCCCAGCGCCGTCGCCATCTGCAGCTCGGAATTGGCGCCCGCGCCGGCGTTGCCCTGGTACGCGGTCACGTACAGCAGCGCGTTGCCCCCCGGATTGGTATAGCCCAGGGTGAATTTTCCGCTGGCGTCGGTCGTCGTGCTGGCGATCGGTGTCGCCGCGCCGCCGACCTGGCCCGACGCCCACAGCACCACGGTCGATCCCGCCACCGGACTCTGCCCGCCCATGACCGAGCCGCTCAGGCTCGACGTCGGCGTCGAGCCGCCACCTGCGGCGCTCGGCGCGGCGGCGCCGCCACCGCCACCGCCTCCACCGCATGCCGCGAGCAGCGCTGCGGCGCAACACGCGCCGAGCCACGCCGCGTACGACCGTGCCCGGCGCGGGCGTTCGGCGCTTGAATGTTCCTGGGCGGCAACGCGTGAAACAGTTGATTTGTTCTTCATATTCTCCTCGCGATATATCAAAATCGTTTGATTTCCTGCCTGTTGAAACTCCGTACAAAAGAATCGCCGCACCGGGATCGACGAATTCAAGACAAGCATCCTGGACGCGTTACCAAATATGAACGCGTTCTTGAAATAACTGCAACTTACTGTTGCCAAGGCGCTGCGACAAAACCTTGATGGCGATCAAAAAATCGCGAAATCAAACCGCCACTTTGGCCTGTTCGAAGGGTTCGGGACGTGGACCTGGCGAGACACGTCGCGGCGCGGCCTCGTGCGGCGGCGTTTCGTGCCGTTGAAGCAATGAAGCCGTCCCGGGCGCGGGGTTGCGCGCACCCGGCGCCCCTGGCGGCACGACGACACGAAAGGGAAACGCGCATGCGCAAGCTGACGCTGCTGGCATCGCTGCTGGTCATCGTCGCCTCCGGCCACGACGCCACCTTGTGGGGCGGGCTGGCGCTTTGGTTCGCCTGCGGCGCGCTGTTCGAAACTGCCACCGACACCGGCTCGGCAGGAATCGCCGTGCTGTGCTCGGCGGTGGTCGCGCTGCTGATCGCGCTTTAGCCGCACCGTATCCGGCGCACGTCAGCCCGGCGCGTCGCCCTGCCCCGCGTC
>JAJZEB010000199.1 GCA_021805805.1 Pseudomonadota bacterium | reverse complement strand
CGCGCCGAAGTCGGCCAGCATCGCCGCGCTGGCCGCCGGCGACGATCGCCTGGTGGCCGCACACGATGCGGCCGTGCACGCGGCGCTGACGCACCTGGAGCGGCACGCCCTCGTGACGCGCCAGCGTGGTGAGGATGGCGAATACATCTGGCGCCAGGGCGACATGACCGCGGCGGTGTTCCGGCACACGACGAGCCGGAACGCCGACCCGCAGCTGCATAGCCACTGCGTGATCGCGAATGTCACGCGCGACCCCGAGACCGGCGCGTGGCGCAGCCTGGACAGCCGCGAGCTGTACGCGGCGCAGGCCGAAGCGAACGCCATCTATATGAACACGCTGGCGCACGGCGCGCGGGAAGCCGGGTATACGGTGGACTGGGCGGTGCACGCCCAGGGCCACCCCAGCTTCGAGCTGCGCGAAGTGCCGCAAGCCTTGCGCGAGGCTTGGAGCAGCCGCACCGCCGAGATCGATGCCGCACTGGAAGCTCGGGGCCTGTCGCGCGAGACCGCCAGCAGCGAAGAAAAGCAGGTCGCGACGCTGGCGACGCGCGCACCTAAAACCGTCGAGGATCGCGCCGCACTGGCTGCGGAATGGCGCGCGACCGCGCGGGAACACGGCTACGAACCCGCGCAGCGGCCGCAGGACCGCGTGCTCAAGCCGGCGGCCCGCGCCGCCGCTGCCGACACCGCGGTGGCGCGGGCAGCGGAACACCTCGGCGAGCGCGACGCGCGCTTCAGTGCGCGCGACCTCCAGCATGAGGCGCGGATCGCCAGCCAGGGCCAGGCGAGCGAGAAAGACCTGCACGCGGCCATCGCGCGGGCGCAGCAGGCCGGCGAGCTGCAGACGCGCCGCACCTGGGGCCGCGCGGCCGGCGGTCAGCGCGACTGGCGCGAGGGCTTCACCACGCGCGAGGGCCTGCGCACCGAACGCGCCCTGCTGGGGCACGCCGCCGCGCTGCAGCGCGAGGGCGCCGTGCGCATCGGCGAGGCGCCGGGCGCGAGCCGCGCAGCGGCCACGCGTCAGGCCGCGATCGGGCGTGCGATCGAGAACCGGGAGAAAGCGACCGGCCACGCCTTCAGCCCCGAGCAGCGCAGCGCGGTGCACAGCCTGCTCGATCGCAGCAGCGGCCTGCAGATCCTGCACGGCCACGCCGGCACGGCCAAGACCACGACCGTGCTGGCGGCGGTGGCTGAGATCGCAAAAGAAGGCGGCTGGCAGGTGCGCGCGCTGGCGCCGACCAGCAGTGCCGCGCAGACGCTGGGCGCCGCGCTGGGCATTCGCGATGAAACCGTCAGCGCCGCGCTGGCGCGCAAGCCCGCTGAGCCCGCCGCGTCCGGCGCGGAGCCGGCGCGGGCGTTGTGGATTCTGGATGAGGCCAGCATGGTCGCGGCCAAGGACATGGAGCGCCTGCTCGAGCGTGCGCGCGTGGAGCGGGCGCATGTGGTGATGGTGGGCGACACCCAGCAGATCGGCAGCGTCGGCGCCGGTGCCGCCTTCACTCAGCTGCGCGAGCAGCTGGGCAGCGAGAACCTCACCGAGATCGTGCGCCAGCGCCACGACGGGCTGCGTCAGGCGGTTTACGATGCCTTGGCGGGCCACACCGCCGAGGCGCTGCGGCGCATCGAGGTGTACGAGATCAAACCGGGCAAGGACCGCGAGGCCGAGGGCCCCAGCGTGCGCGAGCAGGCGATCGAGCGCATCGCCGCGCACTACATCAAGGCGGCCGGCCAGGGCAAGGACACGCTGGTGGTTGCCCTGAGCCGCGCGGATCGCAACGAACTCAACGCCGCGATCCTCGCGCGGCGTGCCGCCGCGGGCCAGGTAGGTCCGTTGCGCGGCATCGAGGTCATCGAGTCGAAGCAATGGACGGCCGCGCAGCGCCGCGATGCGGCGCGCTATCAGCCCGGCGACCGGATCGAATGGGCGAGAGACGAAAAGGACGGGCCGCGCAAGGGCGAGATCACGCCCGTCCTATCGCAACGCGACGGCCGCATCACCGTCGCCCGCGCGGACGGTATGCAGTGGACGTTCGACCCGCGCACGGTCACGCGCTTCGAGGTGCATGATGCGAAAACGCTCGAGGTCGGCGCCGGCGCGCGGCTCGTGGCGCGGGCACCACTGCAGGCGCAGCGCGACGATGGCAGCGTCCAGCGCCTGCCCAACGGCAGCGCGCTGACGGTGACCGGCCACGATGCCACGCACCTGCACGTGCGCGACGCGCACGGTCACGAGTTGAAGCTGGAGACCGCGCGCGCGCTGCGCCTCGACCACGGCTACGTGATGACCGCCGACGCCGCGCAGGGCAAGACCTGCGACACGGTGATCGCGTGGGTGCGATCGACGCAGCAGAACCTGGCCTCGCAGGACCGGTTCTATGTCGCGCTCTCGCGCGCCAGGTTGGGCGCCACGATCGTGTGCGACGATGCGAAGAAGCTGGCCGCGCGCCTCGAGATGAATCGCGGCGGCAACGAGACCGCGCTGACGCCGACCGCCGCCAAGGCGGTGGTGGCGCAACGCACAGCGGGACGCGAGCGTGGGGCTGATGCGGGATCCGAGCGCAAGGTCGAATCGGTGAAATCGATGATCGAGGTCGCACACCAGCGCGAGGGCGTGAGCACCAAAAGTGCGCGCACCCAGCGCGATCAGGTGAGTCGTGAGTGGGGCATCAGCCGCTGAAGGCACGTTGTCGGCGCACAGCGTCAGCGCGCGCGTCACCAAGGCAAATTTTACGTCCGAAATACGAATTCGCAATTTTTTGTGCCGCATGCCGCAGGTGGCCGCGGTTGCGGCATAGTCGCGCCACCGCAGCGGCGCATGCTGCGGTTTTCTTGGGGCGATGGGGGCGTGTCCGAGATCTGCGCGGGGGTGGTTTGCGCACTGACGGCCGGTACTCCAGAGCGAAAGGA
>JAJZEB010000056.1 GCA_021805805.1 Pseudomonadota bacterium | reverse complement strand
ACCAAGGTGCGCACCTGCGCTTCGTTCATGTCGATCACCATCCCCAGAATGATCGACGCGCCGCGCCGGCGCGCTGCCCATCAGCCGCTCAACCGCCTCTCCCACCCTCCTTCAGGCTCACACCTCGTTGGAATCGTGGCCCCGTCTCCAGGCTCATACCTCGTTGGACAAGACTTGGACTAGTCAAGCGGCTCCGGAACGGTTATCCTCGCGTTCATTTCGAACGGTCGTTCTTTTTTCGACCGTCGCCCGATGGAGCGCCCCCGCATGAACGATCGTCCCTGGCTTGCGTCCTATCCCGCCGGTGTGCCGGCCGAGATCGACCCCGGAAGCTGCCCGTCGCTGGTGCACCTGCTGCGCCGCAGTTTCGCGCAGTTCGCGCAACGCCCCGCGTTCAGCTTCATGGGGCGCGCGACGACCTTCGCGCGCTGGGACGCCGACTCGGCCGCGCTCGCCGCCTGGATGCAGCAGCAGGGCCTGGCGCGCGGCGACCGCGTCGCGGTGATGATGCCCAACGTGCCGCAGTATCCGATCGCGGTCGCCGCGATCCTGCGCGCCGGACTGACGGTGGTCAACGTCAACCCGCTGTACACCGCGCGCGAGCTCGAGCACCAGCTGCACGACAGCGGTGCCGCGGCGATCGTGATCCTGGAGAACTTCGCGCATACGCTGCAGCAGGTCGACGCCGCGAAGCGCCCGCGCGTGACCGTGGTGGCGAGCATGGGCGACATGCTCGGTTTCCCGCTGGGGGCGCTGGTCAACTACGTCGTGCGCCACCGCAAGCGGCTGGTGCCGCGGTTCGAACTACCTGGTGCGGTTCGTTTCGGCGCAGCGCTTGCGGCCGGACGCCGGATGCGGCTCAACGAGGCCGATCCCGACGCCGAGGACATCGCGGTGCTGCAGTACACCGGCGGCACCACCGGAGTGTCGAAGGGCGCTGTGCTGAGCCACCGCAACCTGGTCTCCAACGTGCTGCAGTCCGAGGCCTGGAACCGCCCGGCGCTGCACAAGAAGGGCGCGCCGCAGGGGCCGCTCAACACCGTCTGCGCGCTTCCTCTGTACCACATCTTCGCGTTCACTGTGGTCATGCTGCTGTCCGCCTACCAGGGTGGCATGATGGTGCTGATTCCGAACCCGCGCGACCTGCCCTCCGTGCTCAAGGATCTGCAGCGCCAGCCGGTGCACAGCTTCCCGGCGGTCAACACCCTGTTCAATGCGCTCGTGCACCACCCGGACTTCGCGCGCGTCGACTGGTCGCACCTGCTGATTTCGCTGGGTGGCGGCATGGCGGTGCAGGAAGCGGTCGCACGGCAGTGGCTGGAAAAGACCGGCTGCCCGATCTGCGAAGGCTACGGACTGTCGGAGACGTCGCCTTCGGCGGTGTGCAACCCGACCGACACCGACCATTTCTCGGGAACCATCGGGCTGCCGATTCCGTCGACCGAGGTCGCGATCGTCGATGACGATGGCCAGCCGCTGCCGCTGGGCCAGGCCGGCGAGGTCGCGTTGCGCGGACCGCAGGTCATGCGTGGCTACTGGCAGCGACCCGAGGACACCGCGCGCGCGTTCACCGCCGAAGGTTTCTTCCGCACCGGCGACATCGGCGTGCTCGACGCGCAGGGCTACGTGAAGATCGTCGACCGCAAGAAGGACATGATCCTGGTTTCGGGATTCAATGTGTACCCGAACGAGGTCGAGGACGTCGCGGTGTCGCATCCCGGCGTTCTCGAAGCTGCAGCGGTCGGGGTTCCCGACGCCAATTCGGGCGAGGCGGTGCGGCTGTTCGTCGTGCGCCGCGACCCCCAGCTGACCGAGGAGGCGCTGAAGGCGTACCTGTCCGAGCGTCTGACCGGCTACAAGCGACCGCGCACCATCGTGTTCCGCGACGAGTTGCCGAAGACCCCGGTGGGCAAGATCCTGCGCCGGTCGCTGCGCGACGCTTGAGCGGCGGAACGGCATCATCTCCGGCGCGCGGCCGCCGTCGGCTCAACCCGCGGCGCGCTGGCGCTGCAGCAGCGCGGCTGCATCCTGCGGCTCCAACGCCGGCCACAGCGCCCAGCCCTGCACCAGGGTGCAGCCGGCGCGCTCGACCCAGGCCAGGTCGGCGGCGTGTTCGACGCCTTCGGCGACGACTTGCAGCCCCAGGCTGCGCGCCATCGCCAGCGTGGCGGTGACCACCGCGGCCTTGTGCCGGTCCGCGGCCACGCCGTGGCAGAACGCGCGGTCGATCTTCAGTTGTGCGGCGGGCAGCCGGGTCACGTACTCGAGGCTGGAGAACCCAACGCCGAAGTCGTCGAGCGAAACGCGTACGCCGAGATCGTGGATGGCGTCGAGCGTCTCGAGCGCTTCGGCGCTGTGCATGATCTGCAGGTTCTCGGTCAGCTCGACGGTCAGCAGCGCCGGGTCGAGCGCGGTGGCGCGCAGTTCGTCGCGCAGGCAGTCGACACACGCCGCGCGCAGTTGCGCCGGCGACAGGTTGACCGCGATGCCGCCGCGCCAGCCGTGTCCGGCGCGCAACTGCTGCAGCAGCCGCAGCGCGCGGCGCATGACCAGCAAGCCGAAGCGATGCATCTCGCCGAGACCCTTCGGGTTCGGCACGAACTCGGTCGGGCCGACGCGTTCGCCGTCCGGGCGGCTCCAGCGCGCCAGCGCCTCGAAGCATTCGACGCGCCAGACGCCGTCGGTGCCGCGCGCGGCGATCGGCTGCAGCATCAGCGTGAAGCCGTCTTCGTCGAGCGCCGCGCGCAGTTCGCCCTCGAGCTGCACGCGCCGCTGCACGCGTGCCTGCAACCGCGGCGTGAACGCCTGCACACGGTTGCGTCCCTGCGTCTTGGCCTCGTGCAGCGCGACGTCGGCGTGGCTGAGCAGTGCGTCGATGTCGCTGCCGTCGCGCGGCGCACAGGCCACGCCGATGCTGACCGTGGTGCGCAGTTCGTGCGCATCGATGCGGAACGGGCGTGCCAGCTCGGCGCGCAGGCGCTCGGCCAGGCCGCAGTCGGCGTCGTCGCGGCTGAAGACCAGGAATTCGTCGCCGCCGAAGCGCGCGACCATGTCGCCGGCGCGGCGCGCGCCCTGGATGCGCTGCGCGGCCTCGGCCAGCAGGCGGTCGCCGACGCCATGGCCCAGGCTGTCGTTGACCTGCTTGAACTGATCCAGATCGATGAACAGCAAGGTGCCCGCGGGTTGCTGCGCGAGCGCGGTGCGCAGCAGGCGCTCGAAGCCGCGTCGGTTGCTCAGGCCGGTCAGGCCGTCGGTGTAGGCAATCGCATACAGCTGATCCTCGGCTTCGCGCTGCGCGGTGATGTCGCGCGCCACGCCGCGCCAGCCGTCGAGCACGCCGTGCGCGGCCCACACCGGCGTGGCGCTGAGGCTCCACCAGCGCGTGGCGTTGCCGATTCCGGCGCGATACGGCAGCACCAGGTCGTGGAACGGCAGCTCGCGTTGCATGACGGTGCGCAGTGCGCGCCATTGCGGCAGTTGCGCCAGCGCCGGGTCGATCGCGTCCCAGGCGCGCCCGAGCACCGCGTCGCGCACCGCCTCGACGTGGCGGTTGCGCATCGAACTGGCGCTGACCGAGGTGAATCGTCCGTGCGCGTCGAGCTCCCAGAACCAGTCCGAACTCAGCGAGGCAAACGTGCGGAAACGTTGTTCGCTGCTGCGCAGTTCGCGCAGCGCAGTGCGTTCGGCGGTGATGTCGGCGCTGATGCCCATCAGTTCCAGTGCGTCGCCGCGGCTGTCGCGGCGGCTGACCAGCGCCTGGCTGCGGGTCCAGATCACGCTGCCGTCGCGGCGCCGCACACCGGCCTCGATGCGCGGGCTGACGCCGCTGCGCAGGCTTTGCGGACGCAGCCCGCGCAGCACAGCGTCGCGATCCTCGTCGAGCAGCATGCCGAGCAGCTCGTCGATGGTGTAGCGTGCCGGAAGCGCGCCGCGCCGTGGGTCGCTCCAGTCCTGTTCGCTGCGCAGCACGCCGGCGCGCAGGTCCAGGCTCCAGAACGTCACCCCCGCGGCCTGCTCGAGCAGCGCGGTGCGTTCGGCATGCTGCTTGCGGTCGGTGCGGTCGATGTCCAGGCAGTAGAAGCCGCGCACGCGGTCGTGCTCCACCTCGGGGTGCAGGCGCACCTCGAGCCAGCGCACGACGCCGTCGAGCAGCTGGTCGCGCGTGTACTGCACCGCGCGTCCGGCGAGGACCTCGCGCAGATAGGGGCGAACGCGTTCGAGTTCGTCGGCGTCGAGCAGATCGTGCAGGTGCTTGCCGCGCAGCGACGCGGCGTCCGCGCCACGCCACGCGGCGAATGCCGCGTTGCAGCGCAGCAGGAAGCCATCGGCGTCGAAATGCGAGAACTGCAGCGGCAGCGCGTCGAGCCACTGCGTGGCGGCATCGGGCGCGGCAGAAGCGGGCGCGGCAACAGCGGGCGCGGCAACAGCGGGCAGGGTCAGGTCGTCGGTGGGCATCGGTTGCACGCAATGATTCGCGCGCAACTATATAACGCCGGCTGCCGATGCTGCCCTATGCTGTGCGCGATGCAAGTTCCCGAACGCTCTGACGACCCCTTCGCGGTTCCCGGAACCGCGTATATCGTGGGTGGCGCGGTGCGCGACGCACTGCTCGGGCGCGCGGTGCACGACCGCGACTGGGTCGTCGTCGGCGCCACGCCGCAGCAGATGCGCGACGCCGGTTTCCGCGCCGTCGGGCGCGATTTCCCGGTGTTCCTGCACCCGCGCAGCCACGCCGAATACGCGCTGGCGCGAACCGAGCGCAAGACCGCGCCGGGCTACCGGGGCTTTGTCGTGCATGCCGCAGCCGACGTCACGCTGGAGCAGGACCTGCAGCGTCGCGACCTGACGATCAACGCCATGGCGCAGTGCGCCGACGGCAGCATCGTCGATCCGTACGGCGGCCGCGACGATCTGCGCCGACGGGTGCTGCGCCACGTCAGCGACGCGTTCGCCGAGGACCCGGTGCGCATCTTGCGCGTCGCGCGTTTTGCGGCCCGCTTCGCGGATTTCACGCTCGCTTCGGAGACGCTGGAGCTGATGCGCGCGATGGTCATCGCCGGCGAAGTCGATGCGCTGGTGTCCGAGCGCGTGTGGCAGGAACTGGCGCGCGGACTGCTCGAGGACGCGCCGCGGAGGATGTTCGAGGTCTTGCGCGACTGCGGCGCGCTGGCGCGTGTGCTGCCCGAGGTCGACGCGCTGTGGGGCGTGCCGCAGCCGCCGCAGCATCATCCCGAAGTCGACTGCGGCGAGCACCTTCTGCTGGTGCTGCAGGCGGCCGCGACGCTGCACGCCGACCTGGCCACACGCTGGGCCTGCCTGATGCACGACCTGGGCAAGGCGACGACGCCGCGCGCGCAGTGGCCGCGGCACATCGGCCACGAGCAGCGCAGCGTGGCGCTGGCCGCTGCGGTGGCGCAGCGTCTGCGCGTGCCTTCGGATTGCGCCGCGCTGGCTGCGTTGGTCGCTGCCGAACACGGCAACGTGCATCGCAGCGCCACGTTCGGGGCGGACGCGCTGCTGCGGTTGCTGCAACGCTGCGACGCGCTGCGCCGGCCGCAGCGTTTCGCGCAGCTGCTCGACGCCTGCGAGGCCGACCACCTCGGTCGCGGCGGCGACTTCAAGCAGCAGCCGTACGCGCCGCGCGCGCGGCTGCAGTGCGCATTGGCAGCCGCCGCAGCGGTCGACGCCGGTGCCGTCGTGCGCGGACTGGGCCCCGGAGCCGATGGTGCCGCGGTGGCGCAGGCACTGCAGCGCGTGCGCACCGCAGCGATCGCCGCGGCGCTGGGCGACGGCGCGTAGCGCGTCAGCGCGCCAGCGCGAGGAAGTTGGCCAGCACCGGCGAGTCGTTGTCGCGGCGCCACGCGAGCAGGATGTCGCTGTGCGCGTCGGCGTCGCGCAGCGACGCGTAGTGCACGTCGGGGACCGAGGCGCGCTGCATCGACGCGGCGACCAGGCCGATTCCCAGGCCGGCGCCCACCAGCCCGACCAATGTGGGCATTTCGTGCACCTCCTGCACCACGCGCGGAGTGAAGCCCGCCTGCAGGCACAGCGCCAGCGTGCGCTCGCGCAGTCCCGAGCCCAGCGCGGCGCTGTAGAGCACGAACGGTTCGTCGCGCAGTTCGCTCAGCTGCAACCGGCGGCGGCGCGCCAGCGGGTGCTCGACGTGCAGCGCCGCGCGCAGCGGCTCGCGCAGCAGCACTCGGGTGGCCAGCGCGGCCAGCCCTTCGTGCTCGGTGGCGCGGATGAAGCCGACGTCGAGTCGGCTGGCCAGCAGCTCGTCGATCTGCAGCCGGGACGGCTGTTCGCGCAGCTGCAGTTCGACCGCAGGCCAGCGGCGGCGGAAATCGCGCAACAGTCGCGGCATCACTTCGGTGAACGGCATCGATCCGGCGAATCCCAGCGCCAGCGCGCCTTGCGCTCCGGTGCCTGCGCGGCGCGCCAGTTCGGCAGCGCGCTGCACCTGCTCGAGCAGCGCCCGGGCCTGCGGCAGCAACGCGGTGCCGGCCGCGGTCAGGCTGACGCCGCCGCGTCCGCGCTGCAGCAGGCGCACGCCCAGCCCGGCCTCCAGCGCCTGCAGCCGCTGCGTCAGCGGCGGCTGGGTCAGGTGCAGGCGGGCCGCGGCGCGACCGAAATGGCCTTCGTCGGCGATCGCGACGAAGGCCTGCAATTGGCGCAGTTCCATTCGGAAATCATATCGGAATCCATGAAATTGATATTTCACAAATCGGATTCCAAGCCCTACGCTTTGCTTTTGACTTGCCGACCGATCCGATGTCCACCCTGTCTCCGGCGCTGGCGCGTGGCGCCGCGACACCGCGCGCGCGCGCCGCGGTCGTTGCTGCCGGCATGTGCGCGTTTTTCACCATGTACGTGACGCAGGGCCTGCTGCCGTCGCTGCGCCATGTGTTCCACGCCGGAGTGGCCGAGCTGAGCCTGACGCTGACCGTGACCACGCTGGCGGTCGCTGCCGCCGCGCCGCTGGCCGGCAGCCTGTCGGACCGCTTCGGTCGTCGCCCGGTGCTGCTGAGCGCGCTGGCCGGATTGAGCGCCAGCACCCTGGGCGCGGCCAGCGCCGACACCCTGCACGCACTGCTCGTCTGGCGCGCGCTGCAGGGCCTGTTCGTCCCCGGGGTGTTCACCGCCACGGTGGCGTATATCGGCGAGGAATGGCCGGCGCACGACGTGCCTGCGGTGACCGCGCTGTACATCTCGGGATCGGTCGCCGGGGGATTCCTCGGCCGCTTCATCGCCGGCATGGTCACCGCGCGCTGGGACTGGCAGGTCGCGTTCCTCGTGCTCGGCGCGCTCAACGTCGTGTTCACGCTGCTGGTCGCCTACGGACTGCCGGCGTCGCGCGGCTTCCATCCCAGCGGCAGCCTGCACGCATCGCTGGCCGGTCTGCCGCGACACCTGCGCAACGGCCGGCTTGTGGGCAGCTACGCGATCGGCTTCGGCATCCTGTTCACCCAGGTCTGCACCTTCACCTACGTCACCTTCCACCTTGCCGCGCCGCCGTACGGGCTCGACCTGCGCGAACTCAGCCTGCTGTTCACGGTGTACCTGGTCGGCATGGTCGCCACGCCGATGGCCGGACGGCTGGCGTGGCGCTTCGGCCCGCGGCGGGTGTTCGGCTGGGCCGTGGCGCTGTCGGCCGCAGGCATGCTGCTGACGCTGTGCAGTGCACTGCCGCTGATCGTGCTCGGGCTGACGGCCAGTTCGGCCGGGGTGTTCATCGCCCAGTCGATGGCCACCGCGCAGGTGCCGACCTTCGCCCGCGAGGCGCGCTCGAGCGCAGTCGGGCTGTATGTGATGTGCTACTACATCGGCGGCAGCCTGGGCGCGTTCGCGCCCAGCGTGGTCTGGCTGCATGCAGGCTGGGCCGGCTGCGTGGCGCTGGTGCTGATGGTGCAGGCGGCGATCGGCACCGTTGCGCTGCGCGTGTGGCCGGCGGCGGCGCGCGCCTGAGCGCGACGCCGCCGCGCTCAGCGCAGCAGCCGCGCCAGCAGCCAGGCGGCGACCGACAGCACCAGCGTCGAGCCGATCGGCAGCAGAAGTTCGTGGTCGCCGATGCGCAGCCGCAAGTCGAGCGGCAACCGGCCGAAGCCGAAGCGCTCGAGCCATGGCAGCGCGGCCGACGCGACGACCGAGGCCAGGATGAACAGCAGCAGCCACATCGCAGTCGCGGCCCCGGGATCAGTCGAGCGCGGCGCTGCGGTCGCCGGAGGCGAAACCGGCCAGCGGCGCGGCGATGCCGCGGCCCAGCGCGATGACCTTGAACAGTTCGCCCATTTCGTTCTCGTTGACCAGCTTCTGCACCGAGGCGGCCAGTTGCACGCCGGCACGGTCGCTCGGCGCGGCGACTCCGCCGGGCAGCCGCAGCAGCGCGTCGCGCAGCACATCGAGCAGGCCGCAGTTCAGCAGGAAGCGCGCCTGGCTGGTGTAGCCCAGCAGCTGCAGGCCGCCGGCGCGCGCGGCGTGCGCGACGCCGCTGAAGTCGACGTGCGCGGTGATGTCCGACAGCCCCGGTTGCCACAATGGATCGTCGTGCGCGCGGTGCGCGCGGTGGCAGCGCAGCGTGCCGCCGGAGCGCTGCGGGTGGTCGTATTCGGCAGCCGGGAATCCGTAGTCGACGAACAGCGCCAGGCCACGGCCGAGGCGCTCGGCCAGGGTGGCGATGAAGGCCTGAGCCGCGCCGTGTGTTTCGGTGACGCTGCCCACCGGCAGCTGCGCCATCGTCGACCGCGGCGCCACCACCGCGGCGCCGTCGGCCCAGGCCAGCGCGCCGTCGGGCGATCGCGCCACGCCGCGTTCGTGCCAGCCGTGCGCGTCGCGCGCCAGCAGCTGCACCGGCATCGCGTCGAGCACTTCGTTGCCGACGACCAGCGCGTCGAAGCGCTCGGGCAGTGCGTCCCACCACTGCACCCGGCGCGCCAGCTCGGGAGCCAGCGTGGCGACGGCCTGCTGCTGGCGCGCACGCATCGCCGCCGAGACCTCGACGATGGCGTAGGTCTGCGGCAACCAGTCCAGCGCAGCCAGCGCGGTGAGCAGGTCGCAGGCGAGGCGGCCGCTGCCGGCGCCGAACTCGACCAGCAGCGGCAACGCTTCGGCACGGCCGACCTGAGCCAGCTGGCGCGCCAGCGTGGCCGCGAAAAGCGGGCCGAGTTCGGGTGCGGTGACGAAGTCGCTGCTGCCGCCCCACGCGCCGAGCACTCCCGGCGCAGCGGCGTAATAGCCCAGCCCCGGCGCGTACAGCGCCAGCTCCATGTACCGTGCGAACGAGATCCAGCCGCCGGACGCGTCGATCTCGGCATGGATGCTTTGCTGCAGCTCGGCGCTGGCCTGCAGGCGCGCCGGATCCGGCGCGGCTAGACTGTCGGTCCGTTCCATCGCCGCGATTCTAGGTTCCATGTCCGCCCCCGCTCCGACGCCGTCCCGACGTGTCGCGCTGGTCACTGGCGCGGCGCGCCGTCTGGGGCGGGCCATCGCGCTGGACCTGGCCGCGGCCGGTTGGGATGTCGCGGTGCACTACCACGGCTCGGAAGCCGCGGCGCAGCAATGCTGCGCCGAGCTGCGCGCGGCCGGCGCACGCGCCGTGGCGCTGCATGCCGAGCTGGGCGACGCGGACGCGGCGCGTGCGCTGCCGCAGCGTGTCACCGATCGGCTCGGCCGCATCGACGCGGTGGTCAACAACGCATCGCTGTTCGAGTACGACGACGCGACCAGCTTCGATGCCGCACGCGCGGCCAGGCACCATGCCGTCAACGTTGTCGCTCCGGTGCTGCTGGCGCAGGCGCTGGCGTTGCAGCTGCGCACGCGCGGCGCGCGTGGCTGCGTGGTCAACCTGCTCGACCAGAAGCTGTGGAATCCGAATCCGGACCATCTGTCCTACACCCTGAGCAAGGCCGCGCTGCGCGAGGCCACGACCCTGCTGGCGCAGGCGCTGGCGCCGACGGTGCGCGTGCTCGGCGTCGCGCCGGGTCTGACGCTGGGCAGCGCGTTGCTCGACGATGCGGCGCTGCAGCGGCTGCAGCGCGCCGGTCCGCTGGGCGACGGCCCGCATGCCGTCGACATCGCCTCGGCGGTGCGCTTTTGCCTCGACAATCCGGCGCTGACCGGCAGCTGCCTGCTGGTCGACGCCGGCCAGCATCTGCAGTCGCGCGGACGCGATTTCGCGTTCGACGATCCTGCGCGCGGCCCGGTTTCCCCGCCTGAACCCTGAACCCCTGTCATGCGCACCATCCTTCTCGACCGCCTGCGGGTGCAGGCCAGCGTCGGCATCCTCGAGCATGAGCTGAAGGCGCGCCAGCCGCTGCTGGTGTCGATGGTCGTCGAGCTGCCCGACGCGCCGCTGCTGCCGGCGGCCGACGACGTCGACCACGTGCTCGACTACCGGGTGCTGCGCGCGATCGCGCTCGACGAAGTCATGCGCGGCCATGTCAACATGCTCGAGACCCTGGCCGGACGCATTGCGCAGCGGCTGCTCGAGCACGACGGCGTCGCCACGGTGCGCGTGCGCGTGGACAAGCCCAACATCTTTCCCGATTGCGACGCGGTGGGTATCGAGGTGTCGCAGGCGAGGGCGTTGCGATGACCTTGCCCGATCCGCGCCGCACCGCGCACGAGACCAACAAGCTGTCCAAGAGGCTGCACCGGCTGGTCGGCCAGGCCATCGGCGACTACGCGATGATCGAGCCCGCAGACCGGGTCATGGTGTGCATGTCCGGCGGCAAGGACAGCTACGCGCTGCTCGACATCCTGCTCAGCCTGCGCGCGCGCGCTCCGGTGCCGTTCGAGCTGATCGCGGTGAACCTGGACCAGAAGCAACCGGGATTCCCGGCCGATGTGCTTCCCGGCTACCTGCGCGGGCGCGGAGTGCCGTTCCACATCGAGGAGCAGGACACCTATTCGATCGTCAAGCGCGTGATTCCGGAAGGCAGCACCCTGTGCAGCCTGTGCTCGCGGCTGCGCCGCGGCATCCTGTACCGCGTCGCCGACGAGCTCGGCGCGACCAAGATCGCGCTCGGCCACCACCGCGACGACATCCTGCAGACCTTCCTGCTCAACCTGTTCCACGGCGGCAAGCTCAAGGGCATGCCGCCGAAGCTGGTCAGCGACGACGGGCGCCACGTCGTCATCCGGCCGCTGGCCTACGTCGAGGAGGCCGACCTGCAGCGCTGGGCTGCGCACCGCGCGTTCCCGATCATTCCGTGCACCCTGTGCGGCAGCCAGGACAACCTGCAGCGCAAGCAAGTCGGCGCCATGCTGCGCGACTGGGAGCGCAGCTTCCCCGGGCGACTGGACACCATGTTCGGCGCGTTGCACCACATCGTGCCGTCGCACCTGATGGACCGCGACGCCTACCCGTTCGCAACCCTGCGCGCGCGCGGCGTGGCCGACCCGGACGGCGACATCGCGTTCGACGACGCCGCCGATTGCGCGCCGCCGCAAGGCGCGGCGGTGCGCTGGCTGCACGCCACCCCGGACAGCGACTAAAGTAGCCGTACCGAGGTCACGCGCGGCACGCGCCGGGAGCCTGCCATGTCCGTTCAATCCGTTTTGCGCCGCGTGCGCCTGGCCGTTGCGCTGGCCGCGCTCGGCGCGCTCGGCGCGTGCGCCTCGTTCGGCATGGTCGGCGTGCGGGTGTCGACTCCGCACCCGGCGCCTGCGGCGCTGCGCGGCGCCGAGGTGCAGCTGCAGGCCGATCCGGCCAACGCCGCGGCGCCCGACGCCGCGACGCTGCAGCACGCGATCGTCGGCGCGATGACGCGCGCCGGACTGCGCCCGCTGATCGGCATGGCGGCGCCGTACACGCTGCGCTACAGCTACGCCGCGTACCTGGATTTCGAGGCCAGCTTTCCCAGCGGCTGGCCGCCGCCGGGACCGCCGATCGTGCTTCCGGACGGCAGCGTGATCTACAGCGGCGTGCCGTTCTGGTGGAGCGGCTGGTCGTGGCCGCCGCCGTGGTACGACCGCGTGCTGCGCGTCGAGCTGCGACGGGTTGCCGACGGCCGGCTGCTGTGGAGCAGCGGTGCCGTGCTCGGCTCGTACGACGCGCGCCTGGCCCCGGTCGCTGCAGTGTTGGCCGACGCAGTGTTCGCCGGTTTCCCGCAGGCCAGCGGGACGCGCGAGCTTCGCGTTCACCTGCCGTGACGCGTGCGGGAGCCGGAGCCGGTCGCGGTTTTTTATAATCGGCATGGATTTTGCTGCGCGATCGCGGATGGCGAGCGCGCGGCCGGGCCCTTGAATGGCTCGAGATTGCCTTCATATTTTTCGGGTCCAGCGTCTTCTTTCGGATTCCATCATGCCTATCTATTCGTACAAATGCGATTCCTGCGGCCACACGATGGACGCGCTGCAGCGGCTGTCCGACGCGCCGCTGACCGACTGCCCGGCTTGCGGCGCGGCCGCGTTGCACAAGCAGCTGACCGCGGCAGGTTTCCAGCTCAAGGGCTCGGGCTGGTACGCGACCGATTTCAAGGGCGCGTCGTCGACGGCTGCCGCGAGCGCGCCGGCGAAGGATGCGGCCGCGGCTCCGGCTGCCGCCCCGGCCTGCTGCGGCGCGTCGTGCGCGTGTCATTGACCGCCCCCAGGGCCGGGCTGCGCCCGGCCCGCCCCCCGAGGGGGTCGAGCCGCCTCGGGGCGGCCCGTCGGCAGCTCGAGACCGCCCCCAGGGCCGGGCTGCGCCCGGCCCGGCCGTGGCCCGGCAGCGCGGGGTGATGCCGTGCGCCTGAAGAATCTGTTCGTCGCCGGTTTCCTGGTCTGGCTGCCGCTGACCATCACGGTCTGGGTGCTGTGGCAGCTGCTGTCGGTGTTCGACGGCATCTTTCGCGCGCTGATCGCCGCCGCCGGTGCGCTGGTGCCGCCGCTGGCGCCGGCGCTTCAGCACCTGGGCAACATTCCCGGAGTCGGCGTCGTGCTGGTGCTGGCGGCGATCCTGCTGACCGGTTTGCTGGTGGCCAATATCGTCGGGCAGTGGTGGCTGGCGCGCTGGGACGGGCTGATGGCCCGCATCCCGATCGTCAAGAGCATCTACAGCAGCGTCAAGCAGGTTTCCGACACCCTGTTCTCGAGCAATGGCAATGCGTTCCGCCGCGCCGTCATGGTGCCGTACCCGCACGCGGACAGCCGCGCCATCGCCTTCGTCACCGGAACGCCCGGGGGCGAGGTCGCGGCGCGGCTCGACGGCGAATACATCAGCGTGTACGTGCCGACGACGCCGAACCCCACTTCGGGGTTTTTCCTGCTGCTGCGCAGGGCGGACGTCGTCGAACTCGACATGAGCGTCGACGAGGCGCTCAAATACGTCATTTCGATGGGCGTGGTGGCGCCGCGCGCCGAGCACTGAGCCCCCCGACCCTCACGGCCGCGAGCCGCCTCCGGCGGCGCTGAACCGGCCCATTCCCGCATTCGACAACCTTCCTTGCCCCGATTCCCATGAGCTTACGCAGCCATACCCTCGGCGCCGTGCACGAATCCCTGCTCGGCCAAACCATCACCCTGTGCGGCTGGGTGCAGCGCCGGCGAGACCACGGCGGGGTGATCTTCATCGACCTGCGCGACCGCGAGGGCGTGGTGCAGGTGGTCTGCGACCCGGACCGGGCCGAAATGTTCGCGCTGGCCGAGACGCTGCGCAATGAATACTGCGTGCAGGTCAGCGGTCTGGTGCGCGCGCGTCCTGCCGGCACCGAGAATTCCGCGCTGGCCTCGGGCCGCGTCGAGGTGCTGTGCCACGCGCTGCAGGTGCTGAACGCGTCGGCGGCGCTGCCGTTCCAGCTCGACGACGAGAACCTGTCGGAAACGACCCGGCTGACGCACCGCGTGCTCGATCTGCGCCGGCCGCAGATGCAGCACAACCTGATGCTGCGCTACCGCGTCAGCATGGCCGTGCGCCGCTTCCTCGACGCGGCAGGATTCGTCGACATCGAAACCCCGATGCTGACCAAGAGCACGCCCGAAGGCGCGCGCGACTACCTGGTGCCCAGCCGCGTGCACGCCGGCCAGTTCTTCGCGCTGCCGCAGTCGCCGCAGCTGTTCAAGCAGATGCTGATGGTCGCCGGCTTCGACCGTTACTACCAGATCACCAAGTGCTTCCGCGACGAGGACCTGCGCGCCGACCGCCAGCCCGAGTTCACGCAGATCGACTGCGAGACGTCGTTCCTCGGCGAGGACGAGATCCGCGCCCTGTTCGAGCGCATGATCCGCGGCGTGTTCGCCGACGTGCTCGACGTGCAGCTGGCCGACCCGTTCCCGGTCATGAGCTACGGCGAGGCGATGGCGCGCTTCGGCTCGGACAAGCCCGACCTGCGCGTGGCGCTGGAGTTCACCGAGCTGACCGACGTCATGCGCGACGTCGCGTTCCAGGTCTTCGCCGGTGCCGCGGCGCTGGCCGACGGCCGCGTGGCGGCGCTGCGCGTTCCCGGCGGCGCCGATCTGCCGCGCAGCGAAATCGACGCCTATACCGAGTTCGTCAAGATCTACGGCGCCAAGGGGCTGGCGTGGATCAAGGTCAACGAGCTGGCCAAGGGTCGCGACGGACTGCAGTCGCCGATCGTCAAGAACCTGCACGACGCTGCGATCGATGCGCTGCTGAAGCGCAGCGGAGCGCGAGACGGCGACCTGCTGTTCTTCGGCGCCGACCGGGCCAAGGTGGTCAACGCGGCGCTGGGCGCTCTGCGCGTGAAAATCGGCCACAGCGAATTTGCGCGCAGCCGCGGGCTTTTCGACGACGCCTGGCGCCCGCTGTGGGTGGTCGATTTCCCGATGTTCGAGTTCGACGACGACGAACAGCGCTGGGTTGCCTGCCACCACCCGTTCACCGCGCCGAAGGATGCGCACGTCGACTACCTGGGCAGCGACCCGGGGCGCTGCCTGGCCAAGGCCTACGACATGGTGCTCAACGGCTGGGAAATCGGCGGCGGTTCGGTGCGCATCCACCGCGCCGACATGCAGAGCAAGGTGTTTTCGGCGCTGGGGATCGGCGAGGATGAGGCGCGCGCCAAGTTCGGTTTCCTGCTCGATGCGCTGCAGTACGGCGCACCGCCGCACGGCGGTATCGCGTTCGGCCTCGACCGCATCGTCACGATGATGACCGGCGCGGCGAGTATTCGCGACGTGATCGCGTTCCCGAAGACGCAGCGCGCGCAGTGCCTGCTGACCGATGCGCCCAGCGGCGTCGACGAGCGCCAGCTGCGCGAATTGCACATTCGCCTGCGGCAACCTGCGGCGCAATGACCATGGTCAGGATCGACGACTCGATGCACGACCGCGAAGCCGGCGCGGCCGACGCGACGCTGGACACCACGCGCATCGACGACACCCGAATCGGCGCGGTGCGCGCGCTGGTGTCGCCGGCGGTTCTGCTCGACGAACTTCCGGTGACCCCGGCGATCGAGGCCCACGTCGAGCGCGCGCGCGCGCAGTTGGCGGCGGCGCTGCGTGGCGACGACGATCGCCTGATCGCGGTCGTCGGGCCGTGCTCGATCCACGATCACGAGCAGGCCATGCAGTACGCGCGGCTGCTGGCCGATTGCTCGCCGCGGCTGAACGACGCGCTGCTGCCGGTGATGCGGGTGTATTTCGAGAAGCCGCGCACGACCGTGGGCTGGAAGGGATACATCAACGACCCGCGGCTCGACGGCAGCTTCCGCATCAACGAAGGCCTGCGGCGCGCCCGCGCGCTGCTGCTCGACATCGCCGCGCTCGGCCTGCCGGCCGGATCCGAGTTTCTCGACCTGCTGTCGCCGCAGTACTTCAGCGATCTGGTGGCGTGGGGCGCGATCGGCGCGCGCACCACCGAGAGCCAGAGCCATCGCCAGCTGGCGTCCGGACTGTCGTGCCCGGTGGGGTTCAAGAACGGCACCGACGGCGGCGTGCAGGTGGCGGCCGACGCGGTGGTCGCAGCGCGTGCCGCGCATGCGTTCATGGGAATGACCAAGATGGGCGTGGCGGCGATTTTCGAAACCCGCGGCAACGCCGACTGCCATGTCATCCTGCGCGGCGGGCGGGCGCCGAACTACGACGCCGAGTCGGTCGACGCGGCTTGCGCGGTGCTGCGCCGCGCCGGACTGCGCGAGCATGTGATGATCGACTGCTCGCACGCGAATTCGGCCAAGCAGCCGCGACGGCAGATCGACGTGGCGCGCGACATCGCGCGGCGTATTGCAGCGGGCGAGCGGCGAATCAGCGGGGTGATGATCGAAAGCCACCTGCACGAGGGGCGACAGGATCTCGGCGCTGCGCTGCGGCACGGAGTCTCGATCACCGACGCATGCCTGGGCTGGGACGACACCTTGCCGCTGCTGCACGAGCTGGCCGACGCGGTGCGGCGCGGCCGCGCCGCGCGCAGCTGAGCACGGGGCGCGACCGCTGGGGAGGCGACGATGCCGGGCTTCAAGCTTCCTTGCTCGGTGCTGGTCGTGATCCATACCGCGGCGCTCGACGTGCTGCTGATCGAGCGCGCGCAGCAGCCCGGCTTCTGGCAGAGCGTCACCGGCAGCCTCGACGCGGCCGGCGAGTCGTTGCGCGACGCGGCGCGGCGCGAGGTCTTCGAGGAAACCGGTATCGCCGTCGGCAGTGCCCAGGTCCCCGAAGCCGCGCTGCGCGACTGGGCACTGCGCAACGTCTACGAAATCTATCCGGTCTGGCGCCATCGCTACGCGCCGGGAGTCTGGAAGAACGTCGAGAGCGTCTATGCGCTGCAGGTGCCGACGGGCACCCCGGTGCGGCTGAGCCCGCGCGAGCACCGCGCGTCGCGCTGGCTGCCGTGGGCCGATGCCGCAGCGGCGTGTTTCTCGGCATCGAACGCCGAGGCCATCCGGCAGCTGCCGCGGCGTGCCGCGGGCGTGCGATGAACACCGCGCCGGTCGAGCCCGCGGCGTTGCGCGTGGCCTCTTACAACATCCACAAGGGCGTGCTCGGCGTCGGCCCGGCCAAGCGGCTGCGCATCCACGAACTTCGCGACGGGCTGCAGCAGCTCGGCGCGGACCTGGTGTTCCTGCAGGAAGTGCAGTTCGAGCACAGGCACCACGCCCAGCGCTTCGCGCACTGGCCGCCGCAACCGCAGCACGAGCTGCTCGGCCAAGCGCTGGGCATGTACACCGCGTACCACACCAATGCGCGCACCCGCCACGGCGAGCACGGCAATGCGCTGCTGTCGCGGTTCCCGATCCTCGGCGTGGCGCAATACGACGTCTCCGACCATCGTTTCGAGCAGCGCGGGCTGCTGCATGTGCGCCTGCAGCCGCCGGGGCAGGCGCGCCCGCTGCATTGCATCGTCGTGCATTTCGGGCTGTTCGCGGCCAGCCGGCTGCGGCAGAGCGCGCGGCTGGTGCAGTTCATCGCGGCGAACATTCCTGCCGACGAGCCGGTGATCGTCGCCGGCGACTTCAACGACTGGCGCGGCGCGCTCGGCGCCGAGCTGGCTGCGGTGCAGCTGCACGACGTTTCGGCGCGCGCCCTCGGCGCCGCGCACCAGCCGCGCTGGCGCCATCGCGTGCGTACCTACCCGGCATGGTTGCCGCTGGTGCCGCTGGACCGCATCTATGCCCGCGGTTTCGCCGCACACCGCGTGGCGCTGGGCTGGGGCGCGCACTGGGCGCGGCTGTCCGACCACGCGCCGCTGCTGGTCGAGCTCAGCGCGCTGCAGCAGCAAACAACGTCCTGACGCTGCGCGGCGCGCGCAACGCAAACGCGGTCGCGCCTGCCGGAGGTGTCGAGACCCGGCTGCAGCGCGCGCGTGCACAATGCAGTGGTCAAGTCCCGAAATCCGCATGTCCGCACCGGTCCAACGTCCGCGCTCGGCACGCCGCCCGCATCGGGGGCGGCGGTTGCGTGCTGCGCTGCCCGGGCACCGCGCGCGGCGGCGCATGCCGAATTGGACCGGCGGCAACTGCGTCGAGCTGCTGCCGCTGGGTGAGGCGCTGTTCCCGGCGCTGCTGCGCGCCTGGCGCGCGGCGTGCAGCGAGATCTGGCTCGAGACCTACATCTTCCATGACGACCCGGTGGCGCGCGAACTGGCGCAGGCGCTGGTCGACGCTGCACGCCGCGGCGTGCGCGTGCGCGTGCTGGTCGACGGCCTGGGTTCGAACCGAAGCATCGGCACGCTGCAGGCGCTGTTCGACGCCAGCGGCGTCGAGTTCATGGTCTACCGCCCTTGGCGGCACTGGTTCGATTTCGTGCAGCGCGGCCACTGGCGGCGCTTGCACCGCAAGCTGTGCGTGGTCGACGCGACCCAGGCGTTCATCGGCGGCATCAACCTGATCGACGATCGGCTCGATCTGCACCACGGCTGGAGTACGCAGCCGCGGCTGGACTACGCGGTTGCGCTGCGCGGCCCGGCGGCGCTGCAGGTGCGCGCGAGCATGAAGCGCCTGTGGCTGCGCACGGCGGCCACCGGCAGCGTGCGCCGCAGGCTGGCGCACGCGCCGGGTCCCGACCTGCTGCGCAGCGCGCCGACGCGCCGCCGCTACCTGGCCGAGCTGCTCGACGCCAATGGGTTGTCGGCGTCGGCCGCAGTGCTGCAGCATTGCGCCGACGGCGGGCAGTCGATGCGTGCCGCGCTGGTGGTGCGCGACAACCTGTTGCACCGCCGCGCGATCGAGCACGCGTACATACGCGCCATCGACCGCGCACGCAGCTCGGTGCTGCTGGCGACGCCGTATTTCTACCCTGGGCGCGCTTTTCGTGCCGCGCTGCAGCGTGCCGCGCAACGCGGCGTCGAGGTCACGCTGTTGCTGCAGGGGCGCGCCGACTACCGCGCAGCGGCGTGGGCGGCACAGGCACTGTACGCGGAGATGCTGCGCTGCGGAGTGCGCATTCGCGAATATCAACGCGCGTTCCTGCACGGCAAGGTCGCGGTGATCGACGAAGTGTGGGCCACGGTCGGCAGCTCGAACATCGATCCGCTGTCGCTGCTGGTCAACCGCGAGGCCAACCTGCTGGTGCGCGACGCACGGTTCGCGCGCGCGCTGGCGACGCATCTGCGCGCGCAGATCGACGACGCGCTGCCGGTCGAGCCGGCACGTCTGCGCCGCCGCGTCGCCTGGTGGGTGCCGCCGCTCGTTGCGCTGGTGGCGCGGCTGCTCATCGTGCTGGCAGGCGGGACGCGGCGGTACTGAGCGGAGCGCCCCCAGGGGGAGCGGGCGGCCATAGAGCCGCCGGTTGGCGTCGTGGGCGCTGGCCAACGGCGCGCCGGCCGCGCCGTCCGCTGCACAGCTACGCGCCACGGCGCCCCGGCCGGGGGGGGGGCGATCTCACTGACCCCTGACGCAGTGGACTAGTCGGGTAGAGTAGGGCTTTGATCGCGAAAGCCCACGATGCTCGCCTACCGCCACGCCTTCCATGCCGGCGCCGCCGCCGATGTGCTCAAGCACGTCGTGCTGCTC
>JAJZEB010000055.1 GCA_021805805.1 Pseudomonadota bacterium | reverse complement strand
ACGCTGGCGATTTCCGACGTGCCCGGCGACGGCCCCGGCGACATCGCCTCGGGGCCGACGGTCGGCGACCCGACCACCTGCGCCGATGCGCTGGACATCGTGCGCCGCTACGGCGTGCAGCTGCCGCCGGCGGCGCTGGAACTGCTGCAAAGCGGCCGTGGCGAATCGGTCAAGCCCGACGACCCGCGGCTGGCCGGCGCCGAGTTCCGTCTGGTGGCCACACCGCGCATGGCGCTGCAGGCCGCCGCCGGCGTGGCGCGCGCGGCCGGCTACGCCGTGCACCTGCTCGGCGATGCGCTGGAAGGCGAGGCGCGCGAGGTGGGCAAGGTGATGGCCGGCATCGCGCGCCACGTCGCGCGTCACGGCGAACCGTTCGCGGCGCCGTGCGTGCTGCTGTCCGGCGGCGAGACCACGGTCACGGTGCGCGGCCACGGCCGCGGCGGGCGCAACGTCGAGTTCCTGCTCGCCCTCGGCCTGGCGCTGCGCGGCGAACCCGGCGTGTGGGCGCTGGCCGGCGACACCGACGGGGTCGACGGCGCCGAGGACATCGCCGGCGCCGTGCTGCGTCCGGACACCCTGGAGCGCGCGCGCGCGGCGGGCCTGCGCGCCGCCGACAGCCTGGCCGACAACGATGGCCACGGCTTTTTCGGCGCCGTCGGCGACGCGGTCGTGACCGGGCCGACGCGGACCAATGTCAACGACTTCCGCGCGGTGCTGATCCGGCGCTGACGGTTGCGCTGCGGCACCGCACCGGACGGATCGCGCCGCCGATCTTGCCGCACGGTCCAGTCGACCACCTGCGTCGATCGACCTTGCGCAAAAAATGCGTTGGACTCTACGCCTCGAAACAATTGATCATGCAATCGACATATTCAGATGTCGATACATTGCAGATCGCTTCGATGGCGACGGGAGAGGAGACATGTCCAACTCAGGGAAGGCGGCGCTGCGCGCTGCACGTTGCATCGCTGTCGCAGCACTGGCGTGCTCGGCGCTTGCGGGTCCGGGCGCGTACGCAGCGAACTGGTTCGAGCTCCAGGGCATTTCGAATCCGGCATGGGGCAAGGCCCACTTGTCGGGCTGGATCGAACCCGCGTACACGCGGATCGATGCGTCCGAGGCCGCGAACCATCATGTGCCGACGTCGAACCTGGTCGGCCCGGAGTTCGACAGGTCGGATCTGCTGACGGTTCAGCGCGCCAGGCTGTCGCTGCGCGGCAAGCTCGATCGCCGGGTCGACTATTTCGTCTCGGGCGAGTTCGGCGACAACGCGTTCACGCGGGGCGGCAGCGGCTACGCGCCCAGGCTTTACGACGCCAACGTCATGCTGAGCCACACCATTCCCGGGGTTCGCGTCGAGGCCGGGTTGATCCGTGCACCGGGCCCGGAGGACGCGATGGCGGGCTACATGGACTACGCGTTCTTCGCCCAGTTGCCGGTGGTCATCGGGCAGTTGATGCAGCCGGGTTTCTACTCCCGCAGCCAGCACTACGTGCAGGCCGCAGGCGGCTACCTGGTGCCGAGCGCGTCCATGTCGAGCAACAATGGTTTTCACTATCCGGGGGTCGAGGCGACCGACTGGTTCATGCCGCGTCCGAACGTGGAGCTGGGCTACGGGGTGATGCTCGGCGAATACGGCAAGGTGTTCACCGCCGACACCGGCAACGGGCCGATCGCCGCCGCACGGCTGCAGGCTTCGTGGCTGCTGGGAGGCGGCAAGGGGCCGCACCGCAACGACCTGACCGCCTTCGTCTGGCGGCAGCAGGCCCGGCCGTCGATCAACGGCATGTCCAGCTCGATGCAGCGTGATGGCTTCGGCATTGCGCTGCACCGGGGGTTCATGGTTCCCGGGGCGTCGACGCTGAAGCTCGAGTACATGGAGGGCCGCGGCCTCATCGTCGCGCCGCCGCCGTTCCAGAGTGCACCGGGGCTGCTGCCGGCGCAGCAGGATTCGACCGTCTACGCCGCCAGCAGCAACCAGGCGCACGGCTACTACGCGTCGGCCGGAGTGTTCCTGACCCGCCGCGTCGAGCTCGATGCGCGCTACGACGTCTACGACCGCCTGCCCAACCTGCCGGCGGCAGAGCGCACCTTCAGGAATCTCGGCTTCGGCGTGCAGTACCAATTCACGCCGCTGACCCGCGTCGTGGCCGACTATTTCGTGCGCCATATCGGAATTCCGAACCCCGGAGCGATCGGTGCACCGGGCAGCCCGGCGCGCAACCTGGCGACCAGCGCAGCGGCCGCGACCGGCAACGAACTCAGTGTCTACGCGGTGATCGCGTTCTGAGCGCCCCCCAGGGCCGGGCTGCGCCCAGCCCTGTTTCCATCTGATCCTTCAACGAGCCACAAGACATGATGACCCCATCGATTCGCCAGATCCTCGTCAGCGCCGGCGCCGCCGTCGCGCTTGCCTGCTGCGCCGGCGCGTCGGCCGAGCCCGCCGCCGCGATCCACGTCGACATACCGGTGCAGCTCAAGCACGCGGACGTCGTCTTCAACATGGACCATCGCGCGTTCGCCGGCGATCTGCCGATCGGCATGCACTACATGGACCTGCTGGCGCAGCGCTACAAGAAGCAGGCGATCGGCGGCAAGATCATCGGCGTGTTCCACGGCGACGCCGCCTACATGGTGCTCAACGACCGGGCCTACGACGCGGCGCGCCACGTCAGCACCGGAAACCCGTACGCCAAGCTCGTCGCCCACCTGCGCGCGCAGGGCGTGCAGATCGAGGAGTGCCGCGTCTCGATGATGGCGCACCACTGGGGCAACGCCGACCTGCTGCCCGGCGTGCTGGTCAACGGCGGCGCGGTGGCCCGGCTGATCCAGCTGCACCAGCAGGGCTACGCGCAGATCCAGCCCTGACCCGCCAAGGCCCTGGCCAGGCGGCAGACGAAGCGGGCGCGCCGCGCCGTCAGCCGCCGGTCAGCGCCTGGAAGACATGCACCACGCCGTCGGCCGGCACGCGGTCGGACAGGGTGGTGCGGTCGACAACGATGCGGTTGTCGATGCTCAGCGCGACGTGGCGGCGCAGCGCGCCGCGTTCGTCGAGCACGTAGTCGATGAAACCGGGCGCCAACTGATCGACCGCGCGCAGCACCTCGGCCACCGAGCCGGCCGGGACCTCGATGGTGCGGCCCTGCAAGGCCGGGAAAAAGCGGTGCAGGTGGCGGGTGATGTCGACCGTGGGCATGGCGTTCAGCCGAAGCGCACCGAGTAGACCGGCGGGAAGTTGCTGCCCAGGCAGCGCCACGACTGGCCGCGATCCTCGGACAGGTAGACGTTGCCTGAGCTGCTGCCGAAGCACACGCAGTCACCGCTGACGTCGAGCCCGTGACGCAGCACGATGTCGTAGGCATGGTCCTGCGGCAGGCCGTCGCGCAACGCGGTCCACGAACGGCCACCGTCGTCGGTGCGGGCGACGAACAGACCTCCGCCGAGTGCCATGCGTTGCCCATCGCTGCGCGCCGGGACGACCCACGCGGTCCGCCCGTCCGCGGCGTCGACCGCGATCGGAAAGCCGAAATGCACGCCGGCGTCCGGGGCGCTGACCCTGGACCAGCTGGCGGCGCCGTCGGCGCTGTGGAACACGCCGCAGTGGTTCTGCTGCCAGACGTGGTCGGGCTGGCCCGGGCAGGCGACGACGCAGTGCGGATCGTGCCCCCACTCGGCGCGCGGGTCGGGCAGGTAGTCGTTGAGCATGCCGGTGTTGCGCCCGTGCCAGCTCAGGCCGCCGTCGGTGGTCTCGAGCACGCCGGCCGACGACACCGCGACCTGCAGCCGGCGCGGGTTGCGCGGGTCGACGACGATCGAGTGGATGCCGGGCTCGAACACGCCGTAGTCGACGCTGGCCGGGGTGCCGAACCAGCGGTTCTCGCTGCTCGCGTCGCCGCTGAACAGGTCGCCGCCACGGCTGGCGTGGTTCCACAGCGGGCGGTTCAGCTCCCAGCTGTCGCCGCCGTCGTCGCTGACGAACAGCCCGCCCGGAATGGTGCCGGCATAAAGCCGGCCCACCTGATCGGCTGCGCCGAACGCCAGGTGCCAGATCTTGTACACGGTGGCGTCCCTGTACTCGGGCTGCGCGGCCGGGGCGGCGGGATCGAAGTCCGGCGTCGGCAGGTACTTGACGATGTAGCGCGCGCCAGCCGGGTACTTCAGCGTCGACAGGTCCTGCCAGCTCGCCCCGCCATCTCGCGAGCGCGACAGCTTCGGCCCCCAGTGGCCGTGGTCCAGCGAGGCCCACAGCGTGCCGTCGCGCGGATCGCGCGCCGCATAGCAGACCGGGATGCCGGCGTGCGCGATCGGGCGCGGCCGCCAGCCGGCGGCGGTGCGGTCGAAGATGACCGTTCCCTTGCGCGTGCCCAGCAGAATCAACTTGGCCATGCCAGCAGTCCTCCTGTGCGCAGCTGAGCGGACAAGCTGCGAGGCCGACTTTAACGGGATCGAGGCCCGATGGCCAGCTGATTCGGCCGTCGAATTGGCGAACGGCATGCGCGCCGCGCAGGCGCTCAGCTCATGTGCAGCCCGCCATTGGTCGAGATTTCGGCGCCGGTCGTGAACGCCGCGTCGTCGCTGACCAGCCAGGCCACGATCGAAGCCACTTCCTCGGGACGACCAAGGCGCCTGACCGGAATGCTCTCGACGATCTTGTCCATCACGTCCTGGCGGATGCCCTTGACCATGTCGGTCATGATGTAGCCGGGCGCCACCGTGTTGACCGTCACGCCCTTGGACGCCACCTCCTGCGCCAGCGCCATCGTGAAGCCGTGCATGCCGGCTTTCGCCGCCGAGTAGTTGCTTTGGCCGAACTGTCCCTTTTCGCCATTGACCGACGAGATGTTGACGATCCGGCCCCAGCCGCGCTCGACCATGCCGTCGATGACCTGCTTGGTGACATTGAACATCGAGTACAGATTGGTCTTGATGACCCGATCCCAGTCGTCGTAGCCCATCTTGCGGAACACCGCATCGCGGGTGATGCCGGCGTTGTTGACCAGGATGTCGACCTGGCCGTGCTCGGAAAAGACCTTCTGGAACGCTTCGCAGGTCGATTCCCAGTCGGCCACGTTGCCTTCGGAGGCGAAGACTTCGAAACCCTGTCCGCGCATGTCGGCCAGCCAGCTGTCCTTGCGCGGCGAGTTCGGCCCGCAGCCTGCGATCACCTTGTATCCGGCCTGGCACAGTCGTTTGCTGATCGCGGTGCCGATTCCGCCCATGCCTCCTGTCACGTAGGCCACTTTGGTTTGCATGATTCCGCTCCTTGTCGGGTAGGTTGAAAAATCGGGTCGGCGCAGCTCCCAAGGACGACTTGGACATCCTCCGCCGTGCTTTGTTGCGCGGGAATTCGTTCAGGCCGCCTGCTGCGTGTCCCGGTCGCCGACGATGCAGACGCCGCCGCCGCCTTGCGACTTGACCCGGTACATCGCCTCGTCGGCCGTGCGCAGGATGTCGCCGGCTTCGCTGCGCGCGCCGAACAGCGTTGCGCCGATGCTCGCGGTGCTGCGATGGACCGTGCCGTCATCGAGTTCGTAGGGGTCGAGCAGCCGGGCCGCGAGCTTGTCCGCGAAGGTCCGCAGCTTGCGCATCGCCGCGTCGCGGTCGACCGACAGGCCCAGGATCATGACGACGAATTCGTCGCCACCGACGCGCGCCACCGTGTCCTGGTCGCGAACCGCCCCGGCCAGCCGCCGCGCGACCTGGCACAGGAACTGGTCGCCGGCTGCGTGCCCCGACTGGTCATTGAGCTGCTTGAATCGATCCATGTCGACATACAGCACCGCGGCGAATTCCCCGCCGCGCGCGCTGGCGGCGATCGTGCGCTCCAGCCGGTCGGCCAGCAGCCGCCGGTTCGGCAGCGTGGTCAGCGGGTCGCGGAAGGCCCAGTCGCGGATCACGGCTTCGGCCGCTTGCTGTTCGGCCTGCAGGGCCTTGAGCTGGGTGAGGTCGCGGATGATCACGAAGTATTCGTTCAAGGCCGGAATGGCGTTGATCGTGATTTCGGCCGGCCACACCCGCGCATTCTTGCTCCGATGCTGCGTCTGGAAGCGGTAGCGTCCCCGGTGCAGGATTTGCGCGAGGCGGCGCGCATGGTCCCGCGCCGGGGGAACGCCGAGCAGCGCGTCGACCGACATGCACAGCAATTCGTCGGCCGAATAGCCCGACATGCTGCAATACGCTGCATTGACGCGTTTGATGCGTCCGTCGGAGTCGGTCATGTAGAAACCGTCCGGGATGTTGTCGACCACGCTTCGGTATCGCGCCTCGCTGGCGCGCAGCGCCACCTCCAGGCGCTCGCGCATGGTGACGTCCTGCATGCACGCGAGCACGTAGTGCGCGTTTGTCGACGGCAAGGGGCTGAGGCCGATTTCCAGCGCGAGCTCGTCTCCGTCTTTGCGCACGCCGCGGAAAACCCGCCCGCCGCCCATCATTCGTTGTTTCGGTTCGCGCGTGAAACGTGCGCGATGGCTGCGATGAACCGTGCGGTCGGACGCGTTGAGCAGGCATTCGACATCGAGGCCGACCAACTCGCGCGGCGCATAGCCCAGGCAAGCCTCGGCGGCCGCGTTGGCAAATGCGATCCGGCCTTCCGGATCCAGCACCAGCATGGCCATCGGGGCCGATTCGAGTGCGTCGCGCAGCCAGGTCTCGGTGTCGGGGTCGGGCAGCATCTTGAAAATGGCCAATAAGTCTAGAAGATTTATTTTTGCATTGCCGGATGATGGCGAGCTTACAAAGCAATTTGGTCAGGAATATGAAAAAGCGATGAAAACCGGCATTTTCGATGCATGGCGGTCTATTTATCGATGCCATGAATGATTCGGGTGTGGGCGCTTTTGAGAATATCCATTTCATATTCATGGATGCAGATAACAAAATGCGTAGAGCGTTCCGCCCGCGATATCCGTGCGTCGATGCCGCGTGGCGCCGGCGTGCGCAGGAGAGACAATGGCGGTCTTTCGGGAGAATCGACCGATGCTCAGCTTTCACAGTCCGCGCCATCGCCTGCACCACGGCCACGAATTGAAGGACGGCGCGCTGACACCGTCGCACGAAGCGCCGCAGCGCGCCGAGATCATCCTGGCGCAGCTGCGTGGCGCGGGTCTGGGCGAGGTCGTCGAGCCGCGGGCATACGACCGCAGCTGCTTTGTCGCGGCGCACAGCGAGCGTTTCGTGCACTTTCTCGAGACCGCGTGGGCGCAGTGGGCTGCCGCCGGCCGAACGCACGATGCGCTGCCGCTGGTCTGGCCTGTGCGCGAACTCGGTGCCGGGGCCGAGCCCGCGCATATCGACGGGCGCCTGGGCTATTACGCGATGGACGCCGGATCGCCGATCACGGCCGGGACCTGGGACGCGGTGCGCTCGAGCGCCGACTGCGCGCTGGGCGCGGCCGACGCCGTGCTCGGTGGCATGCGCGCCGCATTCGCGCTGTGCCGACCTCCCGGGCACCACGCGGGGCCCGAATACGTCGGCGGCTACTGTTACCTGAACAACGCGGCGATTGCCGCCGAAAGCGCCCGACGGCACGGTGCGCGGCGCGTGGCGATCGTCGATGTGGATTTCCACCACGGCAACGGCACGCAGGCGATCTTCTACGACCGCGCCGACGTGTTCTTCGCCTCGCTGCACGGCGACCCGCAATGGTGCTACCCGTATTTTTCGGGTCGAGCCGAAGATCGCGGGCGTGGCGCCGGAGACCGCTGCACGGCGAATTTTCCGCTGCCGCCGGGAACCGGCTGGGATGCCTATGCCGCCGCGCTCGAGCAGGCGCTGGCGCAGGTCGCCGCGCACGCCGCCGACTTGCTGGTCGTGTCCCTCGGGGTCGATACGTTCGAATGCGATCCGATCAGCCACTTTCGCTTGCGCAGCACGGATTTTCTGCGGCTCGGCGCAAGGCTGGCGAAGCTGCGCATGCCCACGGTGTTCGTGATGGAAGGCGGCTACATGGTCGATGCGATCGGCTTGAACGTGGTCAACACCCTGCGCGGATTCGAAGACGCTGCGTGAGCGCAGCCTGGCGGTTAATGAAACGACACAGTTGCGTTTCGTTTATTGTTCGACTAGAGTTCAGCACACGGGGCGGTCAGTGCCGATCGCCCGGCAGCCTAGTGGAGGACTTTGATCATGAACGCATCGCGCTTTTCCCGAACGGCCCTCGTCGCCGGCCTCGCGCTGGGCTTGGTCACCGCGTCGCCGGCTTGGGCCGACGGCCACGGCGATCACGACGGCTTCGGACCGGCCGCAGCGATCTTCGGAATTGCCGCGGCCGCTGCCGCGCTGCCGTACGTGTTCGGCGCCCCGCGTGTGGTCGTTCCGGCTCCCGCGCCGGTCTATGCGCCGCCGCCGGTGTATGCCTACACGCCACCGCCGGCGTACGTGTATGCGCCGCCGACGTACGTGTACGCGCCGTCGCCCGAGTATCGGATGCGTCGCGACGCACGCTGGCATCGCCGCTGGCACGGCGACGACGACCGTTGAACGCCGCAGCCGAAACCGCCGCTTCGCCGTCGCGCGGCGGGCGCCCGTCGCGGGAGGCTGCGCTGCAGCTGGGTGCGCACATTCTCGACGCGGCCACCGAACTGCTGCTCGACCAGGGTTACGGAGCGACCAGCATCGAAGCGGTGGCGGCGCGCGCCGGGGTGTCCAAGCGCACCTTCTACCACCGCTTCGCCGACAAGCCCGCGCTGGTCAGGGCCGTCGTCTCCCGCCTGGTCGATGGCGTGCGCCCGCCTGCCGGCTACACGCTCGGCGTCGACAACGACCTCGGCGCCGGCTTGCGCATGCTGGGCATGCAGCTGATCGGCGCCGCGCTGTCGCCGCGCATCCTTGCGCTGCATCGGCTGATCGTGGCCGAATCGCACCGCTTTCCGGAACTTCTCGACGCGGCGGCGCTCAGCGGCGGCCGCACCGAGGTGGTGCGGCTGATCATCGCGCGGCTGCAGCACGCCGTCGACGGTCTCGGCGGCGCCGAGGCCGAGTTCGCCGCGCAGCAGTTCCTGCAGCTGGTCGTGTCGCTGCCGCAACTGCGCGCGCTCGGCATCGGCGAGGCGATGACACCCGAGGAGCGCGCGCGCTGGGTGGCGCAAAGCGTCGCGCTGTTGCTGGGCGGCCTGGCGGGACTGCGTACCGCGGCCGCGCCAGCCGGCTGAGCGCTCAGCCGGCGCCACGCGCCATCGGGTTCGGCGTCGGCTCGGCGACTTTGCGCAGCTGGTTTCGGTCAGTGTGGTGGAACGGTTCGCTCTGGCCCTGGATCAGCAGCACCGTGTCCTCGTCGTAGCTCCAGCTGGCGTCGTCGTGGACTTGCACCCGGATGCGGTATTCGACGGTGCGGAATGATTCGGCGAGGAACGGGTTGGAGCAGATGTTCGCATGCTCGTCGCCGAGCCGGGCGACCAGCTCGAACGCGCGCGCGTCGGCCGCGGCGTGCCCGACCGCCATCGCGGTCTGACCGCGTGGAATCGCCAACGTCTGGATCAGCGTTCCGGTGGCAGGTTCCCAGAGCCAGTAGCCGACCTGGTCGTGGTAGGTCTTGACCTGCCCGGGCTTGACCACGTGCGCGTGATAGCGCAGTCCGTAGAAGAGTTGCGGGCCGTTGGTCTGCGGGTCGATCGGCTGCAGTTCGATGCGCTCGAGGTAGGCCTGCTTCCTCGGTCCGTCGGCCTTGGGCTTGACGTCGAGCCCGCGGTCGCCTTCCCAGACCCCGGCCAGCGGAGCCAGCGGGCCGAGGTTGGCCAGGGTGTCGAAATCGAGCGGGGACGGTTCGGTGTAGATGTCGTCGTGCGGCGGCATGTCGGTTGCGGCTCGATGGCGGAACGGTTCTCCGGCTATCGTAGCGTCGGCATCGAGTCGCCGCACGCTCGCCGGGGGGCGCAAAAAGTTCGGCGTGCTTATGATGTGCCGATGCTGACCGAACCCCAATTCTTCGGCTTCCTGCTCGCGGCCGTTCTGATCACGCTCGCTCCGGGACCCGACAACCTGATGGTCCTGGGCATGGGCATGGCGCGCGGTCGACGCCAGGGAATCGCTTTCGGCCTGGGCTGCGCGTCGGGTTGCCTGAGCCACACCACGCTTGCCGTGCTCGGCGTCAGCGCCGTCATCGCGGCGTCGCCGCTGGCTTTCGGACTGCTGCGCGTCGTCGGCGGCGTGTACCTGCTGTGGCTGGGCATCGGTGCGTGGCGCAGCCGCGGCGCGGGGCCGCTGCAGCGCGCCCCCGTCGGCGCGCAGCAACCGCTGTTGCGGCTGTTCGCGCGCGGCGTGCTGGCCAACGCGGTCAACCCGAAAGTCGTGCTGTTCTTTCTGTCGTTCCTGCCGCAGTTCGTCGTTCCGGCGCACGGCCACGTCGCCGCGCAGATGGGGCTCCTGGGGCTGACGTTCACGCTGCAGGCGGCTTTGCTGTTCGGACTGATCGGCGCTTTCTCCGGCAGCATCGGCCAGCGCCTGCAGCGCAATCCGCGGCTCGGGCAATGGCTCGACCGCATCGCCGGCACGGTGTTCGTCGGCCTCGGCCTGAAGCTGATCGCATCGCGCTAGCGCGCGCGATGCCGATGCCGATGAACACTGCACCGCGCGCACGCAGCGCACCGACCGAGGCAGCCCCCGTCGCGGTTGCCGATCACTGGATCGAACAGCCACACGGACGCCTGTTCGCACGCAGCTGGACGCCGCGGCACGGCGCCGGCGGCAATCCGTTCGTGTTGTTGCACGACTCGCTGGGTTGCGTCGAGTTGTGGCGCGCGTTCCCGGCCCAGCTGGCCGCAGCCACCGGGCGCCGCGTCGTCGCCTACGATCGCCTCGGTTTCGGGCGCTCGCAGCCGTGCGGCGCGATGCCGGCGCTGGATTTCGTCGCCCAGGAGGCGCACACCGGTTTCGCGGCACTGCGCGCGCAGCTCGGCATCGACGGCTTCGTCGTGCTGGGCCACAGCGTCGGCGGCGGCATGGCGGTGCACGTCGCGGCCGCCTACCCGCAGGCGTGCGAGGCGCTGGTCACCGAGTCGGCACAAGTGTTCGCCGAGGATCGCACCTTGCAGGGAATTGCCGCGGCGCGCGACCAGTTCGCCGACCCCGAGCAGTTCGCGCGGCTGCAGCGCTACCACGGCGAACGCACGGCCTGGGTGCTGCAAGCCTGGACCGGCAGCTGGTTGAGCCCGGCCTTCGCGGGCTGGAGCCTGGAGCCGGTGCTGCCGACCGTGCGCTGTCCGCTGCTGGCGATCCACGGCCTGCTCGATGAGTTCGGCTCCGAAGTGCACCCCAAGCTGCTCACGACGCGCTGCGCGGGGCCGGCGCGCATGGCGTTGATGGCCGACACCGGCCACCTGCCGCACCGCGAACGCGCCGCCGAGGTGGTGGCGATGATCCGCGCGTTCATCGAGGCGCCGCCGCGCTGAGCACGGCGGCGGCGCAGGGGCATTGGGCTGCGACCCGACCCACGCCGATATGCTGCTCGGCATGCGCGCCGCGGCGCGCCAGGAGACCACGACCATGAAACCGATCCATCTGTTTGCCGGCGCCGCTGCGCTGGTTGCGGTGTTCGCGCTGGGCAATCCGGGCACCGATGCCTACGCCAGCCACGAACTCAAGCGCATCGAAAGCGGCGGTGGCGTCGCCGGCCTGGTGTCGGGCACGCTGCCCGGTGCGACGCGCGCCTACCTGCTCGGCAACACCGTGCGCAGCAATTACGGGCTGTTCTCGGTCTACCACCTGCAGCGCCCGGGAGAGGCCGACGAGGTCACCCTCGGGGTGTTGTGGAGCTTCGTCGAGCTGCGTGCGCCGGCGCGCGCCGACGACTGAACACATGTCGCGGCGTCGATCGACGCCAGCATGTGACGCCGGCGGCGGCTCACCAGCGCTCGGACCACGGGCGCACGTCGAGCTCGTGGGTCCACGCGTCGCGCGGCTGGCAGTACAGGTTCCAGTAGATGTCGGCGATGTGCGCCGGATCGACGATGCCGGCGTCGGCCTTCAGCGCGTAGCGCTGCGGGTAGTGCTCGCGGATGAAGGCGGTGTCGATCGCCGCGTCGACCACCAGATGCGCCACGTGCACGCCGTGCGGGGCCAGTTCGCGCGCTGCGCTTTGCGCCAGCGCGCGCAGCGCGTGCTTGGCGCCGGCGAACGCGGCGAAGCTTGACGAGCCGCGAAGCGACGCCGTGGCGCCGGTGAAGATCATGCAGC
Organism: Pseudomonadota bacterium; assembly: GCA_021805805.1. Taxonomy (GTDB): domain Bacteria; phylum Pseudomonadota; class Gammaproteobacteria; order Burkholderiales; family Burkholderiaceae_C; genus Thiomonas_A. The sequence continues at coordinate 7,240 of JAJZEB010000055.1, read as the reverse complement.
CGCGGCCTCGCGGCACCATGCGCCGCGCCACCTCGCGCGAGCACAGCATGGCGCTGAAACAACCCGTTCGCCACAGCTCGGCGTATTGCGCGGCGTCCTGCTCGAGCAGGCTGGCGCGGGCGTTGACGCCGACGTTGAAGACCATTGCGTCGATCGCGCCGATGTCGCGCTCGATGCGCTCGACCAGTTCGACCACGGCGTGCTCGTCGCGCACGTCGAGCGCATGGCCGTGGGCCGTACCGCCGTCGGCGCGGATGGCGTCGATCAATGTGTTCAGTCGGCTCGCGTCGCGCCGCACGGCGCACACGGTGAGGCCTTCGCGGGCGAAGCGCCGTGCCACCGCGGCGCCGGTCGCATCGCCGGCGCCGACGACCAGCGCCACGCGCGGCGGTTGCGATGCGCCGGGCTCGGTCGCGTGGTTGGTCGGCGAGGGCGCAGCCGCGGTGGCGGCGCGATCAGGGCTGGACGAGGTTGTCATGGGGCTCTCCGTGGCGGCGGCCGCGCCGCGCGCTATGCTGCGGCCTTGCGCAGCATAGCGCGCGTCCCGGGGACCTCGCAGCCGCCTTCAGCCAGGAATCGATTCCGGTGCCGGGCGCGGGTCGACGCCCTGCGCCAGGGCGGCGTCGCGTTCGGCTGCCAGGGCCCGCTGCAGCGCGTCGCGCGCGCGCAGGCGTCTCCAGTAGTCCTGCACGGCCGGAGTGAACTGGCCGTCGAGCCCGAGGTACTGCGCCAGCAGCAGCGCGTAGCCGACCGCGACGTCGGCCGCGGTGAAGCGCTCGCCGCACAGGAATGGCTGCTGCGCCAGCGCGGCGTCGACCGCGCGCAGGCGGCCGAGGAACCAGCGCGCGTAGTCGGCGACGACCTGTGGCTGGCGGCGTGCGGCCGACTCCAGCCGGCCGTAGCGCAGCACCAGGGTCTGCGGGAAGGTCAGCGTCGCGTCGCTGATGTGCAGCCAGTTCAGGTACGCGGCGCGCGCCGGGTCGTCGGGCGCGACGTGCAGCCGTTGTGGCGCGTAGCGCTCGGCCAGGTACTGGCAGATCGCGGCCGATTCGGTCAGGCGCGCGTCGCCGTCGATCAGCAGCGGCACGGTGCCCAGCGGATTGAGCGCCAGGTAGTCGCGCGCCAGCACCCGCGGCGGGAACGGCAGCATCCGCAGCGTGTACGGCAGCCCGATGTCCTCGAGCATCCACAGCGCGCGCAGCGAGCGGGCGCTGACGCAGTGATAGAGCGTGATCATGCGCGCAGTCTATCCCGTCGCCAGGGCATGCATCAGCGCGCCTGGCGCCGGGCCGCGGCGACGCAGCCGGCCACCGCCAGGGCAGTGCCGAGCATGCTCGGCAGCACCGCCTCGCCGAGCAGCCAGGCCGCCAGCAGCATGCCGACGAAAGGCTGCAGCAGCTGCAGCTGACCGACCGCGGCAATGCCGCCCAGGGCCAGGCCGCGGTACCAGAAGACGAAGCCCAGCAGCATGCTGAAGACGCTGACATAGCCCAGCCCGAGCCACGGCGCCAGCGCGTGCGGCAGCGGCTGGCGCGCCAGCTCGAACAGCGCCAGCGGCAGCATCAGCGGCAGCGCGACGAGCACGGCCCAGCTGATCACCTGCCAGCCGCCGAGGCTGCGCGACAGTCGCGCGCCTTCGGCGTAGCCGTAGCCGCAGACGATGATCGCGGCCAGCATCAGCGCATCGCCGCGCCAGGCCGCGCGCGCGCCCTGGTGCAGCGCGAAAGCCGCGACCAGCGCGGCGCCGATCACCGACCAGGCCCAGAACGCGGCCCGCGGGCGCTCGCCGGCGCGCAGCACGGCGAAGCTCGCGGTGCACAACGGCAGCAGCGCGACCAGCACCAGCGCGTCGGCCGCGCTGATGGACTGCAGCGCCATGGCGCTGAGCAGCGGATAGCCGACGACCACGCCGGCCGCCACCGTGCACAGGTGCAGCCACTGCCGGCCGCGCGGGCGGCGCCGCTCCCACAGCGCCAGCGCCAGCGCCGCGAGCAGCGCCGCCACGCTGGCGCGCACCGCGGTCAGGCACAACGGCGCGAAGCCTTCGACACCAGCCCGCGTGGCCGGCAGCGAGCCGCTGAAGATCAACATCCCGGTGGTGCCCAGCAGCCACCCTTTGCGCGTCTTGTCCATGACGCGGATATTGCCTTGCCGGGTGCGCGCTGCACAGATACGCTTGCAGCACAATTCGCACAAACTGTACCGATGCAAAGTCCAGCACAATCTGTGCCTGCGCGCAGCAAGGTCGACGCCGTGATCGATGCGGTGCGCGGCCGCATCGCGGCGCGCCAGCTGCTGCAGGGCACGCGGCTGCCGTCGATCCGGGCCTGTGCGCGCAGCATGGCGGTGTCCAAGTCGACGGTGGTCGACGCCTACGAGCGGCTGGCCGCCGATGGCGTCATCGAGGCCCGCCGCGGCTCGGGCTTCTATGTCGCGGCGCACGCGCCGCCGCTGCAGCTGGCACGCATCGCGCCGCAGCTCGAGCGCGCGATCGATCCGCTGTGGGTCTCGCGCCAGGCGCTCGACGCCGCCGCCGACGTGCTGCAGCCCGGATGCGGCTGGCTGCCGCCCGACTGGGTCGTCGGCGAGGCACTGCGGCGCGCGCTACGGCGCAGCGCGCGGGGGGCGGCCGCGGAGCTGGTCGAATACGCCTCGCCGCAGGGCTCGCCGGCGCTGCGCGCGCTGCTGGCCAGGCGGCTGCGCGAGCGCGGGATCGACGCCGCGCCGGCGCAGCTGGTGCTCAGCGCCGGCGTCACCCAGGCCGTGGACCTGCTGTGCCGCATGCTGCTCGAGCCCGGCGACGCGGTTCTGGTCGACGATCCGTGCTATTTCAATTTCCTCGCCCTGTTGCGCGCCCACCGGGTGCGCGTGGTGGGCGTGCCGCGCGGCGCCGACGGCCCCGACCTGGGCGCCTTCGAGGACGCGCTGCGGCTGCACCGGCCGCGGCTGTACCTGACGCAAAGCGTGCTGCACAACCCGACCGGTGGCAGCTTGTCGGCGCCGTTGGCGCATCGCCTGCTGCGGCTGGCCGAACAGGCGCGGCTGACCATCGTCGAGGATGACATCTACGCCGACCTCGATGCCGGCGCCGGCGTGCGGCTGGCCGCGTTCGACGGGCTGCAGCGGGTGGTGCATGTCGGCGGCTTCTCGAAGACCATCAGCGCCGCGGCGCGTTGCGGCTACATCGCGCTGCGCGGCGACTGGGTCGAGCCTTTGCTCGACCTGAAGGTGGCGACCAGCTTCGGCGACGGCCGCATCGCCGCCGAGCTGGTGCTGGGCGTGCTGGGTGACATCGCCTGGCGCCGTCATGTGCAGACCTTGCGCGCGCGCCTGGCCGATGCCGGCGGGCTGGCGCTGCAGCGATTGCAGCGTCTGGGCATCGTGGCGCCGCAGCCGCCGGCTGGTGGTCTGTTCGCCTGGTGCCTCCTGCCCGACGGCGTCGACTCGGCGCAGCTGGCGCGGCAGGCGCTGGCGCGTGGGCTGCTGCTGGCACCCGGCAACGTGTTCAGCGCCAGCCAGCGCTGCGCCAGCTACATGCGCGTCAACGTCGCCCAGTGCCAGGCGCCGGCGGTGTTCGAGCGATTGCAGCGCGCGCTCGACGACTGCGCGCGGCCCGGCCCGGCGGCAGGCGCTGCACAATAGCCGGACGACATTGACGGCCCCCCGCGCGCGCGCCTCAGTCGCGGCTCGCCAGCAGCGGCGCGCCTTGCATCAGCGCGATCTGTTCGCGCAGCTCGAGGATGCGTTCCTGCCAGTAGCGGTCGGTGCCGAACCACGGGAACGCGGCCGGGAACGCGGGGTCGTCCCAGCGGCGCGCGATCCAGGCGCTGTAGTGGATCAGGCGCAGCGTGCGCAGCGCTTCGACCAGCAGCAACTCGCGACGGTCGAAGTCGTGGAACATGGCGTAGCCGCGCAGCAGCGCCTCGAGCTGGGCGCGCATCTGCGCGGCGTCGCCCGAAAGCAACATCCACAGATCCTGCACGGCGGGGCCGAGTCGGCTGTCGTCGAAATCGACGAAATGCGGCCCGGCGTCGGTCCACAGCAAGTTGCCGGCGTGGCAGTCGCCGTGCAGCCGCAAGCGGCGCAGGTCACCGGCCCGCAGCCAGATCTCGCGCACCGCGTCGAGCGCCTCGTCGACCACCGCGAGCCAGCTCGCACGCAGTTCGGGCGGCAGCCAGGGGCCGGAGGCGATCAATGCGCGCGGCTCGACGCCGAAGCTGTCGATGTCCAGCGCCGGTCGCGCGCGGTAGCTCGCGGTGGCGCCGACGGCGTGGATGCGGCCGAGGAAGCGGCCGACCCATTCCAGCACCTCGGGCTGCTCGAGCTCGGGCGTGCGCCCGCCCTGGCGCTCGAACAGGGCGAAGCGGTGTCCGCTGGCGTGGTGCAGCGTGGCGCCGGCGATGACGAGCGGCGGCACCACCGGAATCTCGCGCGCTGCCAGCTCGAGGCTGAACGCGTGCTCCTCGAGGATCGCGGCGTCGCTCCAGCGCTGCGGACGGTAGAACTTGGCCACGCGGCTGCCGCCGTCCTCGAGCCCGACCAGGAACACGCGGTTCTCGAAACTGTTGAGCTGCAGCAGACGGCCGTCGCAGCGCTGGCCCAGCGTGTCGATGGCGTTGAGGACGCAGTCGGGCGTCAGATCGGCGTAGACGGGAACGTGGGACATGGGCAGGCCTGGGAGGCATCGGACATTGTGGCACACGGGGACGTGCCGTCGCGCGTCGCCTGAGCGCGACATTGATGCGCCCGTGAATCAAGCACTTGCGGCAAGCGTGCCGATCCTGTCGCCGTCACGGGACAGACGCGGCGCGCAGGTTGTCGCAGCGCCTGGGCAAATGCGCCCGCGGCGCGGCCAAGCGCTTGATCGCAAAGGAACAAGTGCAGCCTGGCACGAAGGTCGCATGAACCGGCTTGACAGCGTTGCGGCGCCGTCGCAGGACCATCCCAACCATCAGGAGGACAAGGACATGCAGAACATCACCGAACGCGCATCGTGGAACCCGATCTTCGCCCTGCTTGTGGCAGGCGTTCTCGCCGCCATGCCCGCAGCTGCGGCACTGGCCGCCGGCATGGGCGCCGCCGGAATGCCGCCGGCACAAGGCCAGCGCGGCATGCAAGGTGGGCAGGCCGATGCCCCGGCGCACAAGACCAAGGCCGAATGCGAAGCCGACGCCACTGCCCAGGGCCTGCACGGCAAGGCAGCCAAGCAGTTCCTGAAGACCTGCGAGGGTGCTGCCTGAGGCGTCGGCCTCACTCGCCGCGGCTGCCGAGCTCGGCCATGCGCGCGAGCCAATGCTGCGCTTGCACCGCCGACAGCCGCCCGACCAGCCCGATCAGCGTTTCGCGGACCGGCGAAAAGCCGATGACACCGAGCACGCTGCGTTCGAGCGCGCGCACGCCGCGCGCGCGGAAATACCAGCGATACATCGCCGCCGGCATGCCCATGGTGACGATCACGCGCGCGCTGCGTCCGCGCAGCGCGCGTTGACGCAGCGGCTCGCCTTCACCGGCGCCGAACGCGAAGCCGGGGCGCGCCACCTGCTCCAGGTAGCCCTTGAGCAGCGCGGGCATGTCGCCGAGCCACAGCGGGAAGAACAGGACGACGTGGTCGGCCCATTTCAGCGCCGCTTGCGAGCGCAGCAGCGCGTCGGGCAGTGCACCGTGCTGCCACGCGTGTTCGCTGCGCAGCAGCGGGAAATCGAGCGTGCCCACCGTGATGCGCTGCACCAGGTGACCGGCGGCTTGCGCGGCGTCGGCATAGGCATCCTCCAGCGCATGGCAGAAATGATGGGCGCCGGAATCGGGGTGCCCCTGGATGAGCAGAATGTGACGGGCGGACATGGGCCATGGCAGTGTTCGGCGCAGGCGGATCGGCTGCGCCTGCAGCATGCCATTGCGATGCCGTCTGCTGTCGCCCCGAGCCGCGGCGATGCCAGCGCCAGCGCAAGCCGGCGCAGCTGGGATTCAGTCGCGCGCGCCCGGCGCGCCGCGCGGGCAGCAGCACGAACAGCACCCGGATCTGCGGCCCGTCCGGCGTCATGCCGCGAGCCGTTCGATCGCCTGCTCGACGTTGCAGATGGTGGCGAAGCGCCCGCGCAGCACCGCGGCCGTGCGCTGCACGATGGCGTCGGCGTGCAGCACGCTGCCGTCGGGCTCGGTCATGTCGAAGGTCAGCGTGGCGTCGGGGACGTAATCGACGTCCCAGCCGAGGTCCGAGGCGTGGCGCGCGGTGGTTTCGCAGCACTGTTCGGTGCGGATTCCGCTGATGATCACCCGCCGCATGCCGTGGCGCACCAGCCAGACGTCGAGCCCGGTTCCGACCAGCGCGCTGTGCCGGGTCTTGACGAACTCGGCCGCGGCATCGAAGGGTTCGAGTTCGGCCAGCGCGCGCACCAGACCCGAGGCGCGGGAGAACGGATTGTCGGCGTGCTCGGGGCCGTCGCGGTGCAGCACGCGCACGATCGGAACGCCGCGCGTCGCGCAGCCGGCGATCAGCGCGTTCTGCGCCGTGATGTACGGCGCCAGCCTGGTGGCCGAGAAATAGGCGCGATGGCGGAACGATTCCTGCGCATCGATCACGATCAGACAGCTTTGCATGGTGCCTCCTGGACGGTCGGTGGCATGCATTGTCGGCTGCCGCGCGCTGTCGCGACAGACAGGAATCGATCGAATGTTCAGGACATGCGCGTGCGCGCGTCAGGCCTGCGCGTCGACGACTTCGGCGGCACTGCGGAAAGCCTCCACGGCGCTGGGTACGCCGCAGTACACCGCAGCGTGCAGCAGGACTTCCTGGATCTGCTCGACGCTGGCGCCGTTGCGCAGCGCGCCGCGAACGTGGCCTTTGAGTTCGTGCTGCTTGCCCAGCGCGGTGAGCATCGCGATGGTGATCAGGCTGCGCGTTCGCAGGTCCAGCCCCGGACGCTGCCAGACGTCGCCCCACGCATTGCGTGAGATGTGCTGCTGGATCGGTGCGGTGAATGGCGTGGCGCCAGCCAGCGCGCGGTCGACGAAATCGTCGCCCATGACCTGCCGGCGCATCGCCAGCCCCCTGTCGTGTTGTTCGTCGTGCATGGTGTCGGTCGTCCGAGGTGCGGGTCTGCGATTATGACCCAGGCGCGTCCGCGGTGAACTCCAGCAGCCATTCCTGGCCGACCAGCGCGTGGCCGAAGCTGTGGTGCGGCCGCTCGCTCAGCAGCCGGAAGCCGGCGCGCTGGTACAGCCGGCGGGCGCACGAGAGCAC
>JAJZEB010000198.1 GCA_021805805.1 Pseudomonadota bacterium | reverse complement strand
GCCGCGTCTGCTTACGCTTGCCCGCGTACTCGGCCTCGGAAAAGCTCATCTGGGTCATCGGCGGCGCGCTCGCGGGAGGGACTTCACTCAGACCGCAACCGCAGGGACTTGTTCAGAGTTTCCTTAGCGATGTTATGTCTAACTGCGATCCTGAAGCCAACGGTTCAAATAGCGTTGCAGGGTGTCATCGTCCAAAAGCTCAGGATCGGCAAGACGCACAACGTCCTCTCCTAAGCAAGAAGTTGGATCGAGTCCAGCAGGAACTATGCGAAGGTACGCGCTCGCATATTGACGCACTGCTTGGATAGCTTCAGCCGTCGTTCCGCCATCATTGAGGCATTCAGAGTAAATACGAACGGCAAGTTCCTTCGATTGTGGCGGCCATTTATTCCGCCTGCCGCCACGTTTCATGCCAAGAGCTATATCAATACTCTTGCCGTTTGCACCAGCTCGAATGCCGCCAAGAAGCTAAGCAACCGCAGCCCGAGTTAAATTCGGAGATACCGGATGATCATCAAGAGAGTCTTGCAACCGAAGCCATGATGCGAGCTCTTCCAGGATTTGTCGTTTAGCCAAAATATCGCCTTCGGTGGCGTACTCTGAAAGCTCTTTCATTCGCGGCAAGTCAGATGACTGTTTGCCTTTGAGCCGCGCTTTCTCATTCCGTTTCACTTGAGCTCACCCTCGCGCCATCCAAAGAATCGCCACGGCAGCCGGTGAAGGTGTCCGGCGTTCGGGGATCAGCCTAGCCGTGGCGAATCGTCATGCGGCGCTCTTGCGGATCGCGCGCAGTTCAGTAGCCAGCGCTCGCGATGATCGGCTGCACTTTGGCGCGGAATCGGTGTTGCGCCTGCCACATGTCGAAGTTCGCCTGCATCGCGTACCAGGTGCCCGGCGTGGTGTTGAGGGCCTTGGCCAGCCGCAAGTCCATCTCGGGGCTGATACCTGCCGCTCCGTTCAGCACGCGCGACAGCGCGACGCGGGTCACGCCCAGGCGCGCGGCGGCATCGGTCACGGTGACGCCTTCCAGCCAGTCGCGCAGCACTTCGCCAGGGTGCGGGGGGTTGTGCATTGCCGTCATGGGGTCGCCCTCAGTGATAGTCCTGATAGTCCACCAGCACGACGTCGCCATGCTGGAACGCGAACGTCAGCCGCCAGTGACTGTCCACCCAGACAGCCCAGTGATCGGCCAGCCTGCCTTTCAGCGGATGCAGCCGCCAGCCGGGTGCGGCCATGTCGTTTGGCCCTCGGGCCACTTCAAGCCGCCCCAGTTGCAGCCGCAGACGCTTGCCATGCTTGGCCTGTATGCCGCTGGTGGCACCCGTCCGATAGAACGTCTCGACGCCCTTGTGCCGGAACGATCGGATCATGGGCGCATCGTATAGCGTGACGCTACAGGACGCAAGCGGACGGCTGCGTACTAGGGCGGATCACGCCCCGCGTTTAAACGGCACCACGTCGGCACCCTTGCGCAGGCTGTCGCAGTAGTCCGCCCATGCCTGCATCATGGCCGTGCGCTCCGGCAGGTGCTGGGCGCGGTTATAGGCGTCCTTGACCGCGTTCGCTTCCTTGTGCGCAAGCTGGCGCTCGATCACGTCGGACGGATAGCCCCGCTCGTGCAGCAGGGTCGATGCGCTCGAACGGAAGCCGTGGGCGGTCATGCGGTCGCCGCCGTAGCCCATCGCCCGCAGGGCGGCGGTAATGGCGTTTTCGCTCATGGGCCGGCCCGACGTGCGCGGGCTGGGGAACACGTAACGCCCGCGTCCGGTCAGCGCGTGCAGGTCGCGCAGGATGGCGACGGCTTGCGATGACAGCGGCACCAGATGGTCCTGTCGCATCTTCATCTTGCCGGCAGGGATGCGCCAGGTCGCGGCGTCCAGGTCGATCTCGGACCATTCCGCATGCCGCAGCTCGCCGGGGCGCACGAACAGCAGCGGCGCCAGCTTCAGCGCGCAGGCCACCACGTAGCCGCCGCGATAGGCGTGGATCGCCCGTAGCAACTCGCCGAAGGCGCGCGGTTCCGTGATGGCGGCATGGTGCCGGGTCTTGGGCGACTTGATCGCCCCGCGCAAGGCGCCCACGGGGTCATGCTGCGCGCGCAGGGTCGCCACGGCATAGCGGAAGATCGCCGACAGTTTGGCACGCAGGCGGGCGGCGGTTTCCAGCATCGCCCGCCCTTCCAGGTCTTGCAGCAGGGCCAGCACCTCGGCAGCGGTCACCTCGGCGATGGGCTTGGCGCCCAGCTTGGGGAGGGCGAAGTCCTCCAGCAGCCAGCGGTCCTTCGACAAGGTGGCCTCGGACACCTCGCGCCGGGCCAGCCACTCGCGGGCGATGATCTCGAAGGTTTGCCGCTCCGCGCGTTTCTCGCGCTGGCGCTCGGCACTGGGGTCCAGCCCCTTCGCCACCAGGGCGCGGGCTTGGTCGCGCAGTGCGCGTGCACGAATCAGGCTGACCTCGGGATACAGGCCCAGGCTCAGCATCTTGTCCTTGCCCGCGAGCGTGTAGCGCAGACGCCAGCGCAGGCCACCTTGTGGCGGCACCTCGATACACAGCCCCTTGCCATCGGCCACGCGGTACAGCCTCGCGCGCGGGCGCAGGGCCTTCAGCTTGGTATCGGCCAGCATGCGAGTAACCCAGTCCGGCGCCGGGCGAGTAAGCCCATGTAGAACGGAAAGTTACTCGCCCCAGAGGCCGGCTGCAAGCGGACAGCCGCGGACGGTCCCGGACGCTTGAACCTAGTAAATTGCTTGCTTTTCGGGGGATTTCTGGACTTCGCCGGACGCGCTCGGAAGTCCACTTGGTGCCCAAGGGGGGACTCGAACCCCCACGACTTGCGTCGCTACCACCTCAAGGTAGTGCGTCTACCAATTCCGCCACCTGGGCAAACGGTGTGATGCAAAGAAAGATTGCGTTACTTGCCGCCG
>JAJZEB010000054.1 GCA_021805805.1 Pseudomonadota bacterium | reverse complement strand
CACAAGAAAAAAGCCGCCTGATCGGGCGGCTTGGTGATGCGTCTAAGTGCTTGATTTTTTGGCGGAAAGGGTGGGATTCGAACCCACGGTACGGTATAACCGTACACCGGATTTCGAGTCCGGCGCATTCGACCACTCTGCCACCTTTCCAGGGTGTCCGCGTTGCCTGCGCCAAGCTTCAATTCGGCGCCGCGCGAAAACATGCAAGTGTATCAGCCAGGATCATCCTTGGGAAGGCACCAGCGCCTGCGCACCGCCCATGTACGGTTGCAGCGCGCGTGGCACGTCGATCCCGCCGTCGGCGCGCTGATAATTCTCCAGCACCGCCACCAACGTGCGCCCCACCGCCAGCCCCGATCCGTTCAGCGTGTGCACCCATTGCGTGCGCCCCTGCGCATCGCGCGTGCGCGCCTGCATGCGACGGGCCTGGAACGCATCCATGTTCGAGCAGCTGGAGATCTCGCGGTAGGTGTTTTGCGCCGGAAGCCAGACTTCCAGGTCATGCGTTCGCGCGGCGCCAAAGCCCATGTCGCCGGTGCACAGCAGCATGGTGCGGTACGGCAGCTCCAGGGCCTGCAGCACGGCCTCGGCATCGGCCGTCAGCTGTTCGAGCGCCGCTGCCGAATGCTCCGGCGCAGTGATCCAGACCAGCTCGACCTTGTCGAACTGATGCTGCCGGATCATGCCGCGAACATCGCGCCCGTACGACCCGGCCTCGGAACGGAAGCACGGCGTGTGCGCGACATAGCGCAGCGGCAGCTGCTCGGGCGCAACGATGCTGTCGCGCACCAGACTGGTCAGCGGAACCTCGGCGGTCGGGATCAGGTAGAAATCGCCGAGCTCGCCACGCGGAACGGCGAACAGGTCGTCGGCGAATTTGGGCAGCTGCCCGGTGCCGCGCAAAGTCTCGGAACTGACGACGTACGGCACGTAGGCCTCGACGTAGCCGTGCCGCGTGGTGTGCAGGTCGAGCATGAACTGCGCCAGTGCCCGATGCAGCCGCGCCACCGGCCCGCGCAGCACCGCGAAACGCGCACCCGACATTCTCGACGCAGCCTCGAAATCCAGACCCAGCGCGGCACCGACGTCGACGTGGTCGCGTACCGCGAAATCGAAACGGCGCGGCTGGCCCCAGCGCCGCAACTCGACGTTGGCGGCTTCGTCGCTGCCGTGCGGAACTTCGCCGTACGGCAGGTTCGGCACGCCCATCAACAGTTCGGTGAGTTCGCGCTGCAACGCGTCCAGCCGCACTTGCGAGGAATCGAGCTCCTGCTTGATCGCGCCGACCCGCTGCAGCAGGTCGGCGGCGTCCTCGCCGCGCGCCTTGCGCTGACCGACGGCCTTCGAGACCTGATTGCGCTGCGCCTGCAATTCCTCGGTACGCGTCTGCAGTCCCTTGCGCTCGAGCTCGAGCGCGCTGAAACGCGCCACGTCGAGGAACGGTTGCGGTTGCCGGCGCGCATTCAGACGCTCGACGACGCCGTCGAGATCCTTGCGCAGCAGATTGATGTCGAGCATGTTCGTGGTCGCGGACGACGCCGGTCCTGGTCGGTGGAATGGAATTCGGAAATGCGCGCGCGCCCAGTTCAGCGCTGCCGCAGCGTCGGACCAAGCCCCTTGGGCAGCGGGAACTGGACCTGTTCGCGCGCGCCCTCGAGATCGCGCACCGCGCGCGCACCCAGCGCGCGCAGCCGGTCGATGACCTGCTGCACCAGGTGCTCGGGCGCCGAAGCTCCGGCGGTGACGCCGACACGGCGCGCGCCGCGCAGCCACGCCGGGTCGAGATCGTCCGCGCTGTCGACCATATAGGCCGGGCGGCCCAGGCGCGCGGCGACTTCGCGCAGCCGGTTCGAATTCGAGCTGCTCGGGCTGCCGACGACGACGACGATGTCGACCTGCGGAGCCATGAACTTGACCGCGTCCTGGCGGTTCTGCGTCGCGTAGCAGATGTCCTGCTTCTTCGGCTCGCGCAATCTCGGGTAGCGCGCACGCAGCGCGGCGACGATTGCCGCCGCGTCGTCGACCGAAAGCGTGGTCTGGGTCACGTAAGCGACTTCGGCATCGGCCGCAAACGGCAGCCCGGCGACGTCGTCCGGCGTCTGGACCAGATGCACGCCGTCGGCCTGCCCCATGGTGCCTTCGACCTCGGGGTGCCCGGCGTGGCCGATCATCACCAGTTGCATCCCGGCGCGCCGCATCCTGGCGACTTCGACATGCACCTTGGTGACCAGCGGGCACGTGGCGTCGAACACCTTGAAGCCGCGCGCCTCGGCCTCGCGGCGCACGGCCTGCGACACGCCATGCGCCGAGAACACGAGCGTGGCGCCCGGCGGCACGTCGGCCAGGTCGTCGATGAACACCGCACCCTTGGCGCTCAGGCTGTTGACCACCGTCGTGTTGTGCACGATTTCATGGCGCACGTAAATCGGCGCGCCGAAACGCTCGAGCGCGCGTTCGACGATCTCGATCGCGCGGTCGACTCCGGCGCAGAAACCGCGCGGACTCGCCAGCAGGACCTCGTTCGCGACCTCGTCGTTCACAGCACGCCCAGGATCTGCACGTCGAACGTGACCGGCTTGCCGGCCAGCGGGTGGTTGAAGTCGAGCTCGACGCTGTCGTCGTCGACTGCGGTCACGGTGGCCGCGGCGTTGGCGCCGCTGGCCGAGCTGATTCCCGAGAGCTGCAGCGCGTCGCCGACGGCCAGGTGCACGTCGTCGGCCAGATGGTCGAGCAGAACGCTGCGCGGAACGCGCCGCACGCGCTGCGGGTCGTGCGCGCCGAACGCGCTGTCGGCAGCAAGCTCGAAATGCGCGTGGGCGCCTTCCTCCAGCCCGATCAGACACGCCTCCAGCGCCGGCGCCAGCTGCTGCCGGCCGAGCGTCAACGTCGCCGGGCGGTGCCCGAAGGTGTTGATCCAGTCGCGCCCGTCTGGCGCGGCCAGCCGGTAGTGCAGCGTCAACATCGAATCAGGACGTACGGTGGCCACTTCGCTCATTCCTCGTTTCGGCCGGGCGGGAACCCACCCTGCACGCAGGAGTCAAAAGCTCCATTGTAGGGTTGCCCCCATGTCCTTACGCATCGCCGCGCTGCCGCCGGCGTCGCGTCCACGTGAGAAGCTCCTGGCGAACGGCGCCGCGTTGCTCAGCGACGCCGAACTGGTTGCGCTGCTGCTGCGCACCGGTCTGCCCGGACGCGGCGCGCTGGAGCTGGCGGCCGAATTGCTCGCGCGCCACGACGGAGTCGGCGGGCTGCTGCGCGCCGACGCTGCGGCACTGCGCGCGACGCCCGGAATCGGCCCGGCCAAATACGCCGAACTCGCCGCGGTGCTCGAACTGGCGCGGCGCGCGCTCGGCGAGCGGCTGCGCCGCGGTCGCGCGCTCGACAGCCCGCTGGCCGTGCGCGACTACCTCAGGCTGTGGCTCGGCGGCGAGCCGATCGAAGTGTTCGCGGCGCTGTTCCTCGACCAGCACCACCGGCTGCTCGACGCACGCCAGCTCTGGCGCGGAACCCTGACCCACACCGCGGTCTACCCGCGCGAACTCGTCAAGCTCGCGCTGGACTTGCACGCCGCCGCGCTGGTGGTCGCGCACAACCACCCGTCGGGCGTCGCGGTGGCCTCGATCGACGACCGCCTGCTGACGGCCAGGCTCAAGGAGGCGCTGGCGACGGTCGATGTGCGTCTGATCGATCATTTCATCGTGACGCGTGAGACCCTCTATTCGTTCGCTGAAGACGGGTTGCTCTAGTGTCCTGTTGTAATGCCCCAGGGGGCCGCGCGCAGGCGCTGCGCGATGAGATGCGAGGCGCCCACAAGCCAAGTCCAGGCTGCACGCCTGGCCTGCTTGGGCAAAGCCGCAGATCGCCCGCCGCGTTTCAAAAGTCTGCGGGTCACAGCTGTTGGCGGAACAGGGCACGCGTTGCCCGCAAAGGAGGCCTGTCATGGACGAGACACGAAAGGCACGGCGACCCGTGGCGGCATGGGGCATCCCGCCGGCATGCGCCGCCTTGTTCGTGCTTGGCAGCAAGCATTTCCTGCCGGCCATCGTCGCCTCGCATTTCGATGCAGCAGGCCGGGCGAATGGATTCATGGGCCGCGACGTCTATGTCTCGCTGATGCTTATCCTCAGCGTTGTGGTGCCCGTGGTGATCGCCTTGATTGCGCTGCGGGCGTTCAAGCAGCCCGCCACGCGCATCCATCTGCCTCACCCGGAGTACTGGCTCGCGCCGCAGCGACGCGAGGAAACCCTGGACTACCTGTCGCGACAAGTCGTGCGGTTCTCGTCCATGCTCACGCTGTTTCTTTGCTACGTACAGGTCCTGGTCATCGTCGCCAACGAGACGTCGCCGCCGAGACTTCCCATGCACGGCGTCGCTGCCGGGTTGACCGTCTACCTGGGGTCGGTTTTCGTCTGGCTCGTCATGTTCGGCCGGCACTTTCGCCTGCCGGCGCGCGCCGACGCTCCACGCGGCAAGCAGCGCTGATCGTCACGGCCTGGCCCATCGGATGTCCGCGCAGGCGAAGTGGTGCAGCCACTCCCGCAGAACCAGCAATGTCGCGGCGAACGTGGCGTCCACGGGCAGCGTGTCCTGCGTGGACGGCCTGCCCAGCGCGATCGACACCCAGCGATTGAACGCGTCCTCGACCCGATCGACCGGCAACGGGGCCCACCCATCGCCGGTTGCCAGCCCGAGCGCGGCCGCGACCCGCGCCACCCGCCGATCCATGGTCACGCAATATGCGTCCACCGGAACATGGCGGCGCAGCGGCATGATCCGCTCCTCGACCTCGACGATCGCCTGCTCGATCGCCCCCTCGCCTGGGTTCGGCGCCTGAAGATAGGTGCGCCCCACGGCCTCCACGCCCAGGTCCACGCGTATCACCCGTGGCGACTCGGACGCCCCCCCGACGGCCAGCGTCGACGCGGCTTCGCCGAACTCCAGCGCCGCGATGCTTGCACCCAGCTCGCGCCGCGCCCGCTGCCAGGTGGCACGCGCCCTCGCCTCACTATCGTCACGCATGGTCGCGCCTCAAAGGCTGTAGAAGTCCCCAGGGGGTCGCGTGGGGCAGGATCGGGATTCGCGGCCCTGCGAGACGCCACGGGTATGCGGGGCATGGTAGCCGTCCCGCGGCCCCATGGCATCGCCCGGCCGCCTGAGCTTGCGCTGGATATCCCACCAGGCGCGAGGGCTTGAACCATCACCCGTGCACCGCGTCATGATGGTCGCCGACAGGCACTACCATCGGCCGTGTGAGGCCGAGCCGTCGTTCCCGTTCGTCGCCACCCGCGGTCGATGCCGAGGCGCGGGCGCTGTTTCGCGCCGCGGTGGCCGACGCGCGGCCGCTGCGGCCGCCCGACCGCGTGCTGCTGGCGCCGCCACCACCGCCGGCACTGCCGCTGCAATCGCGCCGCGACGAACAGGAAGCACTGGCCGCGTCGCTGTCCGACGACATCGATGTCGAGCGCCTGCTCGAAACCGACGCCGAACTCTCCTTCCGTCGCCCCGGCATCGGCCCCGAAGTGCTGCGCCGGCTGCGGCGCGGGCAGTGGGTGGTGCAGGACGAGCTCGATCTGCACGGCATGCGGCGCGACCAGGCACGCGACGCGCTGCTCGGCTTCATCCAGCACGCGCAAGCGCGCGATCGCCGCTGCCTGCGCGTGATCCACGGCAAGGGCCTGAGTTCGCCAGGGCGCGAGCCGGTGCTCAAGCACAAGGTGCGCGGCTGGCTGGTGCAGATCGACGCGGTGCTCGCGTTCTGCCAGGCCGGGCCGCGCGACGGCGGCGCCGGCGCCTTGCTCGTGCTGCTGCGCGCGCGGCGTTGACCGCGCGCTGCGCGTCAGGCCGGAGCGTCGGGCTGGTTGCGCATCCAGTCGGCGGTACCGGTGAACGCCGCCAGCAGCCTCGCCTGCAGGTCGGCAGCGAGGCCCGATTCGTCCATCGCCTGGCGCATGCAGTCGATCCACGCATCGCGCTCGCGCGTGCCGATGGCGTACGGGAAATGGCGCATGCGCAGCCGCGGGTGGCCGAAGCGCTGCTCGTACAGCGCCGGCCCACCGAGCCAGCCGCACAGGAACCAGTGCAGTTTGTCGCGCGACCCGCCGAGGTCGCCCGGGTGCATCGCGCGCAACTCGGCAAAACGCGCCTCGAGCTGCATGGTGTCGTAGAAGCGGTCGACCAGCGCGCGCACGCCTGCCTCGCCGCCGAGTTGCGCATACGGCGTCGATTCGGCGTTCGCGTCGCCACCCTTGTCCGCATCGGTCGTGTCGTGCATCGGGCCATTGTCGCCGCTGCGCGCGCCCGCACCTTGCGCGGGCTCAACATGCAGCACCGGCGGCTCAGTCGGCCGCGCGCAACAACCACATCGGCGGCGTGCGCAGCACCGCGCGCAGCGACCACCACCCTGCGGCCAGCGCAAGCACTGCCCCCAGCAGCGGGCCGGCGATGAACCAGGCGGGTTCCGGGGTCCACCCGAAATCGAACACCCGCCGCGCCAGCCAGCGCGCCATCAGCGCTGCCGCAGGAGACGCCAGCAACCCTGCGCACAGGCCGCTGAGCAGCAGCTCCAGCGCGGCGACGCGACGCAGCAGGGCGCCCGATGCGCCCAACGCCCGCCAAAGCACGATTTCCCGTCGGCGCGCGTGGCGTCCGAGCAGCAACGTGGCCAGCATCACGGTCAGGCCGACCGCGAGCGCGCAGCCGAACAGCAACTCGGCCGCCGCTCCCAACCGCGCCAGGATGCGCTGCAACTGCTCCAGCCAGCTGTCGAGGTTGATCAGGGTGATGTCGGGAAACCGGCGCGGCAGCGTCGTGTCCAGCGCCGCGCTGCCTGAGCCGACGCGGAATGCGCCGATGTACGTGCGGCTCAGCGGAGCCAGCACAGCCGGCGGCGCGAGCACGAAGAAGTTCACGTGCAACGACGCCCAGTCGAGCGCGCGCAGGCTGGTGATCGGTGCGCTGATCGTCGTCCCGGCTGAGTCGAAGCGCAGCCGGTCGCCGAGATGCAAGCCCAGCGTGCGCGCGAGTCCGGCCTCCACCGACAGCCCGTCGCCTGCCGCGGTCGGCTGCCAGCTGCCGCCGACGATGCGGTTTCCCGGAGGCAGCCGCGGTGCGGTCGACAGATTGAACGCGCGCTCGACCAGCGCGCGTGCGCGCCCCGGCGGATAGTCGCGCGCATGCACGGGGCGGCCATTGACTGCAACCAGCCGTGCGCGCACCATCGGATACCAGTCGAAGCGCGCGATGCCCGCCGCGCGCAGCGCGGCGCGGAAATCCGCCGCCTGCTGCGGCTGCACGTTGATCACGAAGCGGTTCGGCGCATCCGCGGGCAGGCTGCTCTGCCAGGCGGCGAACAATCCGGCGCGCAGCATCGCCACCAGCAGCAGCGCAAGCAGCGCCAGTGCCAGCGCGGTGATCTGCGTCAGCGTGGCTGCGCGCTGCGACCCGAGCTGGCGCGCGGCCAGCGCCAGGGCGCCGCCACGCCGACGTCCCAAGCGTGCCGCGGCCGCAGTCAGCGCCCACGCGCCGAGCGCGAACAGCGCCGCCGCGGCCGCGCAGCCGAGCAGCGCGCGCCATGCCATCGCGCGATCGCCGGCCACGGCCCACAACAGCAGCAGGCCGGCGCCGCCGGCTGCCGGAGCCGGCCACCAGCGCGCGCGTGCCACGGTCTGCCGCCGCAGCACCTGCAGCGGCGGCACCGCGGCCAGCCGTGCCAGCGGCGGCAGCGCGAATGCCGCCAGCAACGCGTAGACGACGAGCAGCGCGACACCGGCAGGCTGCCAGCCGGGGGGCGGCAGCGCGCGCAGCCGCAACAGGCCGCCGAGCGTGTGCAGCAGCGCCAGCTGGCCGAGCAGGCCGAGCGCGCAGCCCACGGCTGTGGCCAGCACGCCGAGCAGCGACAGCTGCACGGCAAGCAGCGCCAGCACGCCGCGACGCGACATTCCGAGCGCCTTGAGCAGCGCGACGCGGTCGCGCTGTCGGCGCGCGAAGTCGTGCGCCGCGACCGCGCAGGCCACCGCCGCGAGCAAGGCACTGAGCAGCGCGACCAACTGCAGGAACGCCGCGCCGCGATGCAGATCGGCGCCGAGCTGGCCGTCGTTGCGCGCCGCATCGAGCAGTTGCACGCCGCGCAACCCGCGCGCCGCGCGCCGCGCCCATGCCGCGTAGCGCGCCAGCGCGGGCGCCGCGGCGTCGAGCAGCAGACGGTAGCGGACCCGGCTGGCCGGCTGGATCAGCCCGGTCGACGCCAGGTCCGCGGCGTTGATCAGCACCCGCGGCGCGAAACCCGGCATGCCGGCGCCATGGTCCGGCTCGAGCTCGAGCGCGCCGGCGACGCGCAGCGCACGCGCACCCAGCACAATGGGTCCCTGTGGCGCCACGCCGAGTCGCTCGGTCAGCCCAGGCGCGGCCCACGCGGTTCCCGCAGCCGGCGCTGCGGTCAGCACGCGCACGACGCCATCGATACGCACCCGCACGCGCCCGAGCAGCGGCCAGTCGCCACCGACGGCCTTGACCACCACCAGCCGGCTGCCACCGTCGGCGCCGGGTGCCAGTGCCATGCTGGCGAACTCGGCGCTGGTGGCCACGCGCAGGCCGTCGCGTCGCGCCTGCTCGGCGAAGCGCGCCGGAAGCGGTTCATCGCTCTGCACCACCAGCGCGCCACCGAGCAGCTCGGCGGCGTCGCGCTGCAGCGCCGCCTGCAGGCGTTGCGCCAGAAACCCGACGCTGGACAGCGCCGCTGCGGCCAGCACCAACGCAAGCCACAGCAGACGCCACTGCGGCGCGCGCATTTCACGCGCTGCGAGGGCGATGCCGTGGCGCAGGCGCATGGTCCAGTCCCGCGCTCAGCCGCCCAGTTCGGTCTGGAACACGCGCCCGGCGTGCTCGCGCAGCGCGTGGAACGCGATGTCCGGCCAGCGCTCCTGCAGCACCCGCAACTCGGCGGCGTGCGTCAGCAGCACGGTCGGCGCGTCGACCACGTCGTAGGCGATGCGGTGCGCGTTCTCGTCGATGAAGCGCTTGAGCTGGCGCTCGTCGTCGCTGTGGATCCAGCGCGCCACGCGGTACGGCGTCGGCGCCAGCCGTGCCGCGCAGTTGTACTCGCCCGCCAGCCGGTGCAGCACCACTTCGAACTGCAGCGCGCCGACCGCGCCGAGCAGCAGGCTGCCGGTGAAATGCGGCCGGAAGACCTGGATCGCGCCCTCCTCGCCGAGCTGCTGCAGCCCGGTGCGCAGCTGCTTGCTGCGCAGCGGATCGGCGATCTCGACGGCCTGGAACAACTCCGGGGCAAAGAACGGCAGCCCGGTGAACTGCAGCGTCTCGCCTTCGGTCAGGGTATCGCCCAGGCGCAGGGTGCCGTGGTTCGGGATGCCGATGATGTCGCCGGCCCAGGCGTCGTCGAGCAGCGCGCGCCGCTGCGACATGAACGCCACCACGGTGTTGGGCCGGATGTCCTTGCCGGTGCGCCCGACGCGCAGCCGCATGCCGCGGGTGAAGTGCCCCGAGCACACGCGCACGAAGGCGATGCGGTCGCGGTGTGCCGGGTCCATGTTGGCCTGGATCTTGAACACCAGGCCGCTGAACTTCGGCTCCTCGGGGCGCACGACACGCTGCATCGCCGCGCGCGACTGCGGCGGCGGCGCCAGTTCGACCAGCGCGTCGAGCACTTCGCGCACGCCGAAGTTGTTGATCGCCGAGCCGAAGAACAGCGGCGACTGCCGCCCGGCTCGAAACGCGTCGGCGTCGAACTCCGGAGTGGCATCGCGCAACAGCGCCAGCTCCTCGTCGGCGGTGGCGAACGCGGCACCGAAACGTTGCGCCAGCTGCGGGTTGTCCAGGCCGTCGATGATTTCGTCGCCGCTGTCGTCGAGCCGGTCTTCGCCGGCGCGGAACACGCGCATGCGTTGCGCGCGCAGGTCGAGCACGCCGGCGAAGTCCTTGCCCATGCCGACCGGCCAGGTGAACGGGATCGCGTCCATGCCGAGGTGGCGCTCGATCTCGTCCATCAGCTCCAGCGGCGCACGCACCTCGCGGTCCATTTTGTTGACGAAGGTGATCACCGGCGTGTTGCGCGCCCGGCAGACCTCGAGCAGGCGCAGCGTCTGCGCCTCGACGCCGTTGGCCGCGTCGATCACCATCAGCGCGCAGTCGACCGCGGTCAACACCCGGTAGGTGTCCTCGGAGAAATCCTGGTGGCCCGGGGTGTCGAGCAGGTTGATGACGCAGTCGCGCCACTCCATCTGCATCACCGACGAGGCCACCGAGATGCCGCGCTGCTTCTCGATTTCCATCCAGTCCGAGGTCGCGTGGCGGCTGGCCTTGCGCGCCTTGACCGAACCGGCGATCTGGATCGCGCCGGAGAACAGCAGCAGCTTTTCGGTCAGTGTGGTCTTGCCCGCGTCGGGGTGCGAAATGATGGCAAACGTCCGTCGCCGCTTGACTTCGTCGGGGATTGGGTCGTCCGTCATCTTGGCGTGTGTCTCACGAATTCACGAGTCGAAAAATAAAGCGCAAGTCTAGCTGGCGCGCGCTCGCGCAGCAGATCGAGCAAGTCCTGCGTCGACGGCAGCACGGCCATGCCGCGCTGCTCGCCCAGCACGCTGTCGGCCAGCGCGCGCTTGTCGCGATGCAAAGCGACGATGCGCTCCTCCAGCGTGCCGCGATTGACCAGCCGGTACACCGTCACCGGACGCTGCTGCCCGATGCGGTGCGCGCGCCCCGCAGCCTGTTCCTCAGCTGCCGGGCTCCACCACGGATCCATGATCACCACGTAGTCGGCCTCCAGGCAGATGCCGCGCAGCGACTCGGCGCAGGACGACACCACCGCCATCGTCGCCGGCGTCGAGCGCGGCGACGACGCGCGCGGCCAGCGTTCGGTGCGTCGACAGCGCGTCGCCCGAAGCCGCCGGCAGCACGTTCTTGCGTATGCCGGACTCCGCCGCGATCGCCTTCTCGTCGGCGCCGGTGAACAGCGCCAGCCGCAGCACAGCGACCAGGCTGGCGCGGCCCGGAGCAAGTCCGCGCCGCTGCCCCAGTCCGAAATCCGCGCCCGGCCCCGTTCCGGTGCACGCACGCAGCGCCTCGTGCAGCACCGGCGCGGCGTGCGCCTCGAGCAGCGCCGCTCCGCGGTCGCGCGGGCTCGCCATGCGTCCCGCAATGCCCGTGATAGATGCACGCCGGGCAGGGCCTTGCCTTGCAGCGCATGCGCAGGCGGCGCACGATGAACACATCGTCGCCACGCCCCGGAGCTCGATCATGCGCAGCCACGCCAGCCTCGCCCGTGCCGCCGCCACGGCCCTGCTTGCCGTGGGCTGCGCGCTCGGCAGCTGCGCGTTGGCCGACGCGCCGCGCACGCTGGTGTTCTGCAGCGAAGGCGACCCGGTTGGACTGCAACCGGCGCTGCAGACCGACGGCACCAGCTTCGACGCCAGCTCGCGCACCATCTACGACCGGCTGCTCGACTTCCGCCCCGGCACCGCCGAGCTGGTGCCGGCGCTGGCCACCGCGTGGCAGGTCAGCGCCGACGGCCTGGTCTACACGCTGCAGCTGCGCCGCGACGTTCCGTTCCAGCGCAATTTCGGCTTCCAGCCGACGCGCACGTTCGATGCCGACGACGTCGTCTTCACCTTCGCGCGCATGGCCGACTCCGGGCATCCGTACCACGCGGTGTCCGGCGGCAACTATCCCTATTACGCGAGCATGGACCTGCCGCGGCTGCTGCGCGCGGTGTCCCGGGTCGACGACCACACGGTGCGCTTCGAGTTGACGCGGCCGAACGCGACCTTCCTCTCCGACCTGACGATGGACTTCGCGTCGATCGTCTCGGCCGAATACGCCGCCTGGCTGCAGCGCGAACGGCGGATGCAGGACTTCGACCTCAAGCCGGTCGGCACCGGGCCGTTCGAGCTCGTCGCGTACCAGCCCGGCTCGCAGCTGCGTTTCCGCGCGTTCGCGCGGCACTGGCGCGGTCGCCCGGCGATCGACCACCTGGTGTTCGCGATCACCCCCGACGCATCGGTGCGCTGGGCGCGGCTGCGCGCCGGCGAGTGCCAGCTGATGGCGCAGCCGAATCCGGCCGACCTGCGCGCGATCCATGCTGCGCCCGGAATCAAGGTGCAGCGCAAGCCGGGCATGAACGTCGCGTACCTGGCGTTCAACAACGAACGCGGCCCGCTGCGCGACAGGCGGGTACGCCGGGCGCTGGCGCTGGCGCTCGACCGCGACGCACTGGTGCGCGCGATCTACCAGGGCGGCGCGGTCACCGCGCGCGGACCGCTGCCGCCGACCTTGTGGGCACACGACCCGCTGCTCGCGCTGCCGCGCCACGACCCCGACGCCGCGCGCCACCTGCTCGCCGAGGCCGGCTATCGGCAAGGCTTCGCGCTGACGCTGTGGGCGTTCCCGATCTCCCGCCCATATCTGCCCGCGGCACGCCGGATGGCCGAAATGATCCAGGCCGCGTGGGCACGCGTCGGTGTTCGCGCACGCATCGTCAGCTACGAATGGGGCGAGTACCTGCGCCGCGTCGGCCGCGGCGAGCACGACGCGGCGCTGATGGGCTGGTCGGGCGACAACGGCGACCCCGACAACTTCCTCGGCACCCTGCTGAGTTGCTCCGGCGTGCACACGCCGCAGAACCCGGCGCAATACTGCAACCGCGCCTACGACGACCTGATCGCCGCCGCGCTGGCGACCACCGACCAGGCCGCGCGCCGCCGCTTCTACCTGCAGGCGCAGCAGCGCTTCGCCGACGACCTGCCCTGGCTGCCGCTGGCGCATGCCGAAGTCGTCGTGCCGATGTCGGCGCGGGTGCACGACTACGTGATCCCGGTCATCGACGTGCACGCCTTCGGCGGCGTGCGCATCGACTGAGCAACCGCGCGCCAAGCGCATACCTCTCGCAACCGACGCCCACGATGCCCCCGCACCCATCGCCTTCGCCCCCGCTGTCGCAGCGCGCCAAGCACCGCCGCTGCGCGTGCTGCGCCGGTCGCAGCGCGATCTGCGCGCTGCTGCTGCTCGCGCTGGCGCTGATGCCGCTGGCCGCCGCAGCCGCGGCGGCGCGCACCGTCGTCTACTGCCCACAGGCGGCGCCGGTCGGTTTGCAGCCCGCGCTGCGCACCGATGCGCCGAGCTTCGAGGCCAGTGCGCGCACCATCTACGACCGCCTGCTCGACTTCGGCCCCCACGGCACCGAGCCGCAGCCGGCGCTGGCGACCGCCTGGCAAGTCAGCGCCGACGGCCTCGCGTACACCGTGCAGCTGCGCCACGGCGTGCGCTTCCAGTCCAACTTCGGCTTCGCGCCGACGCGCATGTTCGACGCCGACGACGTGTTGTTCACGTTCGACCGCATGCTCGACCCCAGGCATCCGTACCACGCGGTGTCGGGTGGCACCTACGCCTACGCGCAGAGCATGGAACTGCCGGCACTGATCCGCGCCGTGCGCAAGATCGACCCCTACACCGTGCGCTTCGAGCTTAGGGCTACGCTGAACAAGTCCACCGTCTGAGCGGGTGAAGCGTTGAATACGAATGAAAACGCAACAGACCCTTGCAATGGCGGCCGATCAAGGCGCGGGATTCGAACAATACCGACGCCCGACCAAACGCGACGTGTTCCTGGCGACGATGGAGCAGATCGTGCCGTGGCCGGAGTTGCGCGCGGTGATCGAGCCGTACTACCCGAAGGCGGGTAAAGGGCGACCGCCTGTGGGGCTGGATCGCATGCTGCGGATGTATTTCGTTCAACACTGGTTCAACCTGGCCGACGAAGCATGTGAGGAGGCGTTGCTCGACAGCACAGCGCTGCGGCGCTTCGTGGGCATCGACCTGGGCCGCGAGCGTGTGCCTGACGGCACGACGCTGCTGAAGTTTCGGCGCCTGCTGGAGAAGAACGCCCTTGGCGAGCAACTGTTTGCCAAGGTCGGTCAGGTGCTACAGGCGCGAGGGATGAAGGTAGGCACAGGCACGATCGTGGACGCGACCATCATCGGTGCGCCCAGTTCAACGAAGAACGCGGACAAGGCGCGCGACCCCGAAATGCACCAGACGCGCAAGGGTCAGCAGTGGTACTTCGGCATGAAGATGCATATCGCAGTGGACAGCCGCACGGGGCTGGCGCACAGCGCGGTGGTCACCGCGGCCAACGTGCACGACAAGCACCCGTTGCCCGACTTGCTGCACGGCAACGAGCAGCGCGTGTACGGCGACAGCGCCTACGCCAGCCAGAAAGCACTGATCGAGTCCAAGGCGCCACGGGCCAAGGACTTCACCAACCAGCGCGTGCGCAGCGGCGGGGAGATCGACGAAGTGCAGCGCGCGAAGAACCGCAACAAGTCCAAGGTGCGTGCCCGCGTGGAACACGTGTTCGCCGTGGTCAAGCGGCTGTGGGGCTTTACCAAGGTGCGCTACCGTGGTCTGGCCAAAAATGCCACGCGCTCGTTCGTCGCACTGAGCCTGGCCAACATCTACCTGGCGCGCAAGCGCCTCACGGCATAAATGCGCCCGCATTGGGCGCCAAGCGCCTCCTGCGTGGCCGAAATGGCCACCGAGCGGCTCGAAATCGTCTCATCCCGCCCCGTCGATCTCATCATGTGCAACCGCTCTCTCCGCATGCCGTCACTGGGCTGAAATCAGCGGCTTGTTCAGCGTAGCCTTAGCCAGCCGTACGCACCGTTTCCGGCGCTGCTGGCGATGGACTTCGCATCGATCGCGTCGGCCGAATACGCCGAGTCGCTGCTGCGCGCCGGGCGCGCGCAGGATTTCGACCTGCAGCCGATCGGCACCGGCCCGTTCAGCCTCGAACACCAGATCGCCGGCACGATGCTGCGCTTCGGCGCATTCCGCGGCCACTGGCGCGGCGCTCCGGCCTACGACCACCTGGTGTTCGCGATCACGCCCGACTCGGCGGTGCGCTGGGCCCGGCTGCGACGCGGCGAATGCGACATCATCGGCTTCCCGAACCCCGACGACCTGCCGGCGATGCGCGCCGATCCGAACGTGCGGGTGCTTCAGGCGCCCGGGCTCAACGAAGGCTACCTGGCGTTCAACACCGAGCACGGCGCGCTGCGCGACGCTCGGGTGCGCCGCGCGCTGGTGCTGGCGGTCAACCGGCGGGTCATCGTCGATGCGGTGTTCGGCGCCGAGGGCACGGTCGCCTCCGGCGCGCTGCCGCCCGCGATGTGGAGTTTCGACCCCACGTCGGCGCTGCCCGACCACGACATGGCCGAGGCGCGCCGGCTGCTCGCTGCGGCCGGCCACGCCGGCGGCTTCGACCTCGACCTCTGGGTCGCGACCGGACAGGGCATCCTGCGCGACCCGCGGCGCATCGCGTTGATGATCCAGTCCGATTGGGCCGCGGTCGGCGTGCGTGCGCGCATCCGCAGTGTCGAATGGGCCGAGCTGCTGGCGCGAACCGCGCGCGCCGAGCACGACGTTGCGCTGATGACGTGGCTCAGCGACAACGGCGACCCGGACAACTTCATCGCCACGCTGCTGCGCTGCAGCGCTGTGCATACGACGCAGAACCTGTCCGAGTACTGCTCGCGCCCGCTCGACGCGCTGTTCGCGCGCGCACGCTCTGAAGCCGACCCGGCGCGCCGTGCAGCGCTGTATGCGCAGGCGCAGCGCGCGTTCGCGCGCGACGTGCCGTGGCTGCCGCTGGTCCACGTCCACGAAACCTTCGTCGTCTCGAAGCGACTGCGCGGCGAGCTGTTGCAGCCTTTGCTGAGCCCGCGCTTCGAGCGCCTGCGCGTCGATTGACGCGAAGCACGCCTCATGCTTGCCTTTCTGCTGCGTCGCATCGGTCTGGTGCTGCCGGCGCTGCTCGGAGTCGCGTTGCTGAGTTTTGTGCTGATGCACCTTGTTCCCGGCGACCCGGTGCTGGTGATGGCGGGTCAGCACGCGCTGGATCCGCGCGACCACGCCGCGATGCTGCACAACCTCGGACTCGACGCTCCGCTGTGGCTGCAGTTCGTGCGCTTCGTCGGCCACGCGCTGCACGGCGACCTCGGCCGCTCGCTGTTCACCCACCAGCCGGTGCTGGTCGAGTTCCTGCAGCGCTTCCCGGCCACCGTAGAACTCAGCGCCGCGGCGATGCTGCTGGCGATCGCCGTCGGAATTCCCACCGGGGTACTGGCTGCGGTGCGCCGCGGACGCTGGAGCGACCACCTGCTGATGGGCGCCAGCCTGACCGGATATTCGATGCCGGTGTTCTGGTGGGGCCTGCTGCTGATCCTGCTGTTCTCAGTGCAACTGGGCTGGACCCCGGTGTCGGGTCGGCTGGCGCCCGAATACTGGATCGAGCCGCGCAGCGGCCTGCTGTTGCTCGACGCGCTGCTCGCCGGAGACTACGCGGTGTTGCGCGACGCGCTGCGTCACCTGCTGCTGCCAGCCGTGGTGCTGGCGACGATCCCGCTGGCCGTGATCGCGCGCATGACGCGCTCGGCGATGCTTGAGGTGCTCGGCGCCGACTATGTGCGCGCCGCGCGCGCCCGCGGCGTTGCCCGCTGGCGGGTGCTGCTGGTCCATGCGCTGCGCAACGCGCTGGTTCCGGTGCTGACCGTCGCCGGGCTGCAGGCCGGAACGCTGCTGGCCGGAGCAATCCTGACCGAAACCACCTTCTCGTGGCCCGGAGTGGCGCAGTGGTTGGTGCAGGCGATCTACCAGCGCGACTACCCCGTCGTGCAAGGCGCAATCCTGCTCGTCGCGGTGCTGATCGTCGGCGTCAACCTGTGCGTCGACGTGTGCTATGGACTCATCGACCCGAGGATCCGTCATCGTGCGCGCAACTCCTGAGCTCCCTGCGCCGTCGCGCCTCGCGGCGGCCTCGGCACGCCTGCATGCGGCCTGGCGGGCGTTTCGCGGCAGCCCCGGCGCACTGCCCGGCGTGCTGCTGATCGCGCTGCTGGTGCTGTGCGCGCTGGGCGCCGACGTGCTCGCGCCGCATTCTCCGATCGTGCAGGACCAGGGCGCGATCCTGCGCCCGCCGGCGTGGCTGGCCGGGGGCAGCTGGAACACGCCGCTGGGCACCGACGCAGTCGGCCGCGACCTGCTTTCGCGATTGCTGCACGGTGCGCGTCTGTCGCTGGGCATCGGCGTGTTCGCGGTCGCGCTGGCGCTGCTTGCCGGAGTCGCGCTGGGGCTGCTCGCCGGTTTCTACGGCGGCTGGGTCGATGCGCTGCTGATGCGCCTGGCCGACGTGCTGCTGGCGGTGCCGAGCCTGTTGCTCGCAATCGCGATCGTCGCGGTACTCGAGCCGAACCTGCGCAACGCGATCGTTGCGATCTCGATCGTCAACGTTCCGGTCTACCTGCGGCTGACGCGCGCCGCGGTGCTCGCCGAATTGCCGCGCGCGTATGTCAGCGCGGCCCGCGTGGCCGGCGCCGGACCTGCGCACCTGATGCTGCGCACCCTGCTTCCAAACTGCGCGTCGCCGCTGATCGTGCAGGCCGCGCTGGGCTACTCGGGCGCGGTGCTCGACGCGGCTGCGCTCGGCTACCTCGGTCTCGGCGCGCAACCGCCGACTCCCGAATGGGGCACGATGCTGGCCGACGCGATGCAGTTCATGCAGCGCGCGTGGTGGGTCGTGACCTTTCCCGGGCTGGCGATCCTGCTCACCGTACTCGGCTTCAACCTGCTCGGTGACGCGCTGCGCGACGCGCTCGACCCGCGGCTGCGCGACGCGGCCGAACACGCCGGCGCGCTCGGCGCGGCAGCCGGAGGCGCTCGATGAACCCGCTGCTCGAGGTCGGCGCCTTGCGCGTGTGCTTTGGCGCGGTCGCTGCGGTCGACCGCGTCGACCTGCATCTGGCACGCGGCGAAGTACTCGGCCTGGTCGGCGAATCGGGCTCGGGCAAGACGCTGACCGCGCTGGCGCTGGCCGGGCTGCTGCCCGATGCAGCGCGCTTCGAAGCGCAAACCCTGCGCTTCGACGGCCTCGACCTCGTCGACTTGCCCCGGCGCGCACGCCGCGCGCTCGCCGGAGGCGACATCGCGATGATCTTCCAGGAACCCGCTGCCAGTCTGAACCCGTGCTTCACGCTCGGCTGGCAACTCGACGAGGTGCTGCGCATCGGCGCCCGCGACGGCCGCTCGGCGCGCCGCGCGCAAGCAGTCGACATGCTCGCGCGCGTCGGAATCGCCGATCCGGCGGCACGGCTTCGCGCGTACGCCCACCAGCTCTCCGGCGGCATGTGCCAGCGCGCGATGATCGCGCTGGCGCTCGCGCGCCGCCCGCGGCTGCTGATCGCCGACGAGCCGACCACCGCGCTCGACGTCACCGTGCAGGCGCAGATCGTCGAGCTGCTGCTGCAGCTGCAGCGCAGCGACGGCATGGCGCTGCTGCTGATCAGCCACGATCTGGCGCTGGTCGCCGGCGCGGCGCAACGTGCCGCGGTGATGTACGCCGGAGAAATCGTCGAATGCGGCCCACTGCCGCAGTTGTTCGACGCCCCGCGCCACCCCTACACAGCCGCGCTGCTCGATGCGCTGCCGCCGGCACCGCCCGCATCAGACCCGATCCGCGCGGGGCGGCCGAGTCCGTTGCGCGCACTGCCCGGCGTCGTCCCGGCGCCGCAGGCGCGTGGCCCCGGCTGCCGGCTGGCGCCACGCTGCCCCCGGGTACGTCAGCGCTGCCGCGCCGAACATCCCCGGCTCGACGGCGCCGACCAGGCGGTGCGCTGCTTCTTTCCGCTGGGCGCAGCAACAGCGCAGCCACCATGAGCGCCGCGCGGAGCATGCCGATGGCTGCAAGCGCGCTGCTGCAGGTCGAAGACCTGCGCCGCGACTACACGCTCGCGGGCGGCTTGCTGCGGCGCGCGCGCCGTGTGCAAGCGCTGTGCGGGATTTCGTTCACGCTGCACGCTGCGCGCACGCTCGGCGTGGTCGGCGAATCGGGCTGCGGCAAGTCGACGCTGGCGCGCCTGGTGGCGCTGATCGACTCGCCCAGCGGCGGCTGCGTGCGCCTGGACGGCGAAGCGGTGGCGCTGCACGACCGCGCTGCGCTGCGGCGTGCGCGCCCCCGCGTGCAGATGGTGTTCCAGGACCCGTATGCGTCGCTGAACCCGCGCCAGAGCGTCGGCGACGCGCTGGCCGAGCCACTTCGGCTGCACCGCAGCGGCAACGCGCGCGACCGCGCCGAGCAGGCGTGCGCGATGCTGCAGCGCGTCGGCCTCGACCCGGCACGCGCGCACGGCTTCCCGCACATGTTCTCGGGCGGTCAGCGCCAGCGCATCGCCATCGCGCGCGCGCTGATGCTGCGCCCGGCGCTGGTCGTCGCCGACGAGCCGGTATCGGCGCTCGACGTCTCGGTCCGCGCGCAGGTGCTGAACCTGATGCGAGACCTCGGCGATGCCTTCGGCGTCGCCTACCTGTTCATTTCGCACGACCTGGCCGTGGTGCGCCACGTCGCCGACGACCTGCTCGTCATGTACCTGGGTCGCTGCGTCGAACACGGGCCCGCCGCCATCGTGCTCGACACACCGCTTCACCCCTACACCCGCGCGCTGGTCGACGCGACGCCGCGGCTCGGCCGCGCGCTCGCGCCCGCTGCGCTGCGCGGCGAACCGCCGTCGCCGCTGGCGCCGCCGTGCGGCTG
>JAJZEB010000053.1 GCA_021805805.1 Pseudomonadota bacterium | reverse complement strand
CGCGACGGATGCGCTGGTCGGGCGCCAGCGCTTCGATGCGCTCGCCGTCGAAGGTGATGCTGCCGCCTCGGCACGGCAGCAGCCCGATCAGGGTGCGCAGCAGCGTGGTCTTGCCCGCGCTGTTGGCACCCAGCAGCAACACCGTCTCGCCTGCGGCCACGTCGAGGTCGATCCCCCACAGGATCTGCAGCGGCCCGTAGCCGGCCTCCACGCCGCGCACTTCGAGCAGGGACATGGCGTCAACCTCCGATGAAGGCAGCGACGACCTCCGGGTCGTGCGCCGCGGCGGCCAGCGTGCCTTCGAACAGCATGCGCCCGGCGCCGAGCACGATGACCCGCTCGGTGATGCGCCCGAGGAACTCGAGCAGGTGTTCGACCACGATCAGCGCGATTCCGCGCGCGGCCAGCTTCTGCAGCAGCGTGGCGATGGCGCCGAGTTCGGCCGGGTTCAGCCCGGCGCCGATTTCGTCGACCAGAAGCAACCTCGGCCGCGTCGCCAGCGCGCGCCCGAGATCGAGCAGCTTCTGCTGGTTGGCGGTCAGCGCGCCGGCCGTGCGCGCGGCCACGTCGGTCAGACCGATCTCGTCGAGCACGGCATCGGCCGTGTCCGGCGGCGCGTGCGCGGCCAGCGCGGCGACCTCGACGTTTTCGCGCACCGTCATGTCGCGGAACACCTTCGGCACCTGGAAGGTGCGGTTGATGCCCAGGTGCGCGCGCCGGTGCATCGGCAGCGCGTTGACCTGCTCGCCGTCGAAGGCGATGCTGCCCGCGTCGGCGCGCAGCAACCCGGAAATGATGTTGATCGTTGTCGTCTTGCCCGAGCCGTTGGGCCCGACCAGGCCGAGGATCTCGCCTGCGCGCACCGCGAAACCGACGTCGTTGAGCACGACGAAGCCGCCGAAGCGCTTGCCCACGCCAGCCAGCCGCAGCAGTTCAGTAGACATCGATCCCCCGCCGGGTGAACAGCGACAGAACGCCGCGGGGCATGAACAGCACCAGCAGCACGATGAGGCCGCCGTAGATCAGCTGGAAGTACTGCGGCGTCGACACCCCGATGACCGCGTACAGGGTGTACAGCAACGCGGCGCCGAGCACCGGCCCGAGCACCGTGCCGACTCCGCCGAACAGCGCGAACACGATCGCGAACACCGAAATCTGCAGCGTGAACACCGCGTCGGGGTAGAACACCGACAGGTTCCAGGCGTAGATCCCGCCGACCAGCCCGGCAGCCAGCGCCGACAGCAGCCAGACGATGAGCCGCAGCCGGACGACGTCGAGGCCGGCCATCGCCGCGCTGACCGGGTCCTGCTTCATCGCCCGCAGCTTCATGCCGAAGCGCGAGCCGCGGAAATACGCTGCCAGCGCGCACACCGCAAGCAGCGCGGCGAGCATGCTCAGGTAGCTGGCGTCCGGAGCGTAGACCTGTTCGATCTTCAACCCGTAAGGTCCACCGGTGATGTTCGACAGGTTCGGATTCGAAACCGTGTAGTACAGGATCTGCGACGCCGCCAAGCTGGCGATCGAGAAATACGCTCCCGACAACCGCAGCAACGGTCCCAGCAGCAGCGCGACCAGCGCCGCCGCGGCACCGCCGCCGGCCACGCACAGCAGCACAGGCAACTGGGTGTGCAGCACCAGCAGCGAAGTGGCGTAGGCGCCGCAGCCGAAAAAGCCCACGTAGCCGAACGGCAGGTAGCCGGTGAACCCGTACAGCAGGTTCAGCCCCTGCGCCAGCGCGATGTAGGTCATCAGCGTGAACAGCAGCGACTGGTTGGTGTACAGGTGCGGCAGCAGCAGGAACGACACGCCGAGCAGCGCCAGCACGATGGCGGCGGCGCGCAGCCGGCGCAGATGGGACGCGTCACGCAAGGCGCACCGCCTTTCCGAACAGGCCCGAAGGCCGCAGCAGAACGATCACCAGCAGCAGCGCGTACGGCACCACGTTCGACCAGGATGCGTAGTAGGTCTGCATCAGCATCGTCCCCAGTCCGAACACCAGCCCGCCGACGACGGTGGCCAGCGGATTGCCCAGCGAGCCGATGATGACGATCGCGAACGCGGTCGTCGTCAGTCCGTCGCCCATGTCTGGCGACACCGATCCGAGCAGGTACGGAACGAACACGCCGGCGATTCCGGCCAGCGCCAGCCCGGCGACGAAGGCGATCGCAGACACCCGGCGCACGTCGATTCCGGTCGCCAGCGCCTCGTCGCGGTCGGCCATGATCGCGCGCGTCGCGTAGCCAAGCCGGGTGCGCGAGAAATACAGCCACAGCAGCAGCATCGCGGCCACCGCGAACGCAGCCGCCCAGCCCCAGCTGTCGGGGAACTGCTGGCCGAACACGCTGATGTTGCCACCGCCCAGCGCGTCGTCGGGCAGCGAACGCTGGTCGGCGCCGAAACCGAGCACGGTCAGCGCCTCGAGGATCTGGCCGACTCCGAAGAACAGAATGAACGACAGCATTTCCGGATCGGCGCTGCGCTGCAGCCGCGGCACCACGCCGAGATACAGCGGCCAGCCGATCACCGCCGCGCCGGCCACCGCCAGCGCCGCGCCCCACAGCGGGTTGACGCCGAAATGGCTCGACACCACCCACGCCGCGTACGCGCCGAGGACGATGAACTGGCCGTGCGCCAGGTTGATGATGCGCATGACCCCGAAAACCAGGTTCAGGCCGATTCCAACCAGGCTGAAGAAAATCCCGTACAGGATCCCGCCGATGACGGCGTACTCGAACAGCTCCAAGCGACCTCCGCGCGGCCCGCGCACGCCGCACCGCGGCGCGCGCGCACCATCAGATCATCAGGACTTCGGTGCCGGATAGACCGCCTTGCCGGTGGCCTTGTCCTCGGGATAGACGACGACCGGCATGACCTTGTCGCCCTTGGGCACCAGCTGCGCGACCGGAAGCAGCTGGCCGAGCTGGGCACCGTTGGCGTTGATCCTGAACGCGCCCAGCAGGGTCGTCGTCCTGCCTGACGCCTGCATCAGCGCCTGGTGGAAGTCGAGCTGGGTGAATTTCGGCGCGTCGGCGAGCATTTTCTGCATCACCACCCCGGTGTTGTACCCGGCGGCGTCGAGGAAATTGGGGTCCTTGTTCTCGGCGGCCTTGAACGCGGCGACGAACTGGCCGGTGTTCATGCCGTAGGTCACCTTGTCGTAGCGCACCAGCGGCGGTGTCGGGTAGGTGTACGTATAGGCCAGCGCCTTGGCGCCGACGTTCTTCGTGATCAGGTCGAGCAGCTGCCCGGGAAAGATCGTGAACGTCATATTGAAGTGCAGGCCGCTTTGAGCCAGCGACTTCAGGAACGCGATGTCGTTCGGGGGGTAGCCGAATTCGATCAGGGCGTCGGGTCGCGCGGCAGCCGCCGTGTGCAGCAGCACCGTGTAATTCGACTCGGTCGTCGGCACGCCGTGGAAGAACACCGGCTTGACGCCAGCCTTGCCCAGCACCTCCTTCAGCGTGGTGGCTTGCGACGCATCGAAATCGTTGGCGCCGTAAATCACCGCGACGCGCTTGATGTGCTTGGCCAGCAGCATGTTGGCCAGCGGCACCGGCCACACCGCCGACGACGGAATGCTGACGTCGGCCAGGTAGTCGGTCTTCTTGGTGAAGAAGTTCGCGCCCGACCCGGTCGGGTCGATGAGCAGCATCTTGTGCTCGGCGGCCAGCGGAATCGCCACCGAGGTCAGCACCGAGCCGAAGTCGGCGACCAGCACGTCGACCTTGTCCTGGGTGATCAGCTGGTTGTACAGCGTGGTCGCAGTCGCAGTCGAACTCTGGTCGTCGTAGGCGACGATCTTCACCGGAATCTTCTTGCCGAACGCCTTGACGAACACGCCGCCGTCCTTGTTCACTCCGGCGGCCCAGAACTTCAGTCCTTCGAGCTGGCCCTGCGAAGCGACCGCGAACGATCCGCTGCTGGCGTACAGGGTGCCGATCTTGATGACGGCCGGCGCGGCTGCGGCGTGCGCAGCGCCCCAGGTCAGCGCAAGCGCTGCTGCGGCGGATTTCAGAGCCCAACCCCGTTTGCCTTGCATCGTGTCATCTCCTTGTCAGTGAATGCCCGTTGTTGACGCAGCGCGCCGTGAGCGCGCCGTGTTTCGGGCGATTCTCGACCCGGGCGGCGGCGCGGTCAACGCCGGTGTAACCCGCACCGCGGCCATCGCCGCCGCCGCGCGGCGCCCGGGGCGGCCGCGCGCGGGCCCGGCAGCCCGCGCCGCAGGCCCTGCTTGCGGCATCGGCCACGCCTGCTTAAGCTTGGCGCGATGGAACGCATCGCATTGGTCCCGGCGCCGCCCAGGGCTTACGTCGCGCTGGTGCTGCTCGGGCTGCTGCTCCCCGCGGCGGTGGTTCTGGGCGCCGCCGGCCACGCGCATGCGCTGCTCGCGCCGGCGATCTGGGTCACGCTCAGCGTGCTGGTCGTCGTGACGTTGACGCTGCTGTCCGCGATGGCGCGCGGCGACCTGCTGCTGGGTCCGCACGGCGTCGAGGTTCGCTCGACGTTTTTCGCGCGCTCGATCGCATGGTGCGATCTCGACGCCGATGTGCAGGTGGTCCGGCGCGCGGCAACTCCCGACGCGGCATTGCGGCTGCGTACCGCGGGGTTCGGGCTGCCCGGCCTGGCTTCCGGCTGGTTCCGCACGCGCGGCGGCGAGCGGGTGCTGGCGTGGATCACCGCCGACGATCTGCTGCGGGTGCCGACCCGACTCGGTTTCACGCTGTTGCTCAGCGCGCGCGATCCGGGCGCGGCGCGCGACGCGCTGGTCGCGCGCATCCGCGCCGCTGCCGAAGCGCCGGATCAGTGATGCATCACCCGCAGCCGCGGCTTCCAGTGGTTGCCGCGACCGTTGAGGTCGATGTCGACACGGCATGACCCGCTGCGGTCGACCAGCGTCGCGGTGTCACGACCGACCAGCGGATTGGCCAGCGCGACCGTGAACGTGCACTCGGGCTGACGCTGGTCCGCTGCCATCAGCATGCAGTACAGATGCCCGCGCGCGCCACGGCCACTGCTCTGCAGGTGGGCGCCCGAGCGCGGCGTGAAATGCCCGTCGGTCGACGGCAGGTCGCCCTCGTCGATGCGCGACCACTCGCAGCCCAGCACCCCGGACACGCTGTCGTCGCGGCTGACCTCGACATCGATCGTGCGCTGCGCCCCGACGCTGCGCGGCGGCTGCGCTGCGATCCAGCGCTCGAGTTGCGACCTCCCGACGGCGTCGGCGTAGTACCAGACCGCGCGGTAGCAACCCAGCGGCTCGCTGCCGCGCTCGGGATCGTTCCACTGCATTCCCGACGCGGTCGGCTCGAACAATGCGGGCACGTTGTGCGTGGTGTCGGCGGTGGTCAGCGCGATGTCGGGGAGCAACTGCTGCAGCTGGCGCAGGCTGCTGCGGATGAAGCTGTCGCGGTCGACAGTGGCGCGGTGCTGATAGCCGTCGTAGATCTGGTCGACCGCCAGCTGCAGCGCGGCGCTGGCGTGTTCGATGCTGGGCGGCCCGGCCGGCGTCGACAGGTAGTCGTCACCGACGGCGAACCATTGCGCGCCATCGCGCCCGGTGACGAACACGCCCAGCCTGTTGTCCTGGTCGTGCATTTGCTTGACCAGCAGTCCCGACAGCAGTTGCGCGCCGTAGCCGGCGATTCCCCACTGCGCGAACTGCGCCGCGCAATAGTTCTCGATGCGCCTGCGATCGGTGCGCACATGGCCCGAGGCGAACGCGTCGCTGCCGAAGTGCCCGGCAAAGCCTGCGATCTGGTAGGCATAGCGCAGGTCACGCTCGTCGCGCGCGGTCAGCGCCGTCTCCAGCGCCAGCCGCTGGCCGACGAGGAACGCGGTCTGCGCGTCCTCGTGGAAATGGTCGTGGTTGCGCACCGAAATGTCGAAGTACAGCCCCAGGTAGCGGGTCAGGTTCAGCAGGTCGCCGACCCCGCGGATGCAGCTCCCGGCTCCGGTGACCAGCATGAAGCTGCAGTCGTCGGCGGTCGTGTAGTCGAACGGCTTGCGCTGCAGCACGGCGCGCTCGAAGCGCGCCTGCAGATCGCGCTCGAGCGTTCGCAGCTGCGGCAGAAAGTCGACGTAGGGCTGGTAGGACAAGGTCAGCAGGTGGCGCCTGAGCGCGGCCACCGTCGGACCGTCGACGGCCAGCGCCGCGATGCGATCGACGTCGGCGACCTCGCCGTGGCCCACGCCGGCATACGGCACGCTGTAGAAGTCGCCGCCGAGGTACAGCAGGTCGGCGTAGCTCAGGCTCTCGGCGCGGCCGTTGGCCGCGGTGCGCTGCAGCAGCGCGACGCGGTCCGCGCGGTGCCGGCTGCCGTCGGCAAAGCGCAGGTAGACCAGGTTTCCCAGCGAGGCGTGCTCGGGTGACGCGAAGCCGAGTCCGCGCGACTCGGACGGTTGCGGCGGTGCGGGTTCGGCGCACGCGTCGATGGGCAGTCCGAGGCAGCCGATGGCGAGGCCGATGGCGCGCGCGGCCCACGCGGTTTGACGGGTTGGCATGGCAAGACTCCTGGTCGATGCATCCGGCGTGGCATCCAAGCGCACCACGCCCGAACGATCTTAGGTGGCGCAATGCCGTCCGGGGCCATTGCACCCGCGCGTCAAATGCCGTATCTGCAGCGTGGCGGAGCGCCGCCAGACTGGCAGTTCCGCTACCCGAAGCACCCGGGCACGGCTTCCACGTCGCGACACATTGCACCGACGACACGACGCGCGACCTCGGCCCCGGTCTCGTCGGGCGCTCCCCGCTTCGACACTTGCGCAGCGCATCGAGGGCTTGCGCACGAGGCCCGTCGGTCGCCGCCGACCGACGAAGCAGCGCTTCACTGATCACTACAATCGGCACAGTTCCTCCTGGCAGATCCAGGACAAAATCCGACCCCCTCGCACCATTCCGCCCGGCGCTGCGGCACGCCGCCATGCAGCCGCGCGTCCGGCACCTCGACCACGCCGACATTGGGCTCGATGGTGCAGAAGGGGTTGTTCTCGAAGGACTTTCAATGAGCCTCAAATGCGGCATCGTCGGCCTGCCCAACGTCGGCAAGTCGACCCTGTTCAACGCGCTGACGCAGAGCGCGATCCCGGCCGAGAACTACCCGTTCTGCACCATCGAACCGAACGTCGGCGTGGTCGAGGTGCCCGACCCGCGGCTGCAGCAGCTGGCCGACATCGTCAAGCCGCAGCGGGTGCTGCCGGCGGTGGTCGAGTTCGTCGACATCGCCGGGCTGGTCGCCGGGGCATCGAAAGGCGAAGGACTGGGCAACCAGTTCCTCGCCCACATCCGCGAAACCGACGCGATCGTCAACGTGGTGCGGTGTTTCGACGACCCGAACGTGGTTCACGTCGCCGGGCGCATCGATCCGCTGGCCGACATCGGCGTGATCCAGACCGAGCTGTGCCTGGCCGACCTCGGCACGGTCGAGAAGACGGTGCAGCGGCTGAACAAGCAGGCCCGCGCCGGCGACAAGGATGCAGCGCGCACCGTGGTGCTGCTGCAGCGCTGCGAGGCGGCGCTGAACGAGGGGCGGCCGGTGCGCACCCTGGAACTCTCCGACGACGAGCGCGCACTGCTCAAGCCGCTGTGCCTGATCACGGCCAAGCCGGCGATGTTCGTCGGCAACGTGCTCGAGGACGGCTTCGAAGGCAATCCGCACCTGGACCGGCTGCGCGACTACGCGGCCGGCGAAGGTGCTCCGGTGGTCGCGATCTGCGCCAAGATCGAGAGCGAGCTGGCCGGAATGGACGCCGACGACAAGCGCGCCTTCCTGGCCGAGCTCGGCCAGGACGAGCCGGGCCTGAACCGCCTGATCCGCGCCGGCTACGCGCTGCTCGGGCTGCAGACCTATTTCACCGCCGGGGTCAAGGAGGTGCGGGCATGGACCGTTCCGGTCGGCGCCACCGCGCCGCAGGCCGCCGGGGTGATCCATACCGACTTCGAACGCGGCTTCATCCGCGCGCAGACCATCGCCTTCGACGACTTCGTCAAGTTCGGCGGCGAACAGGGGGCGAAGGAAGCCGGCAGGATGCGAGCCGAGGGCAAGGACTACGTCGTGCACGACGGCGACGTGCTGAATTTCCTGTTCAACGTCTGAGCCGGGGCCTGCGTGCGGGCGGAACCTTTCGGCTCGCATCGCCTCTGACGAGGCATTTCCAACGATGGTGCCCGCGCCTGGCGCGGCACCTCCGGGACGCCTCGACCATGCCACGATCCTCGCGCGCCATCGCGTCTGCCTGCGCCGCCTACGCGATCTGGGGCGTGTATCCGCTGTATTTCCATCGCCTGCAGCACGTCCCCGCGCTGCAGGTTCTGGCCCATCGCGTCGTCTGGTCGCTGCCGCTGGTGCTTGGCGTGCTGGCCTGGCGCGACGGCAGGCACCTCGTCGCCAGCCTGCGCCGGATGCCGTCGGCGCTCGCGCATCTGGGCGCCGCGGCGGCGCTGCTGGTCGGCCATTGGGGCGTCAACGTGTGGGCGCTGACCCACGGCCACGTCGTCGATGCCAGCCTGGGCTATTTCATCAATCCGCTGTTGAGCGTCGGGCTGGCAGCCGCGGTGCTGGGCGAGCCGTTGCGCAAGCGGCAAGCCGTGGCGATCATGCTGGCCGCAGCGGGAGT
Source organism: Pseudomonadota bacterium (assembly GCA_021805805.1). GTDB lineage: Bacteria > Pseudomonadota > Gammaproteobacteria > Burkholderiales > Burkholderiaceae_C > Thiomonas_A. Next base: position 10,996 of record JAJZEB010000053.1, on the reverse strand, counting down.
CGTCTGGATGGGCTTCGCGCTGGGCGCAGCGCCGTGGATCGCGCTGGCACTGGCCGCGAGCTTCGCCGGCTACGGCCTGCTGCGCAAGACCGCGCCGCTCGGGGTCGCCGACGGCCTGTTCCTGGAAATGGCGCTGGCATTCCCGCTCGCCGCCGCCTACCTGGCGACGCACGGCGGCACCTTCGCCGCTTCGAGCTGGAGCCAGCGCGGGCTGCTCGCGGCAGCCGGGCCGTTGACCGTCGCGCCGCTGCTGCTGTTCGCGCTGTCGGCGCGCGGCATCCCGCTGGCCACGCTCGGCATGCTGCAGTACATCACGCCGACGCTGCTGCTGCTGCTCGGCGTGGCACTGTACCAAGAGCGCTTCGATGCGCGCCACGGCATCGGCTTCGCGCTGGTATGGCTGGGAATCGCGCTGTACCTGGGCGAGCGCCGTGCAGAAAAGCCGGTCGCGCCGTAGCATGCGGGATTGCCTCCTCGACGCGCGCGCGCATGAATCCCGGCATCGCCTACGCCCTCGGCGCCTACACGCTGTGGGGCATGTTCCCGTTGTACTTCAAGCTGCTGCAGTCGGTTCCGGCCATGCAGATCCTGGCCCACCGCATGGTCTGGTCGCTCGGTCTGGTCTTGCTGATCCTGCTCGCGCTGCGTCGCTTCGCCTGGCTGGCAAGGGTCGACCGCCGCGTCGTCGCGCGCTTCGCGCTCAGCGCCGTGCTGCTGGGCTGCAACTGGGGCACCTACATCTGGGCGGTCAACCACGGCCACGTCGTCGAAGCCAGCCTGGGCTATTACATCAATCCGCTGCTCAACGTCGCGCTCGGCACCTTGCTGCTGCACGAGCGGCTGCGCCCGGCGCAATGGCTGGCGATCGCGGTGGCCGCCTGCGGCGTGCTGTGGATGAGCGTGGATGTCGGCCGCGTGCCGTGGATCGCGCTGGCGCTGGCGCTGAGCTTTGCCGGCTACAGCCTGGCGCGCAAGACCGCGCCGCTGGGCTCGCTCGAAGGTCTGGCTCTGGAGACCGCACTGATGTTCCCGCTCGCGCTCGCCTATCTGGCGTGGTGCTCGGCGCACGGCAGCAACGCGTTCGCTGCCGGCGACCCGAGCTTGCGCGCGACGCTCGTGGCGGCGGGCCCGGTGACCACGGTGCCGCTGCTGTTGTTCGCCGCGGGCGCGCGCCGCATCACCCTGTCGCTGCTCGGCGTGCTGCAATACCTGACCCCGACGCTGCTGCTGGTGCTCGGGGTTCTGCTCTACCACGAGCCGTTCAGCGCCAACCGCGCGCTCGGTTTCGGGCTGGTCTGGTGCGGGATCGCGTTGTATCTGGGCGACAGTCTGTTGCGTCGACGCATCGCTGCGCCGGCCTGAGCGCAGCAGCAGCCGGCGCCAGACGTTGCGCCGACGCATCGATCGGCACGGCCGCCACGCCTCAGCGACAGCTCAGCGCGGCCGTCCCCCACGCCGCGACGAGCACCGCGAGATAGTCGAGCATGGCGCCGTCGCGCAGCGCTCCGCTGCCCACCAGCAGCAGATGCACGCCCAGCGCTGCGGCCGCGCAATGCGCCGCGCAACGCGCCGCGCGCCCGGCGCGCAGCAGCCGCGTCGCCAGCGCACCGAGCGCGCCGCCGACCGCCAGCGGCATCACCGAAGTGCCGAGCAACCACGAAACGAACAGGCTCAGCATCGGCTTGACATTCGGAAACGGCGAATCAATATCGGAAACTGCATTGATCTGGGTCAGCCGCAGCCGCGCCGCGGGCTTCGTAAAATAGACCTACCACCATGTTATTAGCTACTGTCGGCGTCAATCACCAAACAGCCCCGCTCGGGGTGCGAGAGCGTCTTGCCTTTTCGGCGGACGGGCTCAAGGATGGCCTGCGCACCCTGCGCGACGCGCTGCTGGCGCGCCACGACGGCGCGGTCGAGACCGCGATCCTGTCGACCTGCAACCGCACCGAGATCTACTGCGCGGCGCCCGAAGACCCGCGCCAGGCGCTGGTCGACTGGCTGGCGCGCGAGCGCGACCTGCACACCGGAGAGCTGCTCGAGCACAGCTACCGGCTGGTGCAGGACGGCACCGTGCGGCATGCGTTCCGCGTCGCCAGCGGGCTGGATTCGATGGTCCTCGGCGAGCCGCAGATCCTCGGCCAGATGAAGGACGCGGTGCGCGCGGCGGCCGAGACCGGAACCCTCGGCAGCACCCTGGGGCAGATGTTCCAGCGCACGTTCGCGGTGGCCAAGGAAGTGCGCTCGACGACCGAGATCGGCGCGCATTCGGTCAGCATGGCAGCGGCCAGCGTCAAACTGGCCGAGACGGTTTTCGAGAACCTGGCCGATTGCCGGGTTCTGTTCATCGGCGCCGGAGAGATGATCGAACTGGTCGCCACCCACTTCGCTTCGCGCCGCCCGCGCCACATCGCGGTCGCCAATCGCACGCTGGAGCGCGGAGCACGCGTGGCGCGGCAGTTCGGCGGCGAGGCGATGCGCCTGGCCGACATGCCGCAGCGGCTTGCCGAGTTCGACATCGTCGTCAGCTCGACTGCCAGCACGCTGCCGATCGTCGGTCTGGGCGCCGCCGAACGGATGATCCGGCAGCGCCGGCGAAAGCCGGTGGTGATGGTCGACCTGGCCGTGCCGCGCGACATCGAGCCCGAGGTCGGCGACCTGGCCGACGTCTACCTCTACACCGTCGACGATCTGACCGAGCTGGTGCGGCACAACAGCGAAAAGCGGCTGGCCGCGGTCGAGCAGGCCGAATCGATCATCGAAACCGGCGTCGAGGGTTTCCTGCGCTGGATGGACAACCGCGAGCAGGTGCCGCTGATCCTGCAGCTGCAGGAACGCAGCCGCGAATGGCAAGGCGCCGAGATCGAACGCGCACGCCGGCAACTGGCGCGCGGCGAACCGGCCGACGTGGTGCTCGACATGCTGGCGCGCAACCTGTCGCAGAAATTCCTGCACAATGCGTTCGCTGCGCTGCATCACGGCGATGTGGCGCACCGCGAGCAGGTCACGCGTGCTGTGCGCGGGCTGTTCCTGACCCCGCATCGCGGCTGCGGCGGCGACAATCAGACCTAGCCGCGCCCTTCGGCGGCCGCGCGCAACGCCGCCCCTGTAGTCAGCGCGCGCGACGCGTGCGCCCCGTTCGAATCCGATGAGTCCCACGCTGCGCGACAAGCTCGACGCCATGCTGCGTCGCCTGGAGGAAATCGACGCCCTGCTCGCCAGCGGTGACGCGGCGCAGCTGCGCGCGCTCGGCGTCGAGCGCGCCGAACTCGCGCTTCCGGCCCAGCTGTACGCCGAGTTGCGCGCCACCGAACAGGCGCAGCAGCAGGCGCGCACGCTGCTCGCCGACCCCGAGCTGCGCGCGCTGGCGCAGGAGGAACTCGACGCGTCGACGCGGCGTGCGGCCGAGCTCGACGCCGAACTGCAACGCGCGCTGCTGCCGCGCGACCCCGACGACCGCCGCGCCGCATTCCTCGAAGTGCGCGCCGGAACCGGGGGCGAGGAATCGGCGCTGTTCGCATCCGACCTGCTGCGCATGTACACCCGCTACGCCGAACGCCGCGGCTGGCGCTGCGAGGTGCTCGGGCACAGCGCCAGCGACCTCGGCGGCGTGCGTGAAGCCATCGTGCGGCTGTCCGGCGAAGGCGTCTACGGCCGGCTCAAGTTCGAGTCCGGAGGCCACCGCGTGCAGCGCGTACCGGCAACCGAAGCACAGGGGCGTATCCACACCAGCGCGGCGACGGTCGCGGTGCTGCCCGAGCCGGACGCGCAGGCGACCATCGCGCTGAACCCGGCCGAGCTGCGCATCGACACCTTCCGCGCCAGCGGCGCCGGTGGCCAGCACATCAACAAGACCGACAGCGCGGTGCGCGTCACCCACCTGCCCACCGGACTGGTCGTCGAGTGCCAGGACGACCGCTCGCAGCACCGCAACAAGGCCCGCGCGCTCGAGGTGCTCGCGGCACGGCTGCAACAACGCGCGCGCCAGCAGGCGCACGAACGCGAGGCCGCGCAGCGCCGCAGCCTGGTCGGCAGCGGCGACCGCTCCGACCGCATCCGCACCTACAACGTGCCGCAGGGCCGGGTCACCGACCATCGCATCAATCTGACGCTGTACCGCATCGACGCGATCCTCGACGGCGACCTCGACGAGCTGCTCGACGCGTTGCACGCCGAGTACCAGGCCGAGCAGCTCGCCGCGCTCGGGCAGGCGTGACCCTGCGCGACTGGCTCAACGGCTGCGCGCTGGCCCGCGTCGACGCGCTCGCACTGCTGCGCGAGCTCGCCGGAGTCGACCATGCCACGGTGCTCGCGCACCCGCTGCGTGCGCTCGACGCGGCGGCCCGGCAGCGTCTCGACGCTGCCGCGGCGCGGCTGCGCGACGGCGAGCCGCTGGCCTACGTCCTGGGCTGGCGCGAATTCCACGGCCTGCGCCTGCAGGTCAACCCGGCGGTCCTGGTGCCTCGCCCCGACACCGAGCTGCTCGTCGACTTCGTGCTGCAGCGCTACGCCGCAGGCGATGCGCCGAACCTGCTCGACCTGGGAACCGGCAGCGGCGCGATCGCCGTCAGCCTGGCGCATGCACTGCCCGCCGCTCGCGTCTGGGCAGTCGACGCAAGTGCCGCTGCGCTCGAGGTGGCGCAGGCCAACGCGCGCGCGCTGCTGCCGCCGGCACGCGCACCGCTGCGGCTGCTGCAAGGCGACTGGCTCGCTGCGCTGCCTGCCGATGCACCGCGCTTCGATTGCATCGTGTCGAATCCGCCCTACGTCGCGGCCGGTGATCCGCACCTGCCGGCGCTGCGGCATGAACCGTCGCTGGCGCTGGTCGGCGCGCAACCCTCCGCCGACGGCCTCGCCGACCTGCGGCGCATCGTGCGCGACGCCCCGGCGCACCTGAGCCGCGGCGGCTGGCTCGCGCTCGAGCACGGCCACGACCAGGCGCGCGCAGTGCGCGCGCTGCTGGCCGCGCGCGGCCTGCAGCAGGTGCACAGCCTGAAGGACCTGGCCGGGATCGCGCGCGTGAGCGCCGGGCGTCTCGGCAGCGGCGCAATGCCCCCGCGCAACGCGACGCGAAACGGTATTTGGCAGACCTCTTAAAATCGACCCTGCGGCATGTGCCGCGCATCACCGCATTCGAGGCATCCATGTCCGACGCTCTGCAGCGCATCGACCAGCTGGTCAAATCCAACGCCGTCGTCCTGTTCATGAAAGGCACGCCGCAATTCCCGCAATGCGGGTTCTCGGGGCGTGCGGTCCAGATCCTGAAGGCGTGCGGAGTCGCCGACTACGCCAGCGTCAACGTGCTGGCCGACGAGGCCGTGCGCCAGGGGGTCAAGGAATACGCCAACTGGCCGACGATCCCGCAGCTGTACGTCAACGGCGAATTCGTCGGCGGGTCCGACATCATGATGGAAATGTTCGAAAGCGGCGAACTCGCCGAGCTGCTGCGCAAGCCCTGAATCCCGCATGCGCCTGATCGTCGGCATCACCGGCGCCACCGGAGCCGTCTACGGAGTCGAACTGCTGCGCCAGCTGCGCCGGCTCGACGTGCGCACGCATCTGGTCGTCAGCTCAGCCGGCTGGCTGAGCATCAAGGCCGAACTCGACCTCGATCGACGCGAGGTCGAGTCGCTGGCCGACACGGTGCACCCGATCGGCGACGTTGCCGCGAGCATCGCCAGCGGCTCGTTCGCGCACGACGGCATGATCGTCGCTCCGTGCTCGATGAAATCGCTCGGCGCCATCGCCCATGGCCTGTCGGACAACCTGCTGACCCGCGCCGCCGATGTCTGCCTGAAGGAGCGCCGCCGGCTGCTGCTGATGGTGCGCGAAACCCCGCTGAACCTGGCGCATCTGCGCAACATGACTCTGGTGGCCGAAATGGGCGGAATCGTCTTCCCGCCGCTGCCGGCGTTCTACCTGCGCCCGCAAAGCCTCGAGCAGATGGTCGAGCAGACCCTGGCGCGCGCGCTCGACCAGTTCGGCGTCGCGCACGGACTGGCGCAGGCCTGGACAGGCTGGCCTGCGCCGCGCTGAGCCGTCGGGCTCAGTCGCGCATCGCCTCCTCGATCGCGTCGATGGTCTTCGGCGCGGCCGCTGTGAGCAGCTCGCAGCCTTCGGCGTCGCGCACCACCACGTCGTCCTCGATGCGGATGCCGATGTCGTGGAACGCGGCGGGCACGTCGGCCGCGGCGCGCACGTACAGGCCGGGCTCGATGGTCAGCACCATGCCCGCGCGCAGCACCCGCGACGGCACGCGCAAGCTTCCATCGGCGCCGGCGACCGCGGCTTCGCCCGGCTCCGCGTAGTCGCCGCAGTCGTGCACGTCCATGCCCAGCCAATGGCTGGTGCGGTGCATGTAGAAGCGGCGATAGGCCCCGCTGTCGATCACCGCATCGACGTCCGGCGCGGCATCGCGCGCGATCAGGCCGGTGTCGAGCAAGCCCTGGGCGAGCACGCGCAGCGCGGCGTCGTGCGGCGCGTCGAAGCGTGCGCCGGCAACGGTGGCGTCGATCGCAGCCTGTTGCGCTTCGAGCACGATGGCGTAGAGCGCGCGCTGGGCACCCTGGAAACGGCCGTCGACCGGGAAGGTGCGGGTGATGTCGCTGGCGTAGCCGTCGAGCTCGCAGGCGGCGTCGATCAGGCACAGCTGCCCTGCGCGCAGCGGCGCATCGCCCGCACGGTAGTGCAGGATGCAGGCGTTGGCGCCGGCGGCGACGATGCTGCCGTAAGCCGGCGACTGCGCGCCGCCGTGGCGAAACGCGTACAGCAATTCGGCCTCGAGATGGTATTCGCGCAGCCCCCCGGCAGGAGGCGCGCTGCGCGCGGCCGCCGCAGCGCGCAGCGCGCGCCGGTGCGCGGCGGCCGAGATCTCCGCCGCGCGGCGCATCACGTCGAGTTCGTCGCTGTCCTTGACCAGGCGCATTTCGTCGAGCACCGCGCACAGGTCGTACTGCAGCGCCGGGCAGCGGCGCCCGGCCCGCGCCTGCGCGCGCACCGCGCCCAGCCAGCCCTGCACGCGCGTCTCGAAACCGGCCTGCAGCGCGAACGGCCACCACACCGCGGGCATGTCGGCGAGCATGCCCGGAAGCGCAGCGTCGGCCTGCTCGATCGGCAACGCCGCATCGAAACCGAAACGCTCGCGCGCGGCCTCGGGACCCCAGCGCACGCCGTCCCAGATCTCGCGCTGGGCGTCGCGCGTTCGGCACAGCAAGGTGCTGTGCGCGCGACCGTCGGCGTGGGCCACGAGCACGAGCATGCTGTGCGGCTCGCTGAATCCGGTCAGGTAATAGAAATAGCTGTCGTGCCGGTAGGGATAATCGGCGTCGCGGTTGCGCATGGCCTCGGGCGCGGTGGCCAGCACCGCGACACCGCCGCCCGCCTGTGCGATGCGCGCGGCGAGCTCGGCGCGGCGCTCGGCACAGCGCCGCAGCAGGCTTGGATCGGGATCGGACATCGTGGCTTCCTGGACAGGTCGACGCTCGTTGGATGCACTGTAGCGAAACTTTCAGCCCCCGGCCGGAGCCGGGCGTCCGGCGCGCAGCGCCGCGTCGAGCGCGGCCAGCTCGGCCGGCGTGCCCACGTTGTGCCAGACACCGCGGAAATGCTCGCCGCTGACCCGTCCGGCGTCGACTTCGGCGTACAGCCACGGAAACAGCCGCCAGGAGCAATACGCCGGTTGCGTGGCGAACAAGGCGGGAGCGAACACCGCGATGTTGCCGTAATTCAGCATGGCGCCGGCGCGCCGCACGCGGCCTTCGCCGTCCAGCGCCATGTCGCCGCCCGGGTGGTGGGGCGGGTTGTCGGTCAGCACGAAATGTGCGCGCGTTCCTGAGCCGGCGGCGATGCGTGCGGCCGCCGCGTGCAGCCGGCGGTAGTCGTAGTCGGTGTAGACGTCGCCGCTGACGACCGCGAACGCGGTGTCGTGCGCGTCGCGCAGCAGCGGCAGCGCGCTGGCCACCGCGCCTCCGGTCTCCCACGCCGACTCGGGCTCGGGCGAATACACCAGGCGCACGCCCAGCGCCGCACCGTCGCCCAGGTGCTGCACGATGCGCGCGCCGCGCCAGCCCAGGTTGACCACCAGTTCGGTGATGCCGGCGTCGCGCAGACGCTCGATCTGCCAGACCAGCAGCGGCTTGCCGGCGAGCTCAAGCAAGGGCTTGGGGCAGTCGTCGGACAGCGGCCGCATGCGCTGGCCGCGGCCGGCGGCGAGCAGCAGCGCGCGCATCAGAAGGTGTACGCAGCGCGCGGCTGCACGCCGTGCAGGCGGTCGAGCAGTCGCGCCAGCGGCGCCAGCGCGCCGTAACGCGTGGCCACCGCGTGCGCGTAGCCGTACACGCGTGGCAGGTCGGGAAGGTACTGTGCCTTGCCGTCTCGGTGGTACAGGCGGGCGAAGATGCCCAGCACCTTGAGCTGGCGCTGCAGACCCATCCATTCGAAATCGCGATAGAAGTCGCCGAAGTCGGTGTGCACCGGCAACCCCGCCGCGCGCGCCTCCTCCCAGTAGCGCACCGCCCAGTCGATCTGCTGCTCCTCGGGCCAATCGATGTAGGCATCGCGCAGCAGCGAGACCAGGTCGTAGCTCAGCGGCCCGCGCACGGCGTCCTGGAAGTCGAGCACCCCGGGATCGTCATGGCCGGCGGTCACCATCAGGTTGCGGCTGTGGAAGTCGCGATGCACGAACACCGCCGGCTGCGCCAGGTTGTTGTCGAGCAGCGCGGCGAATACCTGTCGCAGCACCTGCTGCGCGGCAGCGTCGACTTCGATCCCGAGGTGGCGCGTCACGTACCACTGCGGGAACAGATCGAGCTCGCGGCGCAGCAGCGCCTCGTCGTAGCGCGGCAGCGTGGCGGCATCGATGCGCTGCAGCCGCACCAGCGTGGTCAACGCCCGGCGCATGAGCGCGTCGGCGGCACGCGCGTCGCCGGCCGCGCGCGCCGCGTGCAGCGCCTGCAGGTAGGTGACGTCGCCGAAGTCCGACAGCAGCGCGAAACCCTGCTGCGCGTCGGCCGCGTACACGGCGGGCGCGCACACGCCGCCGCCGCGCAGCAGCGCGGCGACGTGCAGGAACGGCGCGATGTCCTCGTGCGGCGGCGGCGCGTCCATGACGATGCAACGCGCCGGTTGCTGCGCGTCGACGCGGAAATAGCGCCGGAAGCTGGCGTCGCTGGACGCCACACGCAAGCTCGCGCCATCGACGGCGACGCCGCCCGGAGCCTGGGCGAGCCAGCCACGAAGCGACTCCAGACGCGCGTCGGTAGCGGCAGGGGTTGGACAAAGCTCGTCACCTGGCATCGGATCTCCGTGGGGTCGCTTCCTATAATCTGCCGAAATTCTAGGCTGCGGCGCCCGCTCGGGTTCGAGCCGACGCTCCTACGCCGCCACGCCGCACCGCCGATGTCCATGTCCCCCCAACGCCCGCCATTGCGCCTGCTCGCAGCGCTGATCGGACTCGCCGCCGCCGCCAGCGCACGCGCCGGCGACGGACTTCGGCTGCGCCCCAGCTCCGATCTGCTGCAGCGCCTCGACCCGCAGGTGCAGGTGTTCGAGCCGCTGTTCATCCGCGCCGACACCATCAGCGGCCAGCCGGACATCGAGGTGCAGGCCAGCGGTGACGTCTCCTTGCGCCGGCACAGCGTGGTGCTGAAAGCCGACTGGCTGCACGACGACCTGGTCAGCGCCGAGGTGCACGCGCGCGGCAATGTGCGCATCCTGCGCGACGGCAACCTGTACCGCGGCCCCAGCCTGGACCTGAATCTGGACACCGAGACCGGCAACATGCCGTCGGTCGACTACAGCTTCGCCCAGACGGGCGGCCACGGCCACGCCCGCGATGTGCACTTCCTCGGCCCGCAGCACGTGCGCGCGGCGCACGCCGACTACACCACCTGTACTTCGAACCCGCTGGACTGGGTGCTGCAGGCCAGCGATCTCGACCTGGACTTCGCCACCAACACCGGAGTCGCGCACGACGGCAGGGTGCGCTTCAAGGGCGTCACCATCCTGCCGCTGCCATACGCCAGCTTCCCGCTGACCGATGCGCGCAAGTCGGGGCTGCTGCCGCCGACCATCGGCCTCGACAGCCGCAACGGCTTCGAGTATGCGCAGCCTTACTACTGGAACATCGCGCCGAACTACGACGCCACGCTGACGCCACGGCTGTTGCTGCGCCGCGGCCTGATGGGCAGCGCCGAGGTGCGCTGGCTGCGCCCGGACAGCTCGGGCACCGCGCTGGTCGACGACATTCCCGACGACCGCGCCGCGGGCAACGCGCAGCGCTGGGCCGCGGTGCTGCAGCAACAGGGCCAGCTGGCGCCGCAGTGGAGCTACGGCCTGAACCTGCAGCGCGTGTCGGACAACAACTGGTGGCAGGACTTCGGTCAGGTCGACCCGGTGATCGCGGCCAACCGTACCCTGCCGCAGCAGGGGCAACTGACCTGGAGCCAGTCCCACGGCTACCTGCAGCTGGGTTTCAACCGCTGGCAGACGCTGCAAAGCACCATCTCGCCGATCATTGCGCCCTACAACATCCAGCCGCAGCTCGACGGCCGCTGGCGCAGCGACGACACCGCGCGCGTTCAATGGCGGCTTTCGACCGAGGCAGCGCGCTTCACCAGTCCGACTCCGGGGCTGCTCGCGGGCGATCGGGTCTACGTCAATCCGAGCGTCAGCGTGCCGTTCATTGCCGCGCAGGGATTCTTCACGCCGCGGCTGACGCTGCGCGCCACGCGCTACCGCACCGACACGCCGATGGGCAACGGCTCCGAAGACGCCACCCGCGTGCTGCCGAGCCTGAGCCTCGATTCAGGCCTGGTCTTCGAGCGCTCGACCACGCTGCGCGGGAACGCCGTGACGCAGACCCTGGAGCCGCGGCTTTACTACCTGTACACGCCGTACCGCGACCAGCAGAATCTGCCGAATTTCGACAGCGCCCCGCTCGGGCTGAATCTGGCCTCGATCTACACCGACAACCTGTTCTCGGGAAACGACCGCATCG
>JAJZEB010000197.1 GCA_021805805.1 Pseudomonadota bacterium | reverse complement strand
TGCAGTTCCTGGTCGGCCAGATCACCGGCTGCGAAGCGCGCGACGGGCGGCTGAGCGAGGTCAAGGTCACCGGAGGCGACGGCGTCACGCGGCGGCTGCCGCTGGACATGCTGCTGGTGTTCTTCGGCCTGAGCCCCAAGCTGGGGCCGATCGCCGACTGGGGGCTGGCGCTGGAGCGCAGGCAGCTGGTGGTCGACACCGAGAAGTTCGAGACCAGCGTGCCGGGGGTGTTCGCCGTCGGCGACATCAACACCTACCCCGGCAAGAAGAAGCTGATCCTGTCGGGCTTCCACGAAGCCGCGCTGGCCGCGTTCGGCGCCGCGCCGTACGTGTTTCCCGAGAAGAAGATCCACCTGCAGTACACGACGACCAGCCCCAAGCTGCACAAGGTGCTCGGAGTCGACACCCCGGTGTTCGACTGAACATCGCCGCAGGGTCTGCGGGCACCGGCAGCCCCTGCGCAAACTGCCCATTGAGTCGACGTCAGCCGGCGCATGCGCCGGCCGTTTTGCGCGCGATCGGGTATTGACTGGAAAATTTTCCCAGTTACTATGCATGCCAGCGGCACCCGCATGCCGCATCCGATCCCGCCCAGTCGAATCGAAGGAGCACGTCATGACCCAGACCCGTTTCCCCTTGCGCCCGCTGGTGCTGGCGCTCGCCACCTGTGCCGCGCTGTCTGCGTGCGGTGGAGGAGGCGGCGGCGGCCCGGCCGCCATCGGCAGCAACCAACTGGCTTCCCTCACCGGCACCGCGATCGACGCGCCGATTGCCAGTGCGCAGATCACCATCACCTCGGGCGCGCCGGTCGGCGACGCCGGGGCGAACACCATCGGCACCATCACCGCCAATGGCCAGGGCGGTTTCACGATCACGGTCAGCCTGCCCTCGGGCAGCGTGCCGGTGTTCGCCAACGCGGTCGATCCGGCCAACACCGCGGTGACGCTGAGCAGCTACCTCGGCCAGTCCGACGCGCTGGCCGCCGCCGGCACCCTGAACACGGGCAACCTGCCCGACCTCGACATCAGCCCGGTGACCACCGCGGCACTTGCGGTCTACGCCCAACTCAACGGCGGCAGCTACTCGGGCCTGACCCCCGCGACCTACGCGACCAATCTGCAGACCTACAACAGCGACATCCTGGCCATCGCCGCGGCGATCAAGGCGGTCGGCGACAATCTGTGCACGCCGGCAGCGAGCATCACCTCGACGACCAACCTGGCCGCTGCGATCGCCACCGCCGCGAGCCTGAGCTCGACCAGTCCGACCACGCTGAGCACCGCGATCAGCACTCTGGGCGGCAATTGCGCCAGCGTGCTCGCCAGCCTGCCCAGCGCGATCTCGGCCGACCCGTATTTCGGCCCCGAACTCGACCTCGGCGACGTCATCGACGCCGGCGCGATCGCGGTTCCTGCCGGAACCTACCAATTGCAGGGCGTGGTCGCGCAGACCGGGTTCGGCGCCAGCGCCAGCGAGTCGAACCTCGTCGCGCCAACTGCGGTCGATCCGGCCGACGTGTTCAGCGACACCGCGGTCAGCGTCTCCAGCACAGGCACCGTGACCTCGACCGACGGCAACGTCAGCGGGCAGCTGGTCGGCAACCTGCTCACGCTGACCCTGATCGACCCCGCCACCGGAACCAAGTACACGCTGCGCGGCAAGGTCGGCTCGCTGCCGACCGCGCTGAGCGGCGGCGCGCAGGCCTACGCGCTGCGCAGCGGCGGCACCTATACCGCCACGACCGGCGGCAGCACCATGCTGGCGAAGTTCGACGCCGTGCTGGCGCCGACCACGGCCACCCCGGTGTGGAACGGCGTGGCCGCGCCGACCTCGCCGACGCGCAACGACGGCGTCAGCTGCAGCAGCGGCTTTGCGCTGCGTCTGGACGTCTTCGCGGCCGGCGCCGGAGGCGGCTCGATCGGCGAGTGCGTCACGCCGACGGCCACCGGCTGGAGCCTGAGCGCCGGCACCACCGGCAGCGGCGGCGACGGCTTCAGCTTCGAGGACCGCAACGGCCAGTCCAGCGTCATCACCACAGCGCCGACCCTGAGCGCGCCGACCTGGAGCGAAGTCTCCGGCTCGCCGTTCGTGCTCAGCGCCGCGTCGGCCAGCCTGAGCGTCAACGGCACGCCCCTCAGCGGCACGCTGTACTACGTCATGGGCACCCAGTCGGCCGTGCTCGCCGGGGCCAGCGCCAACACCCTGCTGCACCTGCATGGCAACCAGCTGACCCAGGTATCCGAGGGGTCGAGCTATGCCGTCGCGGCGGGTTCGGGCGGCGACGCCAGCAGCGGCCACAGCGCCGACCATTGAGCGCCGCGGGGCGCGGGCGCCAACCCCGCCCCGCCCCCGGCGGTGTGCTGCAATAGAGCCGATGCAACACCCCGCCGATCCCTGGGCCGACTGGCTGCTGCGCCGCCGCGACGGCGGCAGCGCAGCGCGGGCTCGCGACACCCGCGCGCGCATCGCCGAACATGCGCGGCGGCTGCTCGGGCTGGCCGGGATCGCCCCGGGCCAGACGCTGGCCGACATCGGCTGCGGCGAAGGTGTGCTGTGCTGGCAGGCGTTCGCCATGACCGGCGGTGCGCTGCACGCCGAGCTCAGTGACGTCTCGCCGCGGCTGCTGCGCCGCGCGCGTGCGGCCGCGCGCGTCAGCGGCCACGCCGCGCAGTGCCGCTTCGCCGTGGCCGACGCCACCGAACTGCGCCACCTGGCCGACGCCAGCGTGGACATCGCCGCGCTGCGCGCGGTGCTGGCCTACATCGACGACAAGCCGGCCGCACTGCGGCAGGCGTGGCGGGTGCTGCGCCCTGGCGGACGCCTGGCGCTGGCCGAGCCGGTATTCCAGGACGAGGCGCTGGCCGCGGCCGAGCTGCAACATGCGCTGCAGCTCGGCGCCGCGACCGACCCCGTGCTGCCGCTGCTGCTGCGCTGGAAAGCGGCGCAGTTCCCGACC
>JAJZEB010000196.1 GCA_021805805.1 Pseudomonadota bacterium | reverse complement strand
TGGCCGGCTACCCCGCGCTGGCGCTGCGCGCTGCGCGCGACGCCGGGCGCATGCTCGGCGAGCTGCCGTTCGTCTGGTTCGCCGCCGACCACGCATTGCGCCGGGTTCGCGTCGACGGCCGCGACTGCGTCGACCAGGCGCGCGCGCAAGGCCGCGGAATCCTGTACCTGACTCCGCATCTGGGCTGCTTCGAAGTCTCCGCGCAAGTCGCGGCCAGCTGGGGACCGATCTCGGTGCTGTACCGCCCGCCGCGCAAGGCATGGCTCGACGAGCTGGTGCTGGCGCGGCGCCGCGACAACCTGCGCATCGTTCCGGCCAGCGCCGCGGGAATGCGCCCGCTGCTGCGCGCGCTGCGCGCCAAAGAGGCGGTCGGCATGCTGCCGGACCAGGCGCCTTCGGCCGGCGAAGGCGTCTGGGCACCGTTCTTCGGCCGTCCCGCCTACACCATGACGCTGCCGGCGCGGCTGGCCCAGCTGACCGGCGCGCGCATCGTGCTCGCCTTCGCCGAGCGCCTGCCGCACGGTTCCGGCTACCAGCTGCACCTGCGCGCGCTCGACGAGACGCTGCCCGACGACCCGGCCGCCGCCGCCGCGCGCATCAACCGCGCCATCGAGGACCTGATCCGCATGCATCCGTCGCAATACCTGTGGGGCTACAACCGCTACAAGACTCCGCCGGGAGCCCCGCAGCCTCCGGCGGCGATGGAGGAGGCGCCATGACCCGCGTCGGCCTGGCCCTTTTGTGGCTGCTGCAGTGGCTGCCGTACCCGCTGCTGGCGCGCCTGGGCGCTGCGCTCGGCGCCGTGCTGTGGCCGCTGGCCGGGCGCCGGCGGCGCATCGCGCTGCGCAACCTGGAGCTGTGCTTTCCGGATTGGAACGAGGCGCGCCGACGCGCCGTGGCGCGGGCGCATTTCATCTGTGTCGGCCGCGCCCTGCTCGAACGCGCGCTGCTGTGGTGGGCATCGCCTGCGCGTCTGCGCCGGGTGCTGCGCCTGGACGGCGCCGTCGACGAAGCGCTGCACGGCGACGGCGCAGTGCTGTTGCTGGGGCTGCACTTCGAGGGCATGGACGCGGCGTGGACCGCACTGACGCTGCACGCGCGCAGGCCGCTGTCAGGGATGTACACGCCGCAGAAGTCGGCGCTGCTTGACCGCTGGGTGCTCGGCGGACGCAGCCGCTTCAACACCGAGCGCATCGTTTCGCGCCACGAGGGCGCCGGCGGCATGCTGCGCGCGCTGCGCCGCAAAACGCCCTTCTACACCCTGCCCGACATGGACTTCGGTGCGCGCCACTCGCGTTTCGTCGCCTTCTACGGCATTCCGGCCGCGACCCTCGACGTCGTGCCGCGACTCGCGGCCTCGGCGCGCGCGCGCGTGTATCCGGTGGTCGCGCGCATGCTGCCGGGCTACCGTGGCTACGCGGTCACCGTCTATCCGGCGTGGGACGACTACCCGACGCAGCGCGACGGCCACCTGGCCGACATCGACGCCGACCTGCTGCGCATGAACCGTTTCATCGAGCAGCGCGTCGACGAAATGCCCGAGCAATATCATTGGGTGCACAAGCGCTTCAAGACGCGCCCGCCGGGCGACGAGTCGCTGTACTGACCAGATGCGCCTTCCGGGCCCTTCTCGATGATCGAGCTGCAGTTCACCAAAATGCAAGGCGCCGGCAACGACTTCGTCGTCGTCGACGCCACCCGGCAGCCGTTCGCGCTCGATGCCGAGCAGCTGCGCCGGCTGGCCGACCGGCATTTCGGCGTCGGTGCCGACCAGATCCTGGTCGTCGAGCCGGCGCCGTCTGCCGACGTCGACTTCGGCTATCGCATCTTCAACGCCGACGGCGGCGAGGTCGAGCAATGCGGCAACGGCGCGCGCTGCTTCGCCGTGTACGTGCGCGACCGCGGCCTGACCGCCAAGCGCACCATCCGCGTCGCCACCCGCGGCGGCGTCATCGCGCCGCAGCTGCAGGACGACGGGCGCGTCACGGTCGACATGGGTGCGCCGCGCTTCGCGCCCGAGGCCGCCGGCTTCGACACCGCCGGGCTGGTCGCGCGCGACGAAGGCGGATTCGCCCGCTGGCCGCTGCAACTCGACGGCGCCGAGCTGCTGCTCAGCGTGCTGTCGATGGGCAATCCGCACGCAGTGCAGCGCGTGGCCGACGTCGACGCCGCGCCGGTGGCGCGCATCGGGGCGCTGCTCGAGCGCCACCCGCGCTTTGTCGCGCGCGTCAACGCCGGTTTCATGCAGGTGCTCGACCGCGGCCACCTGCGGCTGCGGGTGTGGGAGCGCGGCGCCGGCGAAACGCTGGCCTGCGGCACCGGCGCCTGCGCGGCCGCGGTCGCCGGAATGCGCCACGGCTGGCTCGACGCGGCGGTCGACGTCGACACCCGCGGCGGGCGCCTGAGCATCGCCTGGGCCGGCGGCGACGCGCCGGTGCTGATGACCGGACCGGCCGTACACGTGTTCGACGGCCGCATCGCGCTCTGACTTTCCCGCATCGAGATCCGACATGGAATTGACCGAACAGGACATCGCCGCCTACCTCGGCGCACACCCCGAATTCTTCGAGCGCCACGCCGAGCTGCTCGGCAACGTGCAGCTGCTGAGCCCGCACGGCAACCGCGCGGTGTCGCTGCAGGAACGGCAGATCGAGCTGGCGCGCGACAAGATGCGCGTGCTCGAGCACCGACTGGCCGACCTGATGCGCGCTGCGGCCGAGAACGAGGCGATTTCCGCGCGGCTGCTCGACTGGGTGCGCATGCTGCTCGAGCAGCACGACGTCGCCGAGCTGCCGCGCACCGTGGTGCGCGAAATCGAGAGCCAGTTCCAGCTTCCGCACGCAGCGCTGCGGCTGTGGAACGTCGATCCGGCTTACGCCGCGCAGGACTACGCGGCCGACGTCGGCACCGACGTTCCGGTGCTGGCCAGCAGCCTGGCGCAACCGTACTGCGGCGCCAACGCCGGCT
>JAJZEB010000195.1 GCA_021805805.1 Pseudomonadota bacterium | reverse complement strand
AGGCTTACCCCTGGTTCTCGCCAGCCAACCTGACCGACACCATTCTGACCACGGCGACGCCGCTGGGCACGGGTCCGTATCCGAACGCCATGTACGGCTGGGGCCTGGTCAATGCCGCCAAGGCGGTGAATGGTCCATCGCAGTTCGCCTTCGGCACCTTCGACGCCAATCTCGGCAGCGACAGCGGCACTTTCGCGAATGCCATCGGCGGCACGGGCGGGCTGGATCTGACCGGCAGCACCGGTACGCTGACGCTGACCGGCGCTGATACGTATACCGGCGGCACCACGGTCGGCTCCGGCAACCTGTGGCTGTCTGGTTCTGTGGCCAGCAACGTCACGCTCTCCGGCGGCAGCTTCGGCGGCCCCGGCACGGTGAACGGCAGTGTGACCAACACCGGTGGCAGCCTGATCAGCCAGGCGCCGGTCGGCGGTCCCGGCCTGACGATCACCGGCAACTACACGGCGAACAGCGCCAGCACCACCGCGATCGCGCTGGGCAACCCGCTCACCGTGGACGGCAGTGCCAGCCTCGCCGGCATCCTCGAGATCCTGGCGCCGGCGACGACCTACACGCCGACGTCCACCGAGACGCTGATCAACTATGGCAGCGAGACTGGCAGCTTCGGTTCGCAGACCTACGGCGCCGGCGTGTTCTGGACG
This sequence comes from Pseudomonadota bacterium, assembly GCA_021805805.1. Lineage (GTDB taxonomy): Bacteria > Pseudomonadota > Gammaproteobacteria > Burkholderiales > Burkholderiaceae_C > Thiomonas_A. The sequence continues at coordinate 2,358 of JAJZEB010000195.1, read as the reverse complement.
GTGAGCAATCTCACCTACGGCAGTACGGCGCTGACGGCCACCGTCACCGCCAGCAACGTGGCGCAGACCGCGGCGCTGCTACCCGGCGTCAATGCGGTCACCCTCAGTACCGCGCAAGGCGTGCAGGGCGCACTGACCCAGGCGGACGGCTGGAACACCGCGCAGCGCGCCGCGCACGCCGGCTTCCTGGCCAACGCGGCGCAGTTCATGAGCGCGCGCACCGCGGCGCAGGCCAACGCCAGCCTGGCCAGCCTCTCGGGCGAGATCTACGGCACCACGCGGCTGCTGGAAGTGCAGCAGGCCCTCGACACCGACCAGACCCTGGCCGATCGGGTCAATGCGCTGGGCGACGGCACCCGTCCCGGCGTGTGGCTGCAGGCCACGGGCGGTTCCGGCACCTCGACGCAGACGGGCACCGCCACGGCACACGACAACCTGGGCGGCGTGATGGCCGGCGTGGACGTGCCGGTGGCGAGCCATATCCAGATCGGCGCCGCGCTGGGCCGCAGCCACCTCGATGCCACGCTGGACGGCCTCGCCGGCCGCATCGATGGCGCACTGGACACGATCGCGGTCTACGGCCGCGCCGGCGGCACGCAGGGTCTCTACCTGTCCGGTCGCGCCAGCGCAGGCCGGCTGACCGCCAACATCGAGCGCACGGCGCTGCTGGGCAACGCCCTGCAGAGCCTCGCCAGCAACCGGCGCGACACGATCGACGCAGGCACGCTGGAGCTGGGCGATGCGCTGGGGCACTGGACGCCCTATCTGGATCTGACCGGCATCCGGCTGCAGCAGGCGGCGTTCACCGAGGCGGGCGCATCCGGCTTCGGCCTGACCGCACCGGCGCAGAGCCACACGGCGAGCTACGCGACCTTGGGCGTTCGCTACGGCACCGGCTTCGACTGGGCGCTGGGCCAGAGTAGCGTGTCCGGCTGGCTGGCGTGGCAGCGCCTGCTGTCGGGCGGAAACCTTGGCTTCAGCGCCGCGTTCGCCGCCACGCCGACGGCGCTGTTCACGGCGCAAGGCCAGAGCCTCGCGCGCAACACGCTCGAAGGCGGACTCGACCTCGACACGCGCTTCAACCGCACCTGGTCGGGCTTCCTCGACCTCGGCCTGGCGCGGGCGCGCGGGAGCGATGTCAGCCGCATCGCCAACGTCGGGATCGAAGCGAAGTTCTGATCACCACCGGCGCCGGCGCAGGCCGGCATCAACCTGGCCGAGGACATCGCGGTCCGCGCGCACGCCGCGATCCTCGCGCAGCTCGCGGGCGTGGATCCCGACGCGCTCGAGGCCGCCAGTGATGGCCGCGTGCGCTGCGCGCCCGAACACCGCGCGACGCTGCGCACGATGCTCCAGGCGCCCGAACACCGTGTGCCGCTGCGCAAGAGCATCCAGGCCGGTCAGGTCCTGGAGGCCGGTGCGCCGCTGCCGTGGCGCCTCGAAGGCTCGGTGCAGGCGGCCATCGGCGCGGCACGTCAGCGCTGGCACGTGATCGCGCCACCGGTGGAGCCGTGGCCGCTGGGCCCGGCGCTGCTGGCCGCGTTCCTCGGCCCGGCCGCGCACTGCGCGCAGGTCGCGGGCTGGCTGTTCCGACTCAACTATCTCAACGTCGCGGCGCTGACCAACGCCAGCGTCGGCGAGCTGGTGCGCATCAGTCTGCAGAGTCCGCTCAAGCTGCACTTCGAGCCGGTGCCGGCACCGGAGCGCATCGCCTGCCAGACGCTGGACGTGCTGGCGGTGACCATCGAGCGCAAGCAGCTGAGGCTCGGCGCATGAACGGCCCCAGCACCGCCGCGATGGTCCTGCTCGGGCTGGGCGCCCTGGGCATCAATCTGTTCGTCGGCATCCTGATCTGGCTGCTGGCGTTCAAGTCCGGCGCCGTCGGCGCCGCCGCACAGGAAATCGATCGCGCGATCCGCGAAGGGCGCGCGCACGAGCCGGCCGAGCGCGACGACGATCGGCCTTGAATGCGCTTACTACGGGGGGGCAAGGGTATGTGGAGCTTGCAACACATCGAGCTGTACCGCGAATCGCGCGAACTGACGCATGCGCTGCTGCAATGCCTATCGGGTCTGGCTGCCGATGGCATCGAGATCACACACCTCACGAATCGGTCGAGTCGCGGCATCGAGGCGTTCTTGGCTGCATCGAGTGAAGTACACAGGCTATGGTCCGAAGCCATCACCTCGCCGTTCCGATTGCAGGGCGTCGCGCGGATCGCTTTCGAGGTATCGCAGCGGCCGCTGCCGATGGTGTTCCCGCAGCGCGACCCGCAACTCGAGAGCTTGAACAGCTTGATGCGCGGCTTTGTATTGGGCGCGCAGCGTGCCGCCAGCGTGGATCCGCGACTGTGTACCT
>JAJZEB010000194.1 GCA_021805805.1 Pseudomonadota bacterium | reverse complement strand
GCTGCTGGCCGTTCGGGCGAAGCTCGAACTTGAAGGCTTGGAGACGTTGCATGGCACTGTCCAAACGTCCAGTGATTCTAGGCCGCCTGCGGCGTCCGCGCTATCCTTCCCCGGCCTGAACGCCAGGGTTTGTCGCGCATCCGATCAGCTCGCCGGCGCGCTGCGCATGGGCCAGCGATTCGGCAGCGTTCGAACGCAACCACGACACGATCGGAATGCGGTTGTAGCCGTACACCATCAGCGCATAGTGCGTATAGCGCACGGTGCCAGCCAGTTCGGTCTCGACGATCACGTTGAGCTGAACGATGGCAGCCTGCCGTGCTGCGTCGTCCAGGAGCGTTCCATCCATGGCGGGATCCTCGCTGCTGTGTTGCAGTCCCATCAGACCGTCGTGCGCGGCAGGAGTTCAACGCGGCGGTGCACCGCCGCGCCCATTGCGGCGGCTTCAACTTTGCGCCGGAGTGAACGCGTCCGAAAAGAAGCGGTCGGCCGGCAGCGCGCAGCGCGCGACGAGGTCGCGCTGCGCGGCTTCGACCATCGCCGGCGCACCACAGGCGTAGACGTCGTGCGCCGACAGATCGGGAAGGTCGGACATCAGCGCGGCATGCACCAGGCCGGTTCGCCCTGTCCAGCCATCGTCGGGCTTCGGCTCGGACAAGACGGGGACATAGCGCAACCAGCCAAGTTCGTCAGCCTGCGCTGCGATCCAGTCGTGCAGGTACAAATCGGCACGCGCGCGACAACCCCAATAGACGACGGTGTCGCGTCGCTGGGCGCGCTCACGCATGGCCTCGATGATCGCCTTCACTGGCGCGAAGCCGGTGCCCGACGCCAGCAGCACGACCGGGCGCGGCGAATCGTCGCGCAGGAAGAAGCCGCCGTACGGGCCTTCGATACGCAGGATCTCCTTCTCGCGCATGGCGCCGAAGACATGATCGGTGAAGCGCCCTCCGGGCATGTGGCGCAGATGCAGTTCGACCTGCCTGTCGCTGTCAGGCGCATTGGCCATCGAGTAGCTGCGCCGTGTTCCGTCGCGAAGGATGAACTGGATGTATTGCCCTGCGTGATAGCGGAAATCCTCGTTGGCCGGAAGCTGCAGCCGCATGATCACGACATCGGGAGCTGCGCGCCGCAGGCTGATGACGCGGCACGGCATCTTGCGCACCGGGAACATTCCGGCGGCCGGCAGCTCGGGGCATTCGATGACCAGGTCGCCGAGCGGCACGGCGCGGCATGCCAGCAGGAATCCCTTCTCGCGCTCGGCGTCCGAAAGCGCCTTGGGCTGGTAGCCGCCGAGTTCGAACGCGCCTTCGATGCTGCGGCATTTGCAGGCGCCGCAGGCGCCGTCCTGGCAGCCGTAGGGCAAGCCCACGCCCTGGCGGATCGCCGCCGCCAGCACCGTTTCGCCGGCGGCAACCTCGAAAGCATGCTGACTCGGTACGATCTTGACCTTCAACGCGTTCACTCCAAATGCTGGTACCTGTTCTGTTCAAGCCACGCCTGCTGATCGTCGGCTGCGGCGACATCGGCCTGCGCGTGGCCGCGCTGGCGCAAGGCCGCTGGCGCGTGCGGGCGCTGAGTTCGTCGCCACATCGCCTGGATACCCTGCGCGCGGCCGGAATCCGGCCGCTGCTGGGCAATCTGGACGACCGTCGCAGCTTGCGCAGGCTGCGCGCGCTGGCGCGATCGGTCGTGGTCCTCGCGCCGCCGCCCGCGCACGGCGACACCGATCCGCGCGCGCGGCGTCTGGCGACGATCCTGCGCAGCAGCATGATAGACGCTGCCGGGGCGCATGCCCTGCGCCTGGTCTACGCCAGCACCAGCGGCGTGTACGGCGACCGGGGGGGCGCGGTGGTTCGCGAGTCCGATCCGCCGGCAGCACAGACTCCGCGCGCCAAGCGCCGCCTCGACGCCGAGCAGCACTGGCGCGAACTGGGGCGTGCCGGCGCCCGCGTGGCGATCCTGCGCGTGCCGGGAATCTACGATGCTGCGGCGCGCTCGCCGCGCAGACGTCTGTTGCAAGGCTTGCCGGTCCCGGCCGGGGCCGAGGATCCGTATACAAGCCATATCCACGCCGACGATCTGGCGCGCAGCGTGCTGTTTGCGCTGCTGCGCGGTTCTCCCAACCGCATCTATCACGCCTGCGACGATACCCGGATGCGCCTGGGCGAATATCTCGATCTGGCCGCCAGCGTCTACGGGCTGCCGCGAGCGCCGCGGCTGCCGCTGGCACTGGCGCTCGACGCCGGGTTGTCGCCGCTGGCGCTGAGCTTTCTGCGCGAGTCGCGCCAACTGGACAACCGGCGCTTGCGCGGCGAACTCGGCGTGGCTTTGCGCCACGCCGATGTCGCACACGGCTTGCGTGGATGAGCTCCGCGGCGCTCAGCTGCCGCTGACGTTTTCCGGCAGTTTCAATTGCGGCAGGTCGCGTCGCGTTTCGACGAGTTGCAGAGGCCCTTCGTCGACGATCTGCAGCGGTTTGCGCTGGCGCGGCACGCGCTTGGGCGCCGGCACCGCGAGCATTGCCTTGCGCGCGGCGTCGACTCGTGCAGGATCCGATTGCACCCACTGCAATCCAGCGCCGCTGACGATGGCCTGCAGCTCTTCGACCAGCAGGCTCGAGGCCGCGGCTTCCGGCTGCTGAGCTGCGGTCCGCGGCACTGCCGCGGGCGCGACGGGCGCGGGCTCGAGCGGCGCGGGCTCGACCGGCGCGGGCTCGACCAGCGCGGCCTCGACCGGCGCGGGCTCGACCGGCGCGGTCTCGACAGGCGTGGTCTCGACAGGCGTGGCTGCAGCAACCAGCGGCTCGGCTTCCGCCGGCGCAGCAGGCGCAGCGTCCAGAGACGCCGATGTCGCTGGCGCGGCGAACACGGCTTCGGCGCTCGGCGGCGTGACGTCCATCCCGAACGCTTCATGCCGCGCGATTTCCGGCGTCTGCGGCTCGACCGCAGGCGCCTCGGCGCCCGGCTCGGAGCTGTCGGCTTCGGCTTCTCCGCCGGCGCCGAGTTCGGCGGCTCCGCGTCCGCGACCACCGCGGCGACG
>JAJZEB010000052.1 GCA_021805805.1 Pseudomonadota bacterium | reverse complement strand
TCCCCATTGCTTGACGAACTTGTACACCGGCGACTTCTGCGCGGCCTCGATGGTCGAGTCGGCGATGCCGTTGGCGCGCGCCTGGCGGATCACCTCGGGGTCGAACGGGTCGAGGTAGATGTCGAGGTGGCGCTCGATCAGTTCCTTCTCGTCGCACGATGCCACGGCTTCGATGCGGTCGGCGTCGTACAGCATGACGCCGAGGTAGCGGATGCGGCCGACGCAGGTGTGGAAGCACGCCGGCGCCATGCCTGCCTCCAGCCGCGGGTAGCACAGCACGCACTTCTCGGACTTTCCGGTCGACCAGTTGTAGTAGGTCTTCTTGTACGGGCACGCGGTCACGCACATGCGCCAGCCGCGGCAACGCTCCTGGTTGATCAGCACCACGCCGTCCTCGCCGCGCTTGTACAGCGCGCCGGACGGGCACGACGCCACGCAGGTCGGGTTCAGGCAGTGGTTGCAGATCCGAGGCAGGTACATGAAGGTCAGCCGCTCGAGCTCGAACATCGCCTCGCGCTCCTCGGGGCTGAGCGCTTCGAGGTTGATGTCGCGGCGGGCGTAGTCCTGCGAGCCGCCGAGGTCGTCGTCCCAGTTCGGTCCGGCCTTGACATCCATCGGCTGCCCGGTGACCAGCGAGATCGGGCGCGCGGTCGGCTGGTCGTCACCCTCGGGGGCCTCGAACAGCTCGGAGTACTTGTAGGTCCACGGCTCGTAGTAGTCCTCCATCACCGGCATGTCGGGGTTGTAGGTGATGTTCTTCAGGGTGATGACCTTGTTGTGGTTGCTTCGCGGGCGGATTCCGTCGCCGTGCTTCTCCCAGCCGCCCTTGTAGACCTCCTGGTCCTCCCAGCGCGTCGGATAGCCGGTGCCCGGCTTGGTCTCGACGTTGTTCCACCACATGTACTCGGCGCCCTTGCGATCGGTCCAGATGTTCTTGCACGCCACCGAGCAGGTGTGGCAACCGATGCACTTGTCGAGGTGAAACACCATTGCGATTTGCGATCTGATATCCATGTCCGTGTCCTCAGAACTCGACCTTGTCCATCTTGCGCACCAGCACGTGGGTATCGCGGTTGACGCCGACCGGACCCCAGTAGTTCATGTGGTAGCTGAACTGCGCGTACCCGCCCACGCACAGGCTGGGCTTGAGGTGCACGCGGGTGATGCTGTTGTTCATACCGGCGCGGCGGCGTCCGCGCTGCTGCGACTTCGGCACGCTGTAGGTGCGCTCGACCGCGTGGTAGACGATGCACACGCCGGGCGGGATTCGCGCGCTGACCGCCGCGCGGGTGCAGTACACGCCGTGGTCGTTGTAGACCTCGACCCAGTCGTTGTCCTGGATTCCGAGCTCGGCCGCGTCGCGTTCGCTGAGCCAGCACGGCTCCATGCCGCGCGACAGCGTGAGCATGCGCAGGGTGTCGCCGTAGGTCGAGTGGATGTGCCACTTGCCGTGCGGTGTCAGCACGTTGAGCATCCTGGCGCGGCCGTCGTTGACCGACTGGCGCAGGTCGCCGTAGGCCTGCGGCGTCGGCGACGGCTTGAACGTCGGCAGGTGCTCGCCGAACGCGATGTAGCCGTCGTGGTCGAGATAGAAGTGCTGCCGTCCGGTCAGCGTGCGCCACGGCACATCGTGCTCGACGTTGTAGGTGAAGCCGGCGTAGGCGCGGCCGTTGTCCATCAGCCCCGACCACACCGGGGTGTTCAGCAGCCGGCGCGGCTGTGCCTTCAGGTCGCGGTTGCGGGTGCGCACCGCGCGCGAGCCTTCGCCGAGCTGCGCCAGCTCGAGGCCGGTCTTGCGCTCGGCGTTGCGGTAGGCGCGCCAGGCCAGCTCGCCATTGGTCGCCGACGACAGGTGCAGCACGGCCTCGATGGCCTCGACGTCCTCGCGCAGCGACGGATACTCCTGGCCGTCGACGCGATGCACATGGTCGCGCTGCTCGAGCATGCCGTCGTAGAAGTCCGCACAGTCGTACTGGTTGCCGTGCGCGCCGAGGCCCTTGCTGCGCACGTTGGGCCCCAGGCTGCAGAACTTGTCGTAGATCCGGGTGTAGTCGCGTCGCTCCAGCACAAGCTTGTGCATCGAGCGGCCTGGCTCGGGCGTGTCCTCGCCGCGGCCCCAGTCGCGCAGCGACGGCTGCGCGATCTCGTCGGCCGAGTCGTGCGACAGCGCGGCCATGACGATGTCGGTGCGTTCGCCCGGCAGGTGCTTGTGCGCCAGGGTGCTGACCTTGGACGCCAGCTCGCGGAAGATCGCCCAGTCGGTCTTCGACTCCCAGACCGGCGGAATCGCCGCGCTCAACGGATGGATGAACGAATGCATGTCCGTCGAGTTCAGGTCGTCCTTCTCGTACCACGAAGCACTCGGCAGCACGATGTCGGAGTACAGCGCCGAGGTGTCCATGCGGAAGTTCAGGTCGATGACCAGGTCCATCTTGCCGCTCGGCGCCACGTCGTGCCAGCGGACCTCGTCGACCTGCCCCTTCGCCGCCTCGTCAGCGACGTGGTTGTGGTGCGTGCCCAGGTAGTGGTCGAGGAAGTACTCGTGCCCCTTGGCGCTGGTGCCGATGGCGTTGCCGCGCCAGATGAACCAGACCCGCGGCCAGTTGACCTCGGCGTCGGGATCGCTGACCGCGTAGCGCAGGTCGCCGCGCGCCAGCCGCTGCGCGACGTGCTGCTTGATCGCGTCGTCGGTCGTCGCGCCGGCGCGACGCGCCTCCTCGACGACGTCGAAATTGTTCGCATCGAACTGCGGGAAGAACGGCATCCAGCCGTTGCGCACCGCCTTGACGATGAAATCCGCGGTGTGCAGTCCGGTCAGCGCGTTGTCCGGCGACGCGTTGTAGTCGCGCTGGCGGCCGTCGTAGCGCCACTGGTCCGAGTTCATGTAGTGCCAGATCGGGCCCTGCTGCAGCCGCCCGCTGCCCTGCCAGTCGCGCGCCGACATGATCGCGCCCCACGAGTCGTTCGGCGCCAGTTTCTCCTGGCCGACGTAGTGGTTCATGCCGCCGCCGTTGACGCCGACGCAACCGGTCAGCATCAGCGCCATCATGCCGGCGCGGTAGATCAGGTTGCCGTGGAACCAGTGGTTGATTCCGGCGCCGACGATGATGGTGCACTTGCCGCGCGTGGCCTCGGCGGTGCGCGCCCACTCGCGTGCGAACTGCAGCACGGTGGCGGAGCCGATTCCGGTGAACACCTCCTGCCACGCCGGGGTGTAGGCTGCGCTGGCGTCGGTGTAGTCGGCCGGGTAGTCGCCGGGAAGGCCGCGGCCGACGCCGTACTGCGCCATGATCAGGTCGTAGACGGTGCACACCGTGACCTGCGCGCCGTCGGCCGTCGTCACCCGACGGACCGGAACGCCGCGAAGCGCATAGCGCTGCAGGCCGTATTCGGTGAACGCCACCTGCACCACGTCGTCGTGACGCTGCAGCAGGGTGATCTCGGGATCGTAGGCACGGCCGTCGAGCGCGTCCTCCAGCCGGGTGTTCCAGTTGCCGCCGGCCTTGTCCCAGCGATGTCCGACACTGCCCTTCGGGCACACCAGCTCGCCGCTGCCGGAGTCGAAGTTGAGGAACTTCCATTCGCCGTTGTCCTCGCCGGCGTAGCGCGCGACGCGCCCGGCGCGCAGCAGCTTGCCGGCGCGCCAGCCGTCGCCGTCGGCGTGCAGCTCGACCAGGAACGGGCTGTCGGTGAACTTCTTCACGTAGTCGATGAAGTACGGCGTGGCGCGGCCGTGGTGCCACTCGTTCAGGATGACGTGGGTCACCGCCATCCAGAACGCGCCGTCGGCTCCGGCGTGGACCGGGACCCACTGATCGGCGTACTTGGCCACCATGCTGAAATCGGGCGAGAACACCACGGTCTTGGTGCCGTTGTGCCGCGACTCGGAGAAGAAGTGCACGTCCGGCGTCCGGGTCATGCCGAGATTGGCGCCCATCACCGCGGTGAACTTGGAGTTGTACCAATCGGCGCTCTCGGCGACGTCGGTCTGCTCGCCCCAGACTTCGGGAAACGCCGGCGGCAGGTCGCAGTACCAGTCGTAGAAGCTCAGCAGCACGCCTCCCATCAACTGCAGGAAGCGTGCACCGGCGGCGAAGCTGAGCATGGACATCGCCGGAATCGGCGAAAAGCCGATCAGCCGGTCCGGACCGTACTTCTGCACCGTGTGCACCGAAGCCGCGCTGATCAGCTCCAGCGCCTCGTCCCAGTCGACGCGGCGGAAGCCGCCCTTGCCGCGCGCCCGCTGGTAGCGCGCGCGCTTGTCCGGGTCGCTCTGCAGATTGCGCCAGGCCTGCACCGGGTCAGCCGTCGTCGCGCGCTCGGCGCGCCACAGATCGAGCAGCGCGCCGCGCATCAGCGGGTACTTCACGCGGATCGGGCTGTACAGGTACCAGGAGTACGAAATGCCGCGCTGGCAGCCGCGCGGCTCGTACGGCGGCAGCTTGGGGTCGAGCAGCGGGTAGTCGAGCGCCTGCGTCTCGTAGACGACGATGCCGTCCTTGACGTGCACGTTCCACGAACACCCGCCGGTGCAGTTCACGCCGTGGGTGCTGCGCACGACCTTGTCGTGCTGCCAGCGGTTGCGGTAGAAATCCTCCCACGATCGAGTCCTGGGCGAAACGATGTCCTTGATCCAGCTCATGATGTCCTCTTGACGTGCGGGGCTTCAGCCGCGGCGCGCCTGGCGCGCGTAGATCGAATGCTTGGTACTCAGGGTCTTGCGCCGGCCCCACAGCAGATGCAGCGCGAAAACGACGGCGGCCGAACCGCCGAGACCTGCGAGCAGCATCGAGACCGGTCGCTGCAGCATGCCGACCGGGCGCGGCTGCTGCGCGCTGCGTTGGAAGAACGCAAGCAGCGCGCCGGTCTCGTCCGGCGTCAACGGGTGGTCGGCGTAGGCCGCGGCCATCGGCGCGAACGGCGGGCTGGCGACGATGGCCTGGATTCCGGCCGGGCCGATATCGACCCACGAATGGCCGAGGCCGATCGCCAGCCTGCCGCCGGCGCTGGGCAGGCCGCCGCCATCGGCCGAGTGGCACGAAATGCATGCGGCGCCGCCATGGGCGAATCGCGTCTGGCCGCTGAACAGGCGCGCGCCGGCGGAAGCCGACGCAGCATCGACGGCGGAGGCCGCGGCATAGGTCGGGACGGCGACGCCTGCGGCCAGCAGCAGCGCAAGGGCCAGGCGGGGCAGCGTGCGTGGCAATGATCGGGATGGCTTCACGGATGACTCCGGTACGGATGGGACGCAGGCCGCACGATACGGCGCCGACTGTCCGCTGCCTACGGCCCTGCGCGGGCCCGGCACCAAGCCGCGTACTCCGAAAGGGCTACCGGACGATATGCATTTCTCCTGATCCGACAAGCACTTGCGCGCGCGCTGCAGGCGCGGTGCGGGCGGCGTCGTTTTTCGACCTACGCCTTCTGCGCCGCGCACCGGCGCCGCTGCCCGGGCCGGTGCGTCCGACAAAAGACATCTTTACCGTAGTGGTTTTATCCGGGATTCCTGAGCCGTGGCTGCAGAATCGGGGATTGGGCAAAAGCGATCGAAACGATGCACGACGTGGTGATCATCGACGACCATCCGCTGTTCCGGCAGGGATTGAAGGACCTGCTGGCCACGGTTCCCGAACAGTTGCGCGTGGTCGGCGAGGCCGCGGACGGCAACGAGGGTCTGGCTCGGGTGCGCAGACTGCGGCCGACGCTGGTCCTGCTCGACTTGCAGATGAAGGGCGGGCTCGGCGGACTCGACGTGCTGCGCGCGATCAAGGCCGGCGACGCGGCTCCGACGACGATCATGATCACGGTGTCGGAGGAGGCCGAAGACCTGATCGGCGCGCTGCGCTCGGGCGCCGACGGCTACCTGCTGAAGGACATGGCGCCCCAGGACCTGCTGGCCAGCGTGCTGCGCACCGCGGAAACCGGAGCGATGGCGCTGAGCGCGAGTCTTGTCGGCCTGCTGGCGAGCGCGATGCGCGAGGACGCGCGCCCGCGCAGCCGCGACGCGGCGCAGCTCACCGCCCAGGAAAGCCGCGTGCTCGACCAGATCCGCCTGGGCCGCAGCAACAAGCAGATCGCGCGCGAACTCGCAATCGCCGAAAGCACCGTGAAAATCCACGTCAAGCGCGTCTTGCGCAAGCTGCACGTGGGCTCGCGCACGCAGGCCGCGATCTGGGCGCTGAGCAACGGCTGACGCGCCGCCGCAAGACCTCAGACCTGGCGTCGGCGCGGCGTCGCGCGCGTCAGGCGCAGCCGTTCGGGATCGAGTTCCAGCCGCGTGCGCCCGGCGCGCCGCAGGCAGCGCGAACGCTCGAGCTCGTGCAGGGCGCGGCTCATGGTCTCGGGCCGGAGGTTCAGGTAGTTCGCCAGGTCCTGGTAGCTCAGCGGCAGTTCGATGTCGACGCTGCCGAGCTTTTCCGCCAGCTGCAGCAGACAGTCGGCCAGCCGCGACGGCGCACCCAGCCGCAGCCGCATGTTCTGGCGCAGCGCGCGGTGAACCTGCGCCGCGCCCAGGCTGGCGAGCGCCGGCAGGCGCGGGTTGCGCGTGCTCAGCCGCCACCAACGCGTCGGCTCGATGGCACCGACCACGGCGTCGCGCAAAACCAGCGCGTCGGCCGCATACAGGCCGGAGGCGAAGTCGTCGAAGCCGACGACATCGCCGGCGAGCGCCAGATCGATGATCTTCGCCTGGCCGGCGCGGTCCGCGCGCAGAACCTGGACCGCGCCGCTCATCACCACGTAGATCCGGCGCAACGCCTCGCCATGGCTGAACAGCACGCTGCCGGCGGGCAGCGCGCGCGTGCGCAGCCCGATGGGGCCGGCAGCGCGCAGGCTCGCGCGCACGTCGTCGGCGGACCAGAATGGGGCCACGGGCATACGCAGGGCGGCGGAAGCGTTCATGGCATAGAAGGACCGAGGAACCGCAACTGTAGGGGGCGTCGCGGCATCGATCCTTTGACCTGGAGCAAGAATCCCGTCACCGCGCGGCCGACGCGGTGCCCGTCTGCCCTTCAGCGGCTCGGAACGCTGGTGTGTCCACCCCACAACGGCCCGATGGCGTCGAGCTGGTTCTTCAGCAGCAGGCCGAACTCGGTGTCGCCTTCCATGACCAGCTCGCGGTCGAAGAACAGGCGGTCGGCATCGTCCTCGCCGCGCACCAGGCGCAGCAGCGCGCGGGTTCCGGCGCGCACGCGCAGCTGCGGCTCGCCCGACGCCGCGCGCATTCGGGTGCCGTCGAAGCGCAGCCGCACCCGGGCGCCGAGATCGGTCAGCTCCAGTTCGACGACGCGGTCGCGGCACGCCTGCAGCGTGTCCGCGTCCATGCGCGGCAGCAGCAGGCGGTCGAGCGCCGCGGCGGCCAGCCACGACGGCGGCTGCGGCGGCAGGCGCCGCAACAGGCCGCGCAGCGGCGAGGCCAGCTGCAGCGCGGTGTCGAGAAAGCGTGCGGCCACCTGCGGTGCCGCGGCAGTGCGTGGCGTCATGCCCATGTCTCCTTGCGCAGCGCATCCATGCCGGCGCGCGCGCGTGCGAATCCATCGATCATCGCTCCGGGCAACGGAAGCTCGGTCAGCGCTTCGTGCGCGTCGCGCAGCGGCAGCGCGCCGCGGTACAGCGCGTCGAACACCTCGAGCACGCGACCGAAGCCGTTCGCACACGGCGCCAGGCGCAGGCGGCCGATTCCGGCCTCGGCCAGCGCGTCGGTGCGCTCGATCAGCGCATGCACTCCGGCCGACTGCACCTGGGTCCCGTTCAGGCACAGGAAATCGCGCCCGTCGCCGCTGCGCACGGTCATGCCGTCGGCGTCGTCGCGGCAACGGAAGTCGCAGTTGTCCTTGTTCAAGCCGTGGTGGCGTGCCGTGAAGCAGCGCGCCGAGAACGCCAGCGGCAGGCGGCCGAAAGCCCAGACCTCGGTCGCCAGCGGACCGTCGCGCCCCGGCACCGGAGCCTGCGCCGGGTTGATGCGGCCGATCGCAGTCAGCGCCAGCTCGGCCGGAGCGCACCAGCGCGTGGCGCCGAGCACGGCGTGCTCGCGCAAAGCTTCCTGGCTGTAGATGTTCAGGTGCGGGCCGAGCGCGAACGACGGCTCGGGGCACTGCACCAGCACGCCGAGCGCCGATGCGTCGCCGGCCTCGATGGCGAATTCGCGCTGCTGCGCCAGCTCGCGGACCAGGCGCAGGTCGGCCTCGCCCATGACCAGCGTGGGCGTGGCCAGCAGCACCTCCTTGCCCGCCGCGCGCAGCTCGCGCGCCAGCGCCATCCAGTCCTCGTGCTTGAGCTCGCGACGGCGCGCGCAGACGACCTCGCCGAGAACCACGGTATCGGCCGCGCTGTCGGCGACCTCGGCGTAGAAGTCGAGCAGGCGTTGCCGCGGCCACCAGTACTGCAGCGGCGCGACCGTCAGCGCGACACGGGAAATGTCATTCGATTCCATGCTGTCGCTCCGCGTCAGCGCCATGGGCGCTCGTAGGCACCCAGCGTGGTTTGCAACCCTTCGGACCAGCGCGCCAGCTGCGCGCTCCATGCTTCGCGCACCTCGTAGCGCGACTGCGCCGCGGCAGCATCGATCGCTTCGCGCCAGACCTTGGCGACTTCGGCCACGTATTGCGCGCTGCGCTGGCGGCCCTCGATCTTGATCGCGGCCACGCCGTGGTCGATCAATTGCGGCAGCAGCTCCAAGGTGTTCAGGCTGGTCGGCTCCTCGAGGGTGTAGCCGCGGCTGCCGCCGATCTCGAACCGCCCCTTGCACAGCGTCGGGTAGCCGCGCGGCTCGCCAGGCGCGTAGTGGTCGATCAGAACCCCTCCCAGGCGGGCGTCGACTCCGCCGTCGTCGTGCTCGGTCCAGCGCACCGCGGCCGCAGGCGAACACACTCCGGCGTTGTTCGGCGAACAACCGGTGGCGTACGACGACAGCGCGCAACGGCCCTCGACCATCACGCACAGGCTGCCGAAGCCGAAAACTTCGATCTCCGCCTGGGTATTGCGCACGACGTGCGCGACCTGCGACAAGGTCAGCACCCGCGGCAGGACCGCGCGCTGGATTCCGTAGCGCACCCGGTAGTACTCGATCGCCTCGTACGAGGTCGCCGACGCCTGCACCGACAGGTGCAGCCGAAGCTGCGGATGGTGTCGGCGCGCGTACGCGAGCACGGCGCTGTCGGCGACGATCAGCGCATCGGCGCCGAGATCGGCTGCGCGCTCCACGGCGTCGAACCAGGGCTGCGGGTCGGCTGCCGCGGCAAAGGTGTTCAGCGCCATCAGGACCCGCGCATTGCGCTCATGCGCGTACCGCACTCCGACGCGAAGCTGGGCGTCGTCGAAATTCAGTCCGGCGAAAGCGCGTGCATTGGTCTGGTTGCGCAGTCCCAGATAGACCGCGTCGGCACCGGCGTCGACCGCCAGCTGCAGCGCGCGCAACGATCCGGCCGGACAGACCAGCTCGGGCTTGCGGCGCCCTGGTGATTCTTGCATTGAAATGACTCTCCGCGTGACCCCGCGAGCGGGGTGCGGCGCACCGCGCCGCGACGGCGGCCACTGTAGCGTGCAGCGCGCGCGGCGCGCGCTCCGCGCGCCGGCTTGCTGACAAGGATCAAGTCGGCCGCGGCATGGCGCACGCTGCCAGCAGCGCGCGCACCGCCCCCGCGGCCTGCGGCCGCAACCGATAGATGACCTGGTGCCCGAGCCGTCGCGCGGCGACGACACGGGCCTTGCGCATCACCGCCAGATGCTGCGACACGCAAGCCTGGCTGTTGCCGCTGAGTTCCTGCAGCGCCGAGACGTTGCGCTCGCCGTCGAGCAACAGGCTCAACAGCACCAGGCGGCGGTGGTTGGCCATGGCACGCAGCAGCGCGAGGATGTCGTCGGTGCCCATCGCATCAACGCGCGCCAGCCGATTCGAAGCGCGGAAACAGGACGTTGTTCTCGGTGTGGATGTGCTCGGTCAGATCGTCGGTGAACTTGCGCAGGCCGAGATAAAGCGCGCGCCATGTATTGCAGGCATCGTCGGGCAGCGCGAGCTCGTCGGTCAATGCGAACAGATCGCTCAACGCCTCGCCGTGCTCGTCGTGCTCTTCGCGCATGCGCTGGATCGGCGGGTCGAGCCGCGCGCCTGGGTTCGCTGCCATCATGGGGAACAGAACCTGCTCCTCCTTCTGCATGTGCTGCAGCAGTTCGTCGCGCATGCGCTGCAGTGCTTCGGCCAGGCCCAGCGGCGCGGCGGGGTGATCGTGGTGCACGCGCTCGACTTTCGCCGCCAGGGTGATCAGCTCGGGCAATTCGGCGCGGTGCACGTCGTGGAACCGCGTCACGATGTGCGTGACGAGTTCGGCGTCGTCGTCGGGCAGCGCCGGAACGACTCCCTGGTCGAGCGCTCCGAGCTCGGCTTCGACAGCTTCGACATCGATGCCGCGGCGCTGCGCTGCGTCGCGCAGCGTCACGTCGCCGCCGCAGCAGAAATCGAGTCGGTGGCGACGCAGCACCGCGGTGGCGCCGGCCAAGGTGCGCGCGATGTCTCCGAGGCGGCTTTCGCGCAGCGGCGTCGCGTTCGCGGAATCTGTGGTCATGGCGAATTCTCCTGAATACGAAAGGGGCGCAATGAATCGGTAGAATGGATGCCACTATAAGCGCCAAATGTTGCATCCGCAATACCTCTTTCGATGAAACTGACCTCGTTTTCCGACTTCGGGCTGCGCGCGCTTCTCGTCCTGGCGTCGAGCGCTCGCCCGAGCTGGTCGAGCGCCGAGCTGTCGCTCAAGCTCGGCGTGTCGCGCGATCACCTGGTCAAGGTGCTGCAGCGCCTGGCCGCAGGAGGCTATGTGCAAACGTCGCGCGGTGCCGGCGGCGGCGTCGCGCTGGCCCGCGACCCGGGCGCCATCCGCCTCGGCGCGGTGCTGTCCTGGCTCGAGGAGGGACAGGCGCTGGCCGAGTGCTTCCGCGCCGATTCCGGGGCATGCGTGCTGACGCCGAACTGTGCGCTGCGTTCGCGACTCGATCGTGCGCGGCGTGCGTTCTACGCCGAGCTGGATCGCGACACTCTGGCCGACTGCCTGCTGCCGTCGCTGCGCGCATTCGTCGACGCGCCGACCGAGCCTGCCGCCTGACGGCCGCGCCGCCATCGCGCCGTGCCCGCTTGCCGGGTGCTGTTGCGCGCAATAAGATATCTCGCATATCGATCTTTTAGCAACGAGGCGCGCTGTCGGCTTTGTTGCAATTTGATATATCGTGTTTGCGAGATCTGTCCATTAAGCTCGTTGCCCCGTTCAGCACCCCACGGTACCCGACCATGCCAGACGAAGTTCCCTATGCGACTCTTCCGCCGACCCACCCGCCTTCTTCGCCACCGGACGCGACGCGCCCGGTCGGCGCCTGGATCATCGTCGGCACGCTGTTCGTCGTGACCATTGCGCTGTGGGCGCTGGTCGCCGGTTTCTTCGCCCTGCACACTTGAGGAGAGTGCGATGAGCGCGCACACGCACGACGATTTCGACGCGGCGTTCCACCGCATCGCGGAACGTCACGAACGCAACTGGATGTTCATCGCGGTGTCGATGATCGCGGTCCTGTTCCTGGCTGCGGTCTACCTGGTCGTGCACGACTACGGCGTCGTCGCGAAGACCAGCGCGATCTATTCCGATCCGAACACGCCGTCGACGCTGGCTGATTTCCAGGGCAGCGGGGTGCGCCGGACTGGGGCCGACAGCTACTCGGTGTACGAGATCGGCCGCGCCTGGAGCTGGACACCGGGAACCGCAACCCCGCTGCAGCTGCCGGCAGGCGCCCATGTGACTTTCTACATCACCAGCGGCGACGTGCTGCACGGCTTCGAGATCCAGGGCACCAGCGTCAACGTCACCGCGATCCCCGGCGTGGTCGGAAGGATCAGCTACACCTTCGACACCCCGGGGACGTACCACATCGTGTGCAACGAATATTGCGGCGCAGGCCACCAGGCGATGATCGGCACCATCATCGTCGCCCCGCGCCATGCATCGGGAGCCGAGCAATGAGCAGCCTCGCGCAAACCACCCCCGCCGCGTCGCTGCGCACGTCGGCGGCGACCGACGTGGCCGCTGCCAAGCGGCTGCTGCTGGCATTCTGGCTCACCGGGTTCGCCGCCCTGCTGTTCGGCGTCGCGCTGGGCGTGCTGCAAGGCGTGAACTATGCCGGAATCAATCTGTACGGTGCGCTGCAGCCACTGATCAAGACGTACTACCAGGGCCTGACGCTGCACGGCGTGCTCAACGCGTTCGTGTTCACCTTCTTCACCATCTCGGGCTGGCTGATCTACCTGCCGAGCCGCGAACTCGGACTGCGTCCGAACCTGCGCCTGGCCTGGGCGAGCTACTGGCTGATGCTGCTGGGAACGCTGATGGCCGCGTACGCGATGCTCGACAACTCGTCGAGCGTGCTGTACACGTTCTACCCGCCGCTTCAAGCCAGCGCCTGGTTCTACCTCGGCATCACCGTGGTCGTCGTCGCCAGCCTGCTGCCGCTTCCGGTGGTGCTGGACATGCGTGCGCGCTGGAAGCGCGCCCACCCGGGCGAGCCGACGCCGCTGGTCACCTTCATGAGCTCGACCACGCTGCTGATGTGGCTTCTGGCCTCGCTCGGCGCGGTGGCCGAAGCCGTGTTCATGCTCGACCCATGGTCGCTGGGACTTCGCGCGACGATCGATCCGCTGCTGGCGCGCACCCTGTTCTGGTGGACCGGGCACCCGATCGTCTATTACTGGCTGATGCCCGGCTACATCTCGATCTACGCGCTGCTGCCGCGGCAGGCCGGCGGCAAGCTGGTGTCGGACCCGCTGACCCGGCTCGCGTTCCTGCTGCTGTTCGTGTTCTCGGTCCCGGTCGGAACCCACCATCAATACACCGACCCTGGAATCGCTCCGGTGATCAAGGGGATCGTCACCGCACTGACGCTTTCGGTGGCAATCCCGAGCCTGATCACCGCGTTCACGGTCGCGCTGAGCCTCGAGTATGCCGGCCGCCGGCGCGGCGGCCGCGGCGCGCTGGGCTGGTGGCGTGCGCTGCCGTGGCGCGACCCTTCGGTGGCGGCGCAGATGCTGGCGCTGGTCAGCTTCATCTTCGGCGGCGCAGGCGGAATCGTCAACGCCAGCTGGCAGCTCGACAACGTGGTCCACAACACCTTGTGGATCCCGGCCCACTTCCACCTGACCGTCAGCACCATGACCGTGCTGGTGTTCATGGGCGTGAGCTTCTGGCTGCTGCCGCACCTGACCGGGCGCCGCCTGTTCGCGCCGCGGCTCGCGCTCGCGTCGGTCTGGCTGTGGTTCGGCGGCCTGATGCTGTGGGGCTTCGCCGGGCACTGGGCCGGACTGGCCGGGGTGCCGCGGCGGGCGTGGATCTCGGCACTGCCGCACGCGCAGTACATGCAGCTCTACGGCTCGGTGCATACGTCGCTGCAACTGGTCGCGCTCGGCGGGTTGATCGCCGGCCTCGGCGCAGTGGCGTTCTACATCGTGTTCGTCGGCACTCTGCTCGGCAGGCGCGACGCGCAGGCCATGGTCGCGATTCCGTTCTCCGACGTCATTGCCGGGCCGCGCGGCTCGCTGATCGTGGAGCTGTCCGAGCACCTCGGGCTCTGGACCCTGGCTACGCTGGTGATCACGCTCGCGGTCTACGTGCCGACGCTGTGGCCGATGCTGACCCACCCGATCCATGCCGTCGGCCTGCGGCTTTGGTGATCCCGAGCCGGAGCTGGAGCCGGCGAATTCGCGTGCGGCCCGTGCCTGGTTGCCGTCGTGGCGGGCCGCGCTGGTCGCCGCAGTGCTCGCAGCGCTGCTCGGCGGCTGGGCCGCGTTCGGCCCGCGCGGCCTGCATGGCTCGCCGCTTCCGGCGCGCCCGGCACCGGGCTTCGGCGGACTGCGCAGCGCGCATGGAACGCCGTTCGACTGGCAGCAGCAGCGCGGCCGTGCGGTGCTGGTGTTCTTCGGCTACACCCACTGCCCCGACGTCTGTCCGCTGACGCTGGCCGCGCTGGGCGCCAGCTTGCGCGACATCGGTGCGTTGGCAAGGCGGGTCCGCGTGGTGTTCGTCACCCTCGATCCGCAACGCGACAGCGCACCGCTGCTGCGGCGCTACCTGGCCGCCTTCGTCCCCGACGGGATCGGTCTGCGCGGCTCGCCCGCGGCGACCGCGCGCGCCGCGCGCGCCTGGGGCGTGCATTGGCGCCGCGTCGTCGCGCACGGTCAGATCTGGATCGACCACAGCGCCGCGGTGACTCTGGTCGATCCGAATGGGCTGTTGCGCGCGCGCTACGGTTATGCACAGCTCGGCGACCCCGCGCTGCTGGCCCGCGACCTGCGTCGGGTCCTGCACGCCCCCTTGCCTGCTCCGTCGTCGGCGCGGCTTTCGGCGTCGCCGACCCCGGCTCCGGCCACGCCGGGGCGACCCGGACGCGGCTGGCCGCGCGCGGCGCTGCTGGCCTGGGCCGCGGCGGCCGTGCTGGCGCTGCTGCTGCACGCACGAGGCGTTCCGAACGGTGCGCGGCGGGCACTGTTCGCCGGCGGCTGCGCGCTCTGCCTGGCCGCCGCCTGGGGCCTGCGCGATCCGCTGGCGTCGATGACGCTGTATGCGCTGGCTCTGATGAGCATCGGCCAGCTGGCTCCGGCGCTGCTGTTGCTCGGCTGGCCGCCCGCGGCGCGTTCCGCCTGGCGGCGGCGACGCGCCGCGCCTTGGCTGCTCGATCCGTCGATCGCCGCGCTGGCCTTCGTCTCAATGACGCTCGGACTGAACCTCCCCGGGGTGTTCGACCATGCCCTGGCCGACTCCTTGTTCAGCGCCCCGGTCGGGCTGCTTGCGCTGATCGCCGGACTCTCCGTCTGGGCCCAGCTGCTTCGCGGAAGCAGCGCGTTCGCGCGCGGCTGGCAGGCCGGGCTGTACGGCTGGGCCGTGTCCCTGCCGATGATGCTGGTCGCAGCAGTCTGGGTCTGGAGCGACCACGTGCTGTACACGCCGTATCTGGACGTGCTGTGCCTGTGGAACCTCGGGCCGCTGGCCGATCAGCACAGCGCCGGGCTGGTCATGTTCGCGACCGGGCTTCCGCTTCAGCTGCGCTGCGCGTGGCTGCTGATCATGCCCGATTCCGGCATCGCGTCGGCGTGACCGTCGACGCCGGATGAGAGTTCGCGCGCCAGCGCGCTGCAGCGCGCGAGCAGCATGGCCGCCTCGGCGGGATCGAAGTCGACATGCGCCAGCTTGCGCACTCCGGATTCGGCCAGCTGCAGATGACGCGTGGGAACGACACCAACCTGGTCCAGCGCATGGATCACGCAGCCCAGCGCGCAACCGTCGATGGCCAGGATCGGACGCCCTGCCTGCTGCGCACGCTGCGCCAGGCGCACCAGCGGCTTGACCTGGCCGCCGACGCCGGCGATGCACGACATTTCGGCTTCGCCGTTGCGGTCCAGGCGCACCGCGAGGTGGTTCGCCAGTTGCGCCGCACTGGAACACCCCGAGCAGGCGTACACCAGGGGCAGCTGCGCGGCCGGCGGCCGCGGATCGTCGCGTGTCATTTCCGGATTCCTTGCATCGTGCATGCAGCTCGCCTCGCTCAGTCGACGTGGTCGATGCCGCGCCGCAAGCGCATCGCCCGCCCGACGCGCGCAAGCGCGTCGTCGTCGAGCAGGCGCGCCGCCATCGGCAGCAACTCATCGTCCTCGCGCTGCAGGTGCGCGAGGTAGCGGGCAACGAACGCTTCGATCAGCGCCGCGTCGGGAGCCTGCGATGCGTCGAGCATGCGCTGCAGCGCGTCGCGCAGCTTGCGCCACAGCGCTTCAAGCTCGCGGTGCTCGGCGCTGAGCGCGGCGGTCAGCTCGCGCAGACACACCGGGTCGGACCCGGCCATCGACTCGAGCAGCGCAGGAAACAGGTCGCGCTCTTCGTCGGCGTGGTGCTGCGGCGCGGCCTGGTCGAAGTAGCGCATCACACTGCGCGCCGCTTCGCGCGCCTGCGCGTCGACTCCATGCGCATCGACATGCGGCCCCAATCTGCGCAGCACATCGCACTGCGCCTGTACACGGCCGTGGCACGCGGCAAGCATTTCCAGCGGAACCTCGAAACTCGGTGCCACGCTGTGCGGCTCGCCGATGGTCATGATCTGACTGGGCATTGCACTTCCCCGGCGGGAACCGACCCGCCCTTTCGTGGTTCAAGGCTAGACGCAGGCGAGGCCGCTGTCCATAAGCCTTTCGGACGATGCCGCGAAGCTTGGCACGGGACTTCAATTGTCGTAGTATTTTCAATACCTATTCGAATGGATCGGCTGCAGCCCGACCCGGATGCGTGCATCATGACCTTTGTCGTCACCGAAAATTGCATTCTTTGCAAGTACACCGATTGCGTCGATGTCTGCCCCGTCGACTGCTTTCGCGAAGGCCCGAATTTCCTCGCCATCGACCCTGACGAATGCATCGACTGTGCGGTCTGCGTTCCCGAATGTCCGGCTGAAGCGATCTTCGCCGAGGAAGACGTTCCCGGCGACCAGCAGGCGTTCATTGCGCTGAATGCCGAATTGGCCAAGCGCTGGCCGGCGATCACCAAGCGCAAGCCGGCGCTGCCCGACGCCGACGCGAACAAGGGCAATCCGGGCAAGCTCGCGCGGCTGCAGCGCTGAGCAAGAAACGATGGCGCGCAGGTTTCCGCTGCATCCGGCGCATCCCGAACGCGTGTGCTGGGGCTGCGAGCGCTATTGCGCGGCCGATTCGATGCGCTGCGGCAACGGCTCGGAGCGCTCGCAGCACCCGTGCGAACTGCTCGGCGACGACTGGATGGATTTCGGCCTCGACGCGCAACGCGGCACCGAAGCCGATACGGCAGTCGATCCGTCGGCGTCAGCCCCCGTTGCGCGCACCGGCTGAGGCGCGGGCGATCTCCGCCAGGCTGGCGCTGGCCGCGCGCGGGTCCGCGGCACCGGCGATGGCACTGACCACCGCGATGCCGTCGGCGCCGGCGGCGAACACCGCCGCAGCGTTGCCGACGTCGATGCCGCCGATCGGCACCAGCGGCTTGGCGCAGCGCGCGCGCATCGCGCGCAGCATGCCCAGTCCGAGCGGTGCGCCGGCGTCGGCCTTGCTGCGTGTCGCGAACAGCGGGCTCGGACTCAGATAATCGGCGTCGAGCTTCGCGCCCGAATCGAGTTCGTCGAGCGAGCCGACCGACAGGCCGACGATCGCGCGCGGCAGATACCTGCGTACCACGTCGACCGGCATGTCGTCCTGCCCGACATGCACGCCGTCGGCTCCGCAGGCCAGCGCAACGTCGAGGCGGTCGTTGATGATCAATGGCACGCCTGCCAGGCGCAGGCGCGGCTGCAGGCGTTGCGCACGCGCGACGAAGGCGCGCGTGCCGAGGGACTTTTCGCGCAACTGCACGCAGCGCACGCCGCCACGCAGCGCAGCGTCGACGAGCGCCAGCAGCGCCGTGTCGTCGAAGCCGCCGACGACCAGATACAGGCGCAGCGCGGCGGGCAAGCCGTGGCTCACGCACCGGTCTCCAGGCGCAACCGCGAGCCGAACGCATCGGAATCGAGCAGGTGCAGCGCATCGAGCAGTGCGATCTGGAAGCTGCCCACGCCGCCGCCAGCGCCCTGCGCGCGCTCGGCCGCCATTTCCCCGGCCACGCCCAGGTACGCCATCGCGGCCACCGTGGCACGCCAGCGGTCGGGCTGCACCGCGGCGAACGCGGCCACCAGCGCGCTGGCGCCGCAACCCACGCCGGTGACCCGGGTCATCCAGACGTGCCCGTTGGCCAGCCACGCCTGGCGGCCGTGCGCATCGACGACCAGATCGCGCGCACCCGACACGCAGACCACCGCGCCGCTGGCGCGGCTCAATCCGCGTGCCGCATCGAGCGCGGCGTCGGCCTGCGCCAGGCTGTCGACGCCGCGCGCGGCGCCGTCCTCGCCGGCCACGGCGAGAATCTCGGCGGCATTGCCGCGCAGCACATCGGGTTCGGCAGCAGCGCGCAACATGCGCACCGCGTCGCGCCGATACGCGGTGGCGCCGACGCCGACCGGATCGAGCACCACGGGAGTTCCGCGCGCACGCGCGGCGAGCAGCGCGCGCCGCATCGCGTCGACCCAGTCGGGCTGCAGGGTGCCGATGTTCAGCACCACGGCAGCGGCCAGCCGCGCCATGTCCTCGACCTCGGCGTGCGCGTGCACCATCACCGGCGAGGCACCGGCGGCGAGCAGCATGTTGGCGTTGAAGTTCATGACGACGAAATTCGTCACGTTGTGCACCAGCGGGCACGCGGCGCGCAACGCGCGCACATCGTCCCACAGATCGTCGGCGCGCAGCATCGATCGGTCTCCCATGCAAAAACGGTGATTCTGCGTCGCGCCACAAAGGCAGCGCTTGACCGCGGTCAAGCCGAACCTGGCGCCGTTATGATCGACGGCATGAGCGATTCTTCCACGGCGCTGCGAGACGAACACGACGCGATGCTCGAACTTCTCGAGCAGCTCCGAGTCGAGCTGCTCGGTGGAGCCATCGGCGCGGCGCGCGATGCACTGCAGCGGCTGGGTACGATGCAGCGCGCGCACATCGCGCACGAAAACGGCGCGCTGATCCCGCGCCTCGGTCCGGGAGCACGCTGGCCGGCGCGGGTCTACCTGGCCGAGCACGCCAAGCTCGAAACCATGCACGCCGACCTGGTCGCGCTGCTCGCACCGCTTCCTGCGCACTGCGCAGATGCGCGCATGCGCCTGGCGCTGCTGGATTCGCTCGGCCCGTTCAAACACCTGCTCGAGCACCATTTCGAGCGCGAGCAACAGGGTCTGTTCGTCGAAGTCTGACGCGCCCGATCAGTCGGCGACGTGCGCAGCGCGCGCGGCCGTGCGGCGCGCACCGCCATCGAGCATCGCACGGCCGAGGTCGAACACCGAAGGCACCCGCCCCCAGTCCACGCGCGGTGCCTGCGGAGTTGCGTCGAATCCATCGGGCAGCCCCACGTCGGCGTCGCCGCAGGCAAAGCGCAGGAACGCGGCCGGGCGACGGCGCACCGCACCCCAGCGCTCGAGCGCCAGGCACAGCGCGCGCAGTCTGCGCGCCGGCACGCGGCAACCCTGCTGCAGCAGGCAGCCCTGCAAGTCGCTGACGCTGAGCGATACCCGCGACTCGCGCAGCACGGCGCAGATCCTGCGCCCGAGCTCGGCGTCGCTGGCGTCGAACGCGCCGTCGTCGACCGCCGTCGACACCGGCTCAGCGGCGCACATCGACCACGGCGCGGCCGTGCCGGCGGCCGTCGAGCAACGCGTCGCTGAGCGCGCCGACTTCGCTCAAGCCCACTTCGGTGGCGATGCCGTCGAGCAGCGCGGGCGGCACGTGGCGCGCGAGCAGCTCCCACGCCGCGACGCGCTGGGCGTTGGGAACGAAGACGCAATTGATTCCGTACAGCGTGACCGCGCGCAGGATGAACGGCATCACCGAAGCGGGGAAATCGGCGCCCTGCGCCAGGCCGCAGGCCGCGACCGCGCCGTGCCAGCGCGTCTGCGCGCACGCGTTGGCCAGGGTGCTGCTGCCGACCGCGTCGACCACGCCTGCCCAGCGTTCGCGCTGCAGCGGCTTGCCCGGCGCGCTCAGGCTGGCACGGTCGATGATCTCGGAGGCGCCGAGTTCGTGCAGCCACGCCGCCTGCTCCGGCTTGCCGCTGGATGCCGCAACCTGGAAGCCGAGTCCGGCGAGCAACCGGACTGCGATCGAGCCGACCCCGCCGCTGGCGCCGGTGACCAGCACCGGACCGTCCGCGGGCTGCAGGCCATGGCGCTGCAGCGCCTGCACGCACAGCGCTGCGGTGAATCCTGCGGTACCGACCGCCATCGCATGCCACGCGTCGTAGCCGGCGGGAAGCGCGAGCAGCCACTCGCCGCGCAGCCGCGCGCGCGCGCTGAATCCACCCCAGTGCGTTTCCCCCAGTCCCCAGCCGTTGACCACCACTCGGTCGCCGACGCGCCACTGCGCACTGGCGCTGCGCCGCACGCGCCCGGCAAGGTCGATTCCAGGGACCATCGGCCAGCTGCGCAGCACCGCGCCGCGCCCGGTCACGGCCAACGCGTCCTTGTAATTCAGGCTCGAATAGTCGACGTCGATTTCGACGTCGCCTTCGGGCAGCGCCGACGCGTCGAGTTCGACCAGCTCGGCGCGCTGCCCGGCAGCTGCCACCAGCAGGGCCTTGAACGTGGTTTCGTCGTTCACCATGCTCCGTTCCTCGGTTGACGCGCGCTCCAGCGCGCAATGATGTCGTGCAGCGCCGCCAGCCCGTCGCCGAGCGCCGCAGGCCCCGGCTGCAGGATCAG
>JAJZEB010000051.1 GCA_021805805.1 Pseudomonadota bacterium | reverse complement strand
GGCGACGGGCCGCCCCGAGCCGGGAGGCGCCCCCCCTGGGGGGGAGCAAGCGGGCTCGCGCCCGCTTGCTCGGGGGGCTCACATATCCATCCCGCCCATGCCGCCCATGCCGCCGGGCATCGCCGGAGCCGGCGCGTCGTCCTTCGGCGCGTCGGCCACCATGCACTCGGTGGTCAGCAGCAGACCGGCGACCGACGCGGCGTTCTGCAGCGCGGTGCGGGTGACCTTGGTCGGATCCAGGATCCCCATTTCGATCATGTCGCCGTACTCGCCGTTGGCAGCGTTGTAGCCGAAGTTGCCCTTGCCCTCGACGACCTTGTTCAGCACCACGCTCGGCTCGTCGCCGGCGTTGGCGACGATCTGGCGCAGCGGCTCTTCGATCGCGCGCATCACCAGCTTGATGCCGGCGTCCTGGTCGTGGTTCGCACCGGTGACCTTGATGCTCGTGCGCGCGCGCAGCAGCGCGACGCCGCCGCCGGGGACGATGCCTTCTTCGACCGCGGCACGGGTGGCGTGCAGCGCATCCTCGACGCGGGCCTTCTTCTCCTTCATCTCGACTTCGGTCGCCGCGCCGACCTTGACCACCGCCACACCGCCGGCCAGCTTGGCCACGCGTTCCTGCAGCTTCTCACGGTCGTAGTCGGAGGTGGCTTCCTCGATCTGCACGCGGATCTGCTTGACGCGCGCTTCGATGTCGCCCGCATTGCCGGCGCCGTCGATGATGGTGGTGTTTTCCTTCGCCACTTCGATGCGCTTGGCCTGACCCAGGTCGGCCAGGGTGATCTTCTCCAGGTTCATGCCGGTTTCTTCCGACACCACCTTGCCGCCGGTCAGGATCGCGATGTCCTCGAGCATGGCCTTGCGACGATCGCCGAAGCCCGGCGCCTTGACGGCCACGGTCTTGAGCACGCCGCGGATGCTGTTGACCACCAGGGTGGCCAGCGCTTCGCCATCGACGTCCTCGGCGATGATCAGCAGCGGACGGCTCGACTTGGCGACCTGCTCGAGCACCGGCAGCAGATCGCGGATGTTCGAGATCTTCTTGTCGTTGAGCAGGATGTACGGGTTGTCCAGCGTGGCGACCTGGCGGTCCTGGTTGTTGATGAAGTACGGCGACAGGTAGCCGCGGTCGAACTGCATGCCTTCGACGATGTCGAGCTCGTTGTCCAGGCTCTTGCCGTCCTCGACCGTGATCACGCCTTCCTTGCCGACCTTGTCCATCGCTTCGGCGATGATCTTGCCCACGTTCTCGTCGGCGTTGGCCGAGATGGTGCCGACCTGGGCGATTTCCTTCGAGGTCGTGCAGGGCTTGGAGATCTTCTTCAGCTCCTCGATCAGGGCCACGACGGCCTTGTCGATGCCGCGCTTCAGATCCATCGGGTTCATCCCGGCGGCGACGTACTTCATGCCTTCGCGGGCAATGGCCTGGGCCAGCACGGTCGCGGTGGTGGTGCCGTCACCGGCGTTGTCGCTGGTCTTGGAAGCGACTTCCTTGACCATTTGCGCGCCCATGTTCTGCAGCTTGTCCTTGAGCTCGATTTCCTTCGCCACCGACACGCCGTCCTTGGTCACGGTCGGCGCGCCGAAGCTGCGCTCGAGCACCACGTTGCGACCCTTCGGGCCCAGCGTGGCCTTGACCGCGTTGGCCAGCACCGTGACGCCTTCCATCATGCGCGCACGCGCATCGCTGCCGAAAACAACTTCTTTAGCTGCCATCTCTCAATTCTCCGAATCAGTTTGCAAGTGAGCGATTACTTTTCGACGACGGCCATCAGGTCGTCTTCGCGCATCACCATCAGTTCATCGCCATCGAGCTTGACGGTCTGCCCGGCGTACTTGCCGAACAGCACGCGGTCGCCGACCTGCACCGCCATCGGCAGCAGCTCGCCCTTGTCGTCGCGCTTGCCCGGACCGACGGCCAGCACTTCGCCCTGGTCGGGCTTCTCGGCGGCGTTGTCGGGGATGTAGATGCCCGAAGCCGTCTTCGTTTCCTGCTCCAGGCGCTTGACGATCACGCGGTCATGCAAAGGACGCAATTTCATCGATGTTGCTCCAATTGATCGATTGGTTGGGTTGAAACACGCGCTGGCCGCATCGCGGCCGTCCGGTGCTGCTCGGCCGGAACCGTCGGATGCCCACGCTGCCCACAGGCTGACGCGGATCGGACGGAGCACTAGCACTCACCGGCTGCGAGTGCTAATTGTAGGGGCGGCGCGGGCGAATTCAAGGCCCCACGCTCGCTGCGGTCGCGCATCTGGTCAATAGGGCGCGCCGTCCTTGTGCTGGTAGTGCCAGCGGCCGTCGGCACCAAGGCTCGCCTGCAGATCGTCGTCTGGATAGGTGACGCTGTCGCCCTCGCCGCGGTCACCGACTTCGAGGTACAGCACGTCCTTTTCCGAACGGTTCAGCAGATGATGCGCATCGCCGGAACCTGCCGGAAAGCCGGCACACATGCCGGGCCCCAACTCGGTCTCGCCAGCGTCGGTGACCAGCGTGGCGGTTCCCTCGAGCACGAAGACGAACTCGTCCTGCCGGCTGTGCGCATGGCGCAGTGCGGATTGCGCGCCCGGGGCGAGGCGGGTGAGGTTGACGCCGAAGCTGCGCAGGCCGAACGCATTGCCGAGCGGGCGCTTGACGCGCCCGGACATCCGCGCGGCGAACTGCGGCGGGTAGGACGACGCGGTGGTGCGCGGCGGCACCTCCGCGGCAAGCAGCGCGATTTCGGGTTCGGTCGGGCGGGACATCGGATGCTCCATTGCAGTGGTTCTCAGTGCAGCGCCAGGTGCCGGCGCAACGATCGGCAAGGCACGTCAGCGGCGATGGCGAGACGCCCGCCGGACCGGAATCGGGCTGATATATCGCCGATAGGCGTCGATCCAGTTGGTGGCGATCATCTGCTGCGCGCTGGCCAGGCTGATCCGGCCGCTGCAGACCATCAGGTGCAGGCGATTCTCCAGCTGGTCCTTGACGTCGCTGCCCCAGCCGCCGACAACCTGGTGCGGCTCGGGCCACAGATTGCGCGGGCTCGCGGGGCTGCCGCCGAGTTCGAGCGAGATCAGGTGGTCCTCTTCGTAGTTGCGCAGCATGTAGCCGTCGCGGCCCATCTGCCGGGGATACCCATACTGCCGTATCTGCAGCCGCTTGAGGCGTTCGGTGACGTCCTCGGCAGGACGGATCGACTTCGTGTAGCCGCCGCGGCGGCAGATCGTCCAGCCGATGTTCTGCTGGGTGACCGCCGGGTTGATCGCGCCTGGCGTCAGCCGTCGATCGGGCAGCGCATCGGCCGCCGGAAACACGACGGCCGCTCGCCCACTGTGCGCGAAGTCATGCCGGTGCCACCTGGTGTGCGCCTGGGCGGGCGCCGGCCATGCGGCCACGGCGCAACAGACGAACATCGCAATCGGCGCACCGCGAAGGCGCGCGACAAGGAAACGGTTCACCGCGGGTCCCCGACAGTTCGGGTGCGAGCTGCAAAGCGTGCACTTTAGCGTCGTCGCGCGCCGCCCCCGCACACAAGGGGTGTCAGGAACCGAGGCCGGCGCCGACAAAGGGCCATGGAGCGCGCCAGCGCGCCATGTCGACCAACCAACGGAGCCCAAGATGCATCGATTCAAGACCTGATCGCGCGACTTCCCGCATATGCGCAGCGGCCGACCGGGCCGAGCGTACGACGCAGCACCACGTCTTTCCTTCCGCTACATCTCTGATCGAGGAGCAACACCATGAACAAGCGTCCATTCCTGAACACCGCGGCCGCCTCCCTGCTTGCCCTGGGCGGCGTGACGGCAGCGCTGCCCGCGCACGCCGACACCCTGGGCAAATGCTTCGGCGTCGCCATGGCCGGGCACAACGACTGCGCCGGATTGTCGGGACTGCATTCGTGCAAGGGACAAAGCACCATGAGCTACAACCCTGGCGATTTCGTGGTCAAACCCGAAGGAACCTGCGCCAAGCTCGGTGGACTCGACATGATGCAGGCCAAGGCCGTCCTCGCCAGCCCGGCAAAGACCAAGGCGTTCGAAGCGGCGATGGCCAAGCGCATGTCGTGATCGCCCGGCTCCGGCGCAGCAAGGCGCCGGAGCCGCCATCGGCTGCGAGGAGGACTTCATGCCACATACGGTCGCCGGCGCCGGAATCGGGCTGCGCCAGCCGCACTACGTTGCGTTCGAAGCCCTGCGCCCTGCGCTGGGCTTTGTCGAAGTGCACGCGGAGAATTTCTTCAACCCGCTCGACGCGGCAAGCGCGGTGCTGCAGCAGGTACGCGCGCAATACGCGGTCAGCCTGCACGGCGTCGGGTTGTCGCTGGGCGCGGCCTGCGGCATCGACGACGCGCACCTCGAACGCCTGGCCGAACTGGTCACGCGCATCGAACCCTGTCTCGTATCCGACCACGCCAGCTTCGCGCGCGGCCATCTGCGCGACCGGCGCCCGGTGCACGCCAACGACTTGCTGCCGCTGGCGTTCACCGATGCGCAGCTGGCAATCCTGGCCGATAACGTGCAGCGGGTCCAGGACCGGCTGCGCCGGCCGATCCTGGTCGAGAACCTGAGCAGCTATCTGGGCTGGCGCGAAGCCGACTGGAGCGAACCTGCGTTCTTCGCCGAACTGGGCCGGCGCACCGGATGCCAACTGCTGCTCGACGTCAACAATCTGATGGTGAACGCGAAGAACGCGCAGGCCGCCGACCCGCTGCGCGCGGTCTGCGGCTGGATCGATGAACTCGCGACCCACGCGCGGCCCGGGCTGGTCGGCGAATTTCATCTGGCCGGACACAGCGCGCAGGACGGGCTGATCGTCGACGACCACGCCGACGTGGTCTCGCCGCCGGTGTGGTCGGCCTACGCGCACGCGCTGCGCCGTCTGCGTGGCGCACCGACGCTGGTCGAGTGGGACACTGCGCTGCCTCGGCTCGACGTGCTGCTCGGCGAATCCGCACACGCGCAGGCGCTGCTCGATGCGCACGCAGCGCAGGACGCGGCTCCGGGCGAGACCTCGTGGCGGAGCCTTGCATGCGCGACGTGAGCGACGCCCTGCGCCTGCGGGAGGTGCTGCGCCAGCAGCAATTGCTCGACGCCGTGTTCGACGTCGACTCAGCGACGCCGGACGACGCGGCGCCGGGCTGGCAGCGCGCAGTCGCGGCCTACCGCGCCCATGCGGCCGCACACGCCTCCGAGGTGTTGCGCGCCCGATATCCGACGCTGGTCGCGATGCTCGGCGACCGCGCTTTCGACGCGCTGGCCGTTGCGCACTGGCGCGAAGACCCACCGACCCAGGGCGACCTGGCGCGTTTCGGCGACGCGTTCCCGGACTGGCTGCAAAGGCGCGCCGAGCTGGCGTCGTGGCCCTGGCTGGGCGACTGCGCACGACTCGAGCAGGCGCTGTGGCAGGTGCGGTTCGCGCCCCCGGCAGCGCTGACCGACGCCGATCTGCAGCGGCTGGCGACGCACGACCCCGGCACGCTGGTGTTGCGCCTGGCGCGCTGCACGCGACTGCTGGAGTGCGACTGGGCCGTCGTGCAGCTGCGCCAGCTGCACGCGGCGGCGGCGCCCGACGTCGACGCCATCGCAGCCGCGCTGCGCGCCGGCCCGCAGGCCGTGTGGATCTGGCGCCAGGGATTCGACGCGCACTGCATGGCACTCGACGCGCACGCGCTGCGCTGGTTGCGCGCATTGCGCGATGCGCCAACGCTGGGCGACGCACTGGCGCGCAGCGACGACGATTTCGACGTCGCCGCATGGCTGGGCGACGCGGTTCGAGCCGGCTGGATCGACGCCGTCGAGCTGTCCCCCCCGATGCCGGCGCGCGCGCCTGAGGAATTTCGCTGAGGAGCTCCGATGTCCAGACCGACGATTCCGACCCTTCTGCTGCTTGCCGCCCTCGCAGCGGCGCCTGCGCACGCAGCTGCCGGCGTGCAGCAACTGGCCGACGCCATGCTGCAGCAGATGCCGCGCACCACGGCCGTGTCGCTGGGCCGCGGCACCCGCGTGGTGGACGTCTTCTTCGACCCGAACTGCCCGTACTGCCACGAGCTCTACGGCGACCTGCGGCCGTGGATCGGCAAGCAGGGGCTGCGGCTGCGCTGGATCCCGGTCGCCGTGCTGGCGCCGAGCAGCGCAGGCAAGGCCGCGGCGGTGCTGCAAGCAGCCGACCCGGCGCGGGCACTGGCGCGCAACGAGGACGACTTCGGCGAAAATCCGCGCGCCGGCGCGGGCGGCGCGTTGCCGCCCGCCGCGCGGATCGCGCCTGCCACCCGCTCCGAGCTCGCGCGCAATCTGCAGGTGCTGCACGCCGCGGGAGCCTACTTCGCGTTTCCGCTGATGGTCTGGCGCGACGCTTCGGGGCATGGGCAGATGTTCCTCGGCACGCCGAACGACTCCGCACAACTGAAGACCCTGCTGGCGACGGTGCGCTGAGCCACCGCGGCGGACTGGGCACGGCAGCCGGCGGACGAGGCCGCCGGCACGCTGCGTCGAGCCGGCACCGGCCGTCACCGCGCCAGGCCCCGCCACGCCTGGCGCCAGGCATCGACCGACCACCTGCCAGGCCCCCACAGCGCGATCATCAGCATCAGCCCGCCCCAGATGACGTGGAACAGGATCGCCGGCGCCTGCAACGCGTACAGGTACGACAGCAGCGCGACCAGGTTGACCACGAACAGCCCAAGCGCGCCGAAGCGGCCAAGCAGCCCGAACGCGACCAGCGGGGGCAGCAGCAGCTCGCCCGCGGTGCCGACCACCGCCGCCAGATGCGGCGGCAGCACGGCGACGTGAAACTCGTTCTGGTACAGCCAGACCGTTCCGGACCAGTTGCGCAGGCTCTGCAGCCCCGAGTTGAAGAATACGTAGGACACGTACAGCCGGGCCGCCAGCAGCGCGGGGGCGCGCAGCCAGTCGAGCACGGTCTCGACCATGCGCCACAGTTGGATCACGAAGTGCGTGCCCGTCATGTCGTGCGGCGCGCTTGCCGCTGCTGTCGTCGGTTCCATGTCTGCTCCTGTCGGTTGGGGAATCGGCCGCGCCGGCCGCTGCCGCGGCGCGACGCGTGCCGATGAGTCGCGCCGCGCGCGCATTCCTGACACCGCCGAACACGGCGCCGGCGCGGCGCCAGGTTGGAGCCGGACCATTGCGTTCAGGCACACGATCGCATAAGATGCATTTTAAATACCACTTCAACCACGACAAGGCTCCTGTCATGACCAGATGCGCGACAAGCCCCGGCGTTGAGGCCGGGGAAGAATAGCGCGGACGCCGCAGGCGGCCTAGAATCACTGGACGTTTGAACAGTTCCATGCAACGTCTACAAGCCTTCAAGTTCGAGCTTCGCCCAAACGGCCAGCAGCAGCGCCAGATGCGCCGCTTTGCGGGGTCGTGCCGGTTCGTGTTCAACAAGGCCCTGGCGTTGCAAAAGGAACGCTTTGAACGCGGCGAAAAGAAGCTGGGATACGCGGCGCTGTGCAAGGAACTCACCGGCTGGCGCAACGGCGTAGAGACGCCCTGGCTGGCTGATGCGCCGATCCACCCGCTGCAACAAACGCTCAAGGACTTGGAGCGGGCGTATTCCAACTTCTTCGCCAAGCGCGCCGACTTCCCGCGTTTCAAGAAGAAAGGCCAGGGCGACAGTTTCCGCTACCCCGACCCGAAGCAGATCAAGCTCGACCAAGGCAACAGCCGCATCTTCCTGCCCAAGCTCGGCTGGCTGCGCTATCGCAACAGCCGGGACGTGCTGGGTGCGATGAAGAACGTCACCGTGTCGCAGAACAGCGGCAAGTGGTTCGTGTCGGTCCAGACCGAGCGCGAGGTCGAGCAGCCGGTGGCCAGTGGCGACGCCGTGGGCATCGACATGGGCATCGCACGTTTTGCCACGTTCAGCGACGGCAGCTTCGTGGCACCCTTGTCCAGTTCCAGGCGTCACGAGACGCGGCTACGCCGCTACGAGCGCGCCCTGAGCCGCAAGGTGAAATTCAGCAGCAACTGGAACAAGGCGAAGGCCAAAGTCCAGCGTATTCATTCCCGCATCGGCAATGCCCGCCGCGACTTCCTGCACAAGACCACGACCGCGATCAGCCAAAACCACGCGATGGTGTGTATCGAGGACTTGCAGGTTCGGAACATGTCCAGGTCGGCGGCAGGCACGCTTGATGCTCCGGGAAGAAATGTTCGAGCAAAGTCAGGCTTGAACAAATCCATCCTCGACCAGGGATGGTTCGAGTTTCGCCGCCAGTTGGACTACAAGCTGGCGTGGCGCGGCGGGTATCTCGTTGCCGTACCGCCGCAGAACACGAGCCGCACCTGTCCGCGCTGTGGCCACGTCTCGGCGGACAACCGCAAGACGCAGGCGCAGTTTCTGTGCGTTGCCTGCGGTTTCGAGGAAAACGCCGATGTCGTCGGCGCGATCAATATCCTTTCTCGCGGAAATCGGAAGTTGCGAGACGAAGGGCAGGACACGAGCGACGCTTCGCTCGGGCGGAGCACCGCAGCCCGGATCGCCTGTGAAGTGAGCGGTGCAGCAATGCCGCCAGCAGCAGGAACCCGCCGAAGCAACTCAGGGGCGGCAGGGTGCCGCGCCTGAGCGCCGTAGGAATCCTCACCCTTCCCGCGCAAGCGGTGGCCGACGGCCAAGGGCGAGGAGGATGTCAACCAGACCCATCTGCACCTGTCCCCCGAAGCGATCTATCCGTTCGACGCCCGCGGCATCGCCAAACGCTTTCGCCACGCCGCGATCTTCGGCGCGTTCGACGCGCTGGCTGCCGGCGACACCATGCGCTTCGTCAACGACCACGACCCGCTGCCGCTGCTGAACCAGTTCACGCAGCGCTACGGCGACGGCGTGACGATCACCTACCGGCAACGCCAGCCGGGCGCGATCGTGATCGACTTCGTCAAGCGCTGAGCGCAGCGCCGCGCGGCGTGGCGCGCGCGATCAGCGCCGCGCAGTCGACTCCGTCGGGCAGGGTTCCATACTGGCGGTCGCCGTCGGCATGCAACCGCGACGCGCAGTACGCGTCGGCCACCGCGGACGGCGCGTGGCGCACCAGCAGCGCGGCCTGTACCGCCAGCGCCATGCGCTCGACCAGGCGCCGCGCGCCGTACTCGGGATCGCCGCCGCGGCGCAGTTCGCCGTGCAGCGCGTCGACCCAGCGGTCGAGCCGCGCGTCGCCGCCGCGCGCCGCGACCAGTTCGGCGAACAGCGCGTCGGCGACCTCGGGCGACTTGTGCAATGCACGCAGCACGTCCAGGCACTGAACGTTGCCGCTGCCTTCCCAGATCGCGTTGACCGGCGCTTCGCGGTACAGCCGCGCCAGCGGGCCGTCCTCCATCACCCCGCTGCCGCCGATGCACTCCATCGCTTCGGCCGCGTGCTGCGCGGTGCGCTTGCAGATCCAGTATTTGCCGACCGCGGTCAGCAGCCGCACCAGCGCGTCCTCGTGCGCGTCGGCGCGGGTGTCCAGCGCCCGCGCCACGCGCAGCGTCAACGCCAGCGACGCCTCGTGCTCGAGCACCAGGTCGGCGAGGACGTTGCGCATCAGCGGCTGCTCGGCGAGCACGCGGCCGAACGCGCTGCGCACGCCGCAATGGTGCAGCGCCTGGGCGACTGCCGCGCGCTGTCCGGCGGTGGAGCCGACCATGCAGTCGAAGCGGGTCATCGCGACCATGTCGATGATGGTGCGCACGCCGCGGCCCTCGTCGCCGACCATCCAGGCCAGCGCGCCGCGCAGCTCGGTCTCGCTGCTCGCGTTCGACACATTGCCCATCTTGCGCTTCAGCCGCACCAGCTGCAGCGCGTTCCTGCTCCCGTCCGGGCGCCAGCGCGGCAGCAGGAAGCAGCTCAATCCGCCCGGCGCCTGCGCCAGCACCAGGAACGCATCGCACATCGGCGCCGAGACGAAGTACTTGTGCCCGACCAGCTCGTAGGCCGCGCCGGGACCGCGCGCCGCGCCCAGCGGCAGCGCACGGGTGGTGTTGGCGCGCACGTCCGAGCCGCCCTGCTTCTCGGTCATCGCCATGCCGACGGTCAACCCGGCCTTGTCCGCGGCCGGCACGTTGCGCGGGTCGTAGGTTCGCGCGGTGATTTTCGGCAGCCACTGCGCGGCCAGCTCGGGCGTGCGGCGCAACGCCGGAACCGAAGCGAAGGTCATCGTCACCGGGCAGCCATGGCCGGCTTCGACCTGCGACTGCATGTAGAACAGCGCGGCGCGCGCGACGTGCGCGCCAGGGCGCGGCTGCACCCACGGCGCGCTGTGCAGCCCGTGCTCGATGGCGCTGCGCATCAGCGCGTGGTACGCCGGGTGATAGCGCACCAGGTCGACGCGGCGGCCGAAGCGATCGTGGGTGTCGAGCTCGGGCGCGCAGGCGTTGGCCTGCACGCCGAGTTCGAGATACGCGGCCGATCCGGCCATGCGGCCGAAAGCGCCGAGGTCGGACTCGGCCCAGCCGGCGCCCTCGCGCCGTACCGCGTCGACCAGCGCGCGGTCCTCGCGGTACAGGTCGTAGTCGACCAGTTCGCTGCCGACGTTGACCACGTCGTGCGTCTCGGCCAGCCATGCGGCGCCGGGCTGCGGCTGCAGCGCGCCGTGCGGACCGCGGTTCGGGTCGTTCAGGTCGTTCACGGCTGGACTCCTCCTCGGCGCGCCGCTCGGCGCGCGCCCTGCGCAGCATCGTACGCAGCGCGCGCGGCGCCGCCAAGCCCGGCCCGCTGCACGCCCGCGCGACGCCACCTATGATCGCGCTCTGCCCGCCACCGTGCCCTTGCCGATGCCCGCGACCTCCCAGACTGCGCCCGACCTCGACCGCGCCCTGACCGTGCTGTTCGCACTCGGCACCGGGCTTGCGGTGGCCACGCTGTACTACAACCAGCCGATGCTCGCGGTGATCGGCGCCGGGCTCGGCGCGGCGCCGCACGCGCTGGGCTGGATCCCGACCGCGACCCAGCTCGGCTACGCGCTGGGAATCGCGCTGCTGTCGCCGCTGGGCGACCGGCACGACCGCAGCCGGGTGATCGTGATCAAGTCCGTCGCGCTGGTCGGCGCGCTGCTCGCCGCAGCGCATGCGCCGACGCTGGGCGCGCTGCTGGCCGCCAGCCTGGCCGTCGGCGTCTGCGCCACGCTGGCGCAGGACATCGTTCCGGCGGCCGCTGCGCTGGCGCCGACGGCGCGGCGCGGCCGCGTCGTCGGCCAGGTGATGATGGGCCTGCTGCTGGGAATCCTGCTGTCGCGCGTGATCAGCGGCGTGGTCGCGGCGCGCTACGGCTGGCGCGTCATGTTCGACGGCGCCGCGGTCAGCATCGCGCTGTTCACGGTGCTCGCGGCGCGCCGGCTGCCGCGTTTCGAGCCGACCACCACGCTGCGCTACGACCTGCTGTTGCGCTCGCTGGCGGTGCTGTGGCGCCGCCATGCGCCGCTGCGCCACGCCGCACTGGCGCAGGGCCTGCTGATGCTGGCATTCGGCGCCTTCTGGTCGACACTGGCGCTGGTGCTGCACGCACCTCCCTACCACCTGGGCAGCGCCGCGGCCGGCGCCTACGGGCTGGCCGGTGCCGCCGGTGCGCTGGCCGCGCCGCTGGCCGGGCGGATTTCCGACCGCAGCGGCCCGGCACGCGTCACGCAACTGGGCACCGCGCTGGTCACGCTGTCGTTCGGCGCGCTGCTGCTGGCCGGGCGGCTGTCGCCGCACGCTGCGCTGTGGCTGTTCGGCGGCGCCTCGCTCGGTTTCGACCTCGGCATCCAGGCCACGCTCGTCGCGCACCAGACCATCATCTACGGGCTCGACGCCGATGCGCGCAGCCGAGTCAACGCGGTGCTCATCTTCGCCATGTTCGTCGGCATGGCGCTGGGTTCGGCGCTCGGCAGCGCGCTGCTCGGCGCTGCCGGCTGGAACGCGGTGGCTGCGTTGTCCACCGGCGCCGCGGCATGCGCGTTGGCGCTCAGGTTGCGGGCCGCGGCCTGAGCCGCAAGCGGCGCAACGACGCCATGCGGCCCACGGCGAGGACTAGCCGCGCCCGAAATCGATCATTGCGCCCGGCACGTCGCCGAGCGCCAGCACGCGGTCGGCTGCGCCGAGCCTGATCGCCTCCTTGGGCATGCCGAACACGACGCTGCTGGCCTCGTCCTGCGCCACGGTCCGCGCCCCGGCGTCGCGCATGTCCTTCAGGCCGCGCGCGCCGTCGTCGCCCATTCCGGTCAGGATGATTCCCAGCGCATTGCGCCCGGCGCACTGCGCCACCGAGCGGAACAGCACGTCGACCGACGGCCGGTGGCGGTTCACCGGCGGTCCGTCGCGCACTTCGACGTGGTACTGCGCGCCGCTGCGACGCAGCTGCATGTGGCGGCCTCCGGGCGCGATCAGCACGCAGCCCGGCAGCAACCGCTCGCCGTCGCGCGCCTCGCGCACGGTCAGCGCGCACAGTTGATCGAGTCGCGCGGCGAACGCGGCGGTGAATTTCTCCGGCATGTGCTGCACCACCGCGATTC
This sequence comes from Pseudomonadota bacterium, assembly GCA_021805805.1. GTDB lineage: Bacteria > Pseudomonadota > Gammaproteobacteria > Burkholderiales > Burkholderiaceae_C > Thiomonas_A. Next base: position 7,892 of record JAJZEB010000051.1, on the reverse strand, counting down.
CCGGCAGCGTCGCCGGCAATTGCGTCAGCACCCGCTCCAGCGCCACCGTGCCGCCGGTGGACATGCCCATGGCGATGACCTTCTCGGTGGTGTCGCGCAGCACGTGCGCGGCCGCGAGCGGGGCCGGCGACGGCGGCGCGGCGACGGCGTCGGGCATGCGCCGCGCCGCGCCGAGGTTGGCGGTGCGCGCACGCGCAGCGGCCTTGATCGTCTGGCCGAACTCGGCGGTCTGCTCGAGCAGGAAGTCCTTCAGCCCGACGCGGGGCTTGGTGACCACCGCGACCGCGCCGGCCGCCAGCGCGTCGAGAGTCGTCTGCGCGCCCTTCTCGGTCAGCGTCGAGCAGATCACCACCGGCAGCGGGTGTTCGATCATCAGCTGCTTGAGAAACGTGATGCCGTCCATGCGCGGCATCTCGACATCGAGCACCAGCACGTCAGGCCAGGTCCCCAGCTTCATGCGCTGCAGCGCAAACAGCGGGTCGGGCGCCACGCCGATGACCTCGATCGCAGGATCGCGCTGCAGCACGGCCTGCAGCACCTGGCGAACGACTGCCGAATCGTCGACGATGAAGACCTTGATCTTGTTCGATGCCGCCATGCCTCGCTCCTTACCGGTATGCGGTCAACGCGCCGCGTCGACGCGCTGCTCGGCGTCCTGGCCCCAGAAACGCAGATAGGCGTCTCCGCTCCATAGTTCGAACTGCAGGTTGCGATGCCCGCTGCCGCCGAGGTGCTCGGCACGCAGGCGCAGGCCATGCTGCGCGACCAGCTCGCGGCCGATCACCACATTCTTGTACGGAATGTCGGCTACGGTGCCGTCGAACATGCGCCCGCCGCCGAACAGCTTGGCGTCGTACTCCTTGGGGCTGGTTCCTGCGGCCTGCATATGGCGCAGGAACAGCAGCATCGCCTCGTCGCCGTAGCGGCCGTCGAGCGCATGGCCGTGATCGCGGCCGCGCCAGCGCCCGCCGATCGCGCGGCTCGGCAGCATGTAGTGGCACAACCCGCCGATGCGCAGCCGTGGGTGCCAGACCGCGATCGCCACGCACGAACCGAGCAGGGTGCGCACGCGGGTTCGCCCGTCGCCGAAGTACAGCTCGCCGGGCTGCAGGAACACTTCCATCGGTTCGTCCGACGGTGGCGGCGGCGCATGCTGCACGGTCATCGGCTCACACGCTGCGCGCCGCGCCAGGCGGCAGTTCCCTGCGGTACACCGCGGGTTGCAGCGAGCGCAACGGACAATCCAGGCCGTTGAGGCTTTCCGAGTGGCCGACGAACAGGTGTCCCCCTGGCCGCAGCGCCGCGGCCAGGCGCTGGCAGACCTGGGCCTTGGTCGGCTGGTCGAAATAGATCATCACATTGCGCAGCAGGATCAAGTCGAAGACGCCGACGTCGGGCAAGCCGGCATTGAGGTTGATGGCGCGGAAGGCGACCCGCTCGCGCAGCGCCGGCGCGATGCGGAAGCTGCCGGCGTGCGCCCCGACGCCCTTGAGGCAGTACGCCTTCAGATAGGCCTGGGGGATCTTCTCGGCACGCTCCATCGGATAGATGCCGGCGCGGGCCTGCTCGAGCACCCGCGTGCTGATGTCCGATGCCAGCACCTCCCAGCCGCGGCTGCCGAGGTGCTCGGCAAGCACCATGGCCACGCTGTACGGCTCTTCGCCGCTGGAACACGCCGCGCTCCAGACGCGGAACGGCCGCGCGGAGTCGGCCCGCGGCAGGATCTGCTCGGCGAGGAACGCGAAATGCCGCGGCTCGCGGAAGAAATAGGTCTCGTTGGTCGTCAGCAGATCGACCGCGCACTGGCGCTCTGCTGCGTCTCGCTGCACATGGTCCAGATATTCAGCGTAGGTCTGCAGCCCCAGCGCCTGCACCCGACGCGCCAGCCGCCCGCTGACCAGCGCCTTTTTCGACGGCGCCAGCGCGATGCCTGCGGCCTGCATCATCAGCCGGCTGAAGCCGAGCAATTCGGCATCGGTGATCGCTTGCATCGGTCTTGGTTGCCCCTTGGCGCAGCATTACAGTGGCGGAAACAACAATTTATCACCGCGCAACCACCTCGCCGATGCCCGCCACGCCCACCAACGATGCCACCGGAAACGCTGCGTTCCACTCCCTGGCGCAACGCATTTCGGAGCAGGAGATGCCGGCTTTCGGGCCGACCCTGCATGAACTGCTGCACGCCACCGACGCCGACGAGGCGTCGGGCCAGCAGGTCGCCGAAGTCATCCTGCGCGACCCCGGGCTGACGTCGCGGGTGTTGCGCGCAGCCAACGCCGCGCATCTCGGACTGACCGGCGATTCCCGCGTGGTCACGGTCAGCCGCGCCGTCGTCGTGCTCGGCCTGAACCCGATCCGCTCGCTGTGCATTTCGGCGCTGGCGGTCGAGACGCTGGCCGGCGCGTCGCGCTATGCGCACCGCGTGGAGCAGGCACTGGGACGCGCATTGCACGCCGCGGTCCAGGTGCGCGCGCTGGCGCTGCGCCAGCAGCGCAGCCGCGAAAGCGCCGAGCGGCTGTTCGTCGAGGCGTTGCTGGGGTCGATCGGCGAAATCGCGCTGTGGTGCTTCGGCGAGTCGTATGCCGAACGCCTCGATCAGCAGCTGCAACTCGGGCGCGACCCCGAGCAGGCCGAACACGAGGTGCTCGGCGCCAGCCTGCACAAGCTCTCGCGCGAACTTCTGCACGACTGGAGGCTCGACGCGCTTCAGGCCGACAGCCCGGAAGTCACCCTCGGCCACCGTCTCAGCCGCGCCGCACAGCAGGGCTGGGACAACGCGCCGGCACGCGCGCTGACGCGCCAGGTCGCCAACCTGCTGCGCCAGGACGAAGCGCTGACGCAGCGCCAACTGGCCGACAACGCGCGCGAAGCGGCGGTGCTGGCGCAGGCGCTGGGCGTGGCGCCGCACGCGATCCCGGGCGCCGTCCAGGCGCCGCTGCCTGAGCCGGAGCCGTCGCTGCCCGAGCCCGACCTGGCGCAGCAGTTGCGCGCACTGACCGAGCTTGCCAGCGTGGCTTCGTCCCGGCGCGAATTGCCGCTGCTGCTCGAAGCGTGCCTGGAGGGCATGCATCGCGCGGTCGGAATCGATCGCGTCGCGTTCTGTCTGCTGAATCCGGCGCGCGACCGGCTGCTGGCGCGAATCGTTCTCGGCATCGAAGCCGACGCCTTGCGCGGCGCCCTCGACCTGCCGTGGGACGCCGCGCGCGAAGCCGCGCTGCGCGCACAGCCGGTGCTGCGCGACGACGCGGCCCCGACCGAGCTGGCAGCGATCACCGAGCGCACCGGCGCGCAGGCGTGCCTGTTCGCCGCGTTCGTGCTCGAGGGCAACCTGATCGGAATGTTCTACGCCGACCGCGCGCCGTCGGCGCGCCCGCTCGACGACGCCGTGCGCGAGGGGTTTCGCGCCTTCGTCAGCCAGGCGCAGCTGATCGCGCGCGGGCTGCCGCGCGCCGCCCGCGCAGGCTGACTCGGGGGCGCGGAAGCCTCTGTTGCCGCGGCACAACAGCATTACCCGAAGCTGACCGGCGGGGGCGCATTCGGCGTCAGCTTGCCAGTAGTATTAACCACTGTCTGGCGTTGGTCGTCCCTGCTGCACATGGGCCGGACATTCGAGTGCGGCGTCGGCAACGACGCGCACCAGCCTGAAAACGATCCGAGAGGATCTCAACTCTGGAGATGTTCACGATGAAAAAAACCCTGATCGCCCTGGCCGTGTTCGGCACCTTCAGCGGCGCCGCCATGGCCAATAGTGTGACGCTGTACGGCCTGATCGACATGGGCGTCACCCACTTCACCGGAATCGCCCCGACCAACGGCGGCAATGGCACGGTCGGCAATGGCACGGTCAGCAGCACCGGGCTGAGCTCTGGCGTGCAGAACGGCTCGCGCATCGGCCTGAAGGGCGACGAGGATCTGGGCGGCGGACTGAAAGCGATTTTCGACGCTGAGACTGGCTTCTGCGCCGTCGGTAGGAACCAAGCCGGCACGACCTTGCAAACCGCTGGCAATCGGACCTACTGCACCGGCGGCGGCTTCATGCAACGCCAGTCGTACCTGGGCCTCGCGGGCGACTTTGGTACGGTGCTCGCTGGGCGCGTCTACACCACGAACTTCAACGACGAAGCAGCAGTCGACCCGTTCGGCTGGGGCCTGACCGGCAACATCGGCAACATGTCGCTGGCCGCGCAACTCAATGCTGCGCGCGCCAACCAAGTCGTGGCTTACGTGAGCCCGAACTTCTCTGGCTTCTCGTTCGTCGGCGCTTACGTGTTTGCTCCGAATCCGCAAGGAACGGTGCCGACGGCTTCGGGCAACGGCGCGAACGTCCCGCGCGCCTACACCATCGACGGCACCTACGCCGCCGGCCCGGTTATGGTGGGTGCGACCTACACCGAAGTGACCAACGTGACGCAGCAGAATGCTTTGGCCACCACCGTCAACGACGGCTCGGTCAAACTGTGGGATGTGCGCGGATCGTACGACTTCGGGGTTGCGAAGCTGTCGGGTATCTACGAGAGCGACAAGATTGCTTACACCACCGGCAACAACAAGTTCTGGATGCTCGGCGCCACCGTTCCGGTCGGCCCCGGCTCAATCCTGGCTTCGTACGCCGAAGCCAAGAACGACCAACTCGCAGGTACGCCCACTGGCAAGCAGTACGCGATTGGCTACACGTACAACCTGTCGAAGCAGACCGACCTGTACACGTCGTACGCTCACATCGCGAACAGCAACGGTGCTGCGTTTACCGTCGGCGATTCGACCGATGGCTTCAAGGGTGTGGCCAACCAAGCTTCGAGCGGCTTCGCGATCGGCATCGACCACAAGTTCTGAGCGACAAGCCCAGGCCTTGCGGCCGGGCCTCTGGCGTTGCGAAGGCCGCCTTCGGGCGGCCTTTTTCATGGCCGCTGCGCGCCGTTTGTAGCACTTGCACAACAAACGCGGCGAACGCGCGCCAACGGCGTGCCAGAGGGGCGCCGAAACGTGTCGCACGGCGCCAATGCGTGCATCACGCGCCCCTAACGCAAGCGGGGAAGGCCCCCGCAGATGCCCACTTAGCATCGACCAGAGCCGGCAGCAACGGGCCCCGATCGGATCGGACCCGCGGCATGCCAGGCGGCGCCGACGACGGCGCGCCGCGCGCCGGCAGACGATCCGCGAGGATCCCAACCCTGGAGATGTTGAGATGAAAAAGACCCTGATCGCCTTCGCTGTCTTCGGCGCGTTCAGCAGCGCCGCGCTGGCAGATGGCGACAGCGTGCAGCTGTACGGCACCATCGACCTGGGCCTGACCCACTTCACCGGGCTGGCGCCGTCCGGGGGAGGCCGTGGAACGACCAGCACCACCAACCTGAGCTCGGGCGTGCAGTCGCCGTCGGCCATCGGATTGAAGGGAAGCGAGGATCTCGGCGGCGGCTTGCGCGCGCTGTTCGAAGTCGAGACCGGGTTCTGCGCCGCCGGCCTGAACCAGAACGCCGACACCATGGGCGAACAGATCAATTCGGGGGGCTACTGCTCGGGCACGGGCTTCATGCAGCGCCACGCCTGGGTCGGCCTGTCCGGCGACTTCGGCCTGTTGCACGCCGGACGCATGACCAGTCTGCAATACGACAACGAGGCCAACTATGTCGACCCCTTCGGCTGGGGAATGACCGGCGGCGCCAGGGACCTGTCGCCGCTGCAACGCGCCGGCGACGTCCGCCTGAACCAGACCGTGACCTACATCGCGCCGCAGCTCGGCGGCTTCACGGCAGCTGCCGCGTATTCGTTCGCGCCCAGCGTCCTGGGCACGCTGGCGACCGCGTCGGGCCCCGGCAGCCAGGTGGCTCGCGCCTGGAGCCTGGACGGCAGGTACGCAAGCGGGCCGCTCACCGCAGGGCTGAGCTATGCCACGATGCAGAACAACGTGCCCAATCCGGTCACCAGCACCCTCGACGGTTCGTCCAAGATCGCGCAGATCTACGGCGGCTACGACTTCGGTGTCTCAAGGATCACCGCCGAATACGTCCGGCTGACCGAGGAATACATGAGCGGGGCGATGAACTACTGGATGCTCGGCGCAGACGTGCCTCTCGGCCCTGGTTCGCTGCTGATCTCGTTCGGCAACAACCGCGACAGCATCAACATGGTGCAGGCCGAGAGCGCACGCAAGTTCGCGCTCGGCTACAGCTATGCGTTGTCCAGGCGCACCAACCTGTACACCTCGTACGCGCGCATCAGCAACCGCAACGGCGCCGCGTTCGCGGTCGGCTCGGCGACCGACTACGGCGGCGCCAACGTCGGGGTCGCGAACACCACGTCCAGCGGCTTCGCGCTCGGCCTGCGGCACATGTTCTGATCCGCGGCGCACGACGCCGGGGCGCGCGCAACGCGGCCCCGGCGGGCTTTCGCTCGCGGCCGCATCGCGCGACAATCGCAACCAGCCCCCGTCGCCGGACGCGCCGAAGCCAGGCGGTCGGCTCCCTGTCCGCACGCGCAATCCGTCCCCCGTCCCATGCCCAGCCGCTCTCCGAACGCCGCCGATCGCCTGCTCGCGCTGGCCGACAACGCACTGAAAACGCTGGCCGGCGGCGTGCATGCGGCGCGGCCGAGACCGCTGGCGGCGGCCGCAGAACTCGACCCCGCGGCACGACGCGACGCGGCGCGCGTGCTGCGCGCCGACCACGCCGCCGAGGTCTGTTCGCAGGCGCTGTACCAGGGGCAGGCATGGACCGCGCGCGACGCGGCGTTGCGCGCGCATTTCGCGCTCGCTGCGCGCGACGCCTGCGACCACCTGGCGTGGTGCGACCAGCGGCTGCGCGAACTCGGCGCGGCGCCGAGCCCGCTGAATCCGTTGTGGTACGCCACTGCACTCGGCGCCGGCCTGCTCGCCGGGCGCGTCGCCGCAGGCCGCGCCAGCCTGGGACTGGCCGTCGAGACCGAACTTCAGGCCGAGCGCAGGCTCGATGCCGACATGCGCCGGCTGCCGCCGGCCGACTCGGTCTCGCGCGCGCTGCTGGAGCAGATGCGCGACGACGAGGCCGCCCGCGCACGCGCCGCCGAGCGCCTCGGCGCGCAACCGCTGCCGCGGCCGCTGCGCGCGCTGATGCGCGCCGGCGCGCGGCTGATGTCGGCTGCCGCCGGAGCGGTCTGAACGCTCGGCCCGACCGCGCCCGACCGCGCTTCAGGCCTCGACGATCTCGACGCTGGTGCTGAACTGCGCCGTGTGCGCCAGCATCGCGCTGGCCGAGCAGTACTTCTCGTGCGACAGCCGAACCGCGCGCTCGACCGCGTCGGCGTTCAGGCCGCGGCCGCTGACCGTGAAATGGAAATGAATCCGCGTGAACACCTTCGGGTCTTCGGCTGCGCGCTCGGCCTGCAGCCGCACGCTGCAGCCGCGCACATCGTGCCGCCCCTTCTTCAGGATGTAGACGACGTCATACGCGGTGCACCCGCCGGTCCCGGCCAGCACCGTCTCCATCGGCCGCGGCGCCAGGTCGTGCCCACCCGGTTCGCCCGGCCTGCTCGCGCGTGCGCCATCCATGACGAGCAGGTGCCCGCTTCCGGTCTGCGCAACGAAGCGCATGCCATCCCCACCGACCCCCGCAACCCATTCGACCGTGCACTCCATGTCCGTCCGCTGCCTCCACCGGCGTTCGTCGGGCGCGCCCATCGCGCGCCGCGGCCGACGCCATTATCAACCGGGTTTTGCAGTGCAGCGAAGGCTGCGCTAAAATTCACCGCATGCCGCGCCAGCGCGCGGCGCCTTTTGTCTCCTCCACCCTCCTGACAAGGTGGATTCGAACCCGGGCTCGTACCCGGGTTTTTTTTGCGCTGCGGCATGCTGCCCGGTCCGCACGGGCGACGGCCTCCTAGGAGGCTGTCGGACTTTGGCGCCTTTCCCTGGAGGCGGA
>JAJZEB010000193.1 GCA_021805805.1 Pseudomonadota bacterium | reverse complement strand
GCCGCCGCGGCGTCGCCGCGGGCGAGGGCCGCCATCAGGTCGTCGTGCGCGGCGTTGAGCACGCCGGCCGCAGCCGGGTCGTCGAACAGCCGGTTCGACAGCGGGCCGACCTTGAGCCAGACGGTCTCGATCAGCGACAGCAGCAGCGGCGAGCCGGCGGCGCGGTACAGCCGCAGGTGGAAATCCTCGTTGGCGTCGAGATAGCCGCGCGCATCGCCGCGCGCCAGCGCCTGCGCCATCGCCGCGTGCAGCCGCGCAAGTTCCTCGCGGTCGTCGTCGTGCAGCCGCAGCGCGCCGCGCTCGGCGGCTTCGCCTTCGAGCAGCAGCCGCGTCTGCAGCACGTCGTCGAATTCGGCGCGCGACGGCTGCGGCACCGCCACGCCGCGGTTCGGGCTGTGGCTGAGCGCGCCTTCGGCGGCCAGCCGCTGCAGCGCCGCGCGCACCGGCATCAGACCGACGCCGAGCGCGGCGGCGACGTCGCGGATCTTCAGCCGCTCGCCGGGAACGAAGCGACCCAGCGTGATCCAGTGCCGCAGCGCGGCGTAGGTGTCGTCCTGCTGGGTGGTGCTGGGGTCGGCGTGCTTGGGCATGACGCGATGATGCCTCATGCTCGCCGTACGGTGGCGCGGCGCGTTCAGCCGCGCAGCGCCGCCAGCACCTCGGCGAAGCTGGCCAGCAGCTGCGCGACTTCGGCCTCGCCGGTCTGCGGGCAGGCCAGCAGCATGTTGTGGAACGGGGTGATCAGCACCCCGCGGTTGAGCAGCGCGAGATGGATCAGCTGTTCGAGCGCGCCGCCGTGCGCGGCGTCGGCTTCGCTGCCGGTGCGCGGCGGATGCGGCGTGAACTGGAACTCGCAGCGCGCGCCGACCTGGGTCACGCACCACGGCAGGTGCGCCTGCGCGATCGCCGCGCGCAGCCCGTCGGCGACGCGCGTCATGGTCGCGAGCATGTGCGCGTAGGCCGCGTCGGTGGCGACCTCGGCCAGGGTCGCGCGCATCGCGGCCAGCGCCAGCATGTTCGCGCTCAGGGTGGTGCCGATGCCCGAGTGCCCCGGCGGCGCCTCGCGCTTGGCGCGCATCGCGCGCTCGGCCAGCTCGGCGCTGAAGCCGTACACCGCGCACGGCACGCCGCCGCCGATCGGCTTGCCCAGCACCAGCGCGTCGGGCTGCAGGTCGTGGGCGCGGGCGTAGCCGCCGGGCCCCGAGCTGATGGTGTGGGTCTCGTCGAGCACCAGCATCGCGCCGTGACGGCGGATCAGCTGCTGCGCCGCGTCCCAGTAGCCCGGCGCGGGCAGCACCATGCCGATGTTGGTCATCACCGGCTCGGCCAGCACGCAGGCCACGTCGCCGCGCTCCAGCTCGCGCGCGAGGGCGTCGAGGTCGTTGAACTCGACCACCGCGGTGGTCGCGGTCAGATCGTGCACCTGGCCGAGCAGGCTGTCGCGCTGCCGCGGCCGGCCGTCGACCAGGTCGACGAACACGTCGTCGACGGTGCCGTGGTAGCAGCCGTTGAACACCAGCAGCCGGCGCCGCCCGGTGGCGGCACGGATCCAGCGCAGCACGAAGCGGTTGGCGTCGCTGGCGCTCATCGCCGCCTGCCACTGCGGCAGGTCGAAGCGCCGCGCCAGCTCCTCGCCGAGCCACGCCGCGTCGGCGCTGGCCAGCATGGTGGTGCTGCCGCGCGCGACCTGGGCGCAGACCGCGGCGACCACCGCCGGCGGCGCGTGGCCGAACATCGCACCGGTGTCGCCGAGGCAGAAGTCGATGCGGTCATGGCCGTCGACGTCGGTCACGCGACAGCCCTGCGCGCTGGCCACGTGCAGCGCGAACGGGGTCGACCAGTCGTTCATCCAGTGCAGCGGAACACCGAACAACCAGTGCGCGGCGCTTCGCGACGCCAGCTCGCGCGCGCGCGGATGCGCCGCGATGTAATGGTCGCGTTCGGCGCGCGCCAGCGCGGCCAGGTGCGCGGGGTCGAAGCCGGCGCGTTGCACGGCCGGCGCGGCGAAGGGGGTGGATTCGGCGGCTTGGGTCATCGGGGGCGGGGGCTGGCGGATGCGCTCAGACGAGCAGCAGCAGGTGCTCGCGTTCCCACGAGCTGATGACACGGTTGTAGGTGCTGTACTCGAGCTCCTTGACCGCGCAGAAGGCGTCGACGAAGGTCCTGCCGAGCACCTCGGCCACCGCGTCGCAGCCGCGCATGCGCTCGATGGCGTCTTCCAGGTGGCGCGGCAGTTCGTAGTCCAGGCTCCAGGCGCTGCGCGTCATCGGCTCGCTGGGCGGCAGCTGCGCGCGCATTCCCAGCCAGCCGCAGGCCAGCGTGGCCGCCATCGCCAGATACGGGTTGACGTCGACCCCGGGGACGCGGTTCTCGATGCGCCGGTTGGCGGGGTCGGAGTTCGGCACCCGGATGCCGCAGGTGCGGTTGTCGTGTCCCCACTGCAGGTTGATCGGTGCCGACATGTGGCGCGACAGCCGGCGGTACGAGTTGACGTACGGGGCGAACATCGGCATGGTCTGCGGCACGTATTTCTGCAGCCCGGCGATGTAGTGCATGAAGCGCGGCGTCGGCTGGCCCGCGGCGTCGGAGAACAGGTTGCGACCGCTGGCGGCGTCGACCAGGCTCTGGTGGATGTGCATCGCCGAGCCGGGCTCGAGCTCCATCGGCTTGGCCATGAAGGTGGCGACGATGCCGTGGCGCAGCGCGGTCTCGCGCACCGCGCGCTTGAACAGGAACACGCGGTCGGCGAGGTCCATCGGGTCGCCGTGGCTGAAATTGATTTCCATCTGGCCGGCGCCGGCCTCGTGGATCAGCGTCTCGACGCCGAGTTTGTGCACCTGGCAGAAGCTCGACAGCTCCATGAAGAAGGGGTCGAAGTCGTTGACCGCGTCGATCGAATACGACTGCCGTCCGGCCTCGGCCTTGCCGGTGCGCCCGAGCGGAGGCTGCAGCGGTTCGTGCGGGTTGTGCTGGCGCGCGACCAGGTAGAACTCCATCTCCGGCGCGACCACCGGGCGCCAGCCTTCGCGCGCGTACAGATCGAGAACGCCGCGCAGCACCGCGCGCGGCGACAGTCCG
>JAJZEB010000192.1 GCA_021805805.1 Pseudomonadota bacterium | reverse complement strand
AGATGCGGCTGTTGCCTTGGTCGAGCTTGAACTGCTTCGGGTCGGGGTAGCGAAAGCTGTCGTGCTGGCCACGCCGCTTGCGCTTGGGGAAGGCCGCGCGCCCGGCAAAGAAGTTGGTGTAGGCGCGCTCCAGATCCTTCAGGGCCGGGGTCTGTCGCGCACCCGATCACAGCCATGGTGCACTCAACGGGCGCTGATGTCGTCAGCATCCTGAGCGGCTGCGCCCAACGCGAGCCAAGTGCCGGCTGCGACCATCGGCCGTCAGTGACGATCGACTCGAACCGCGCGTCGGATGCGATGGCAACGTTGCCACCCGGGTTTCCTCCGAGCCCCGTGGACACGCCGCGCTGAACGCCTTACAGTGAGCTTATTTGTAAGGAGTCGCCATGGCAGAATCCACGATAACGGCCAAAGGGCAGACCACCGTACCGGCAGACATCCGCGCAGTGATGCATGCCAAGCCGGGGACGCGATTGGTGTGGTCGGCCATGCCCGACGGGACCATCATCGTGCGCGCCAAGACCCAATCGATCCGCGACATGGCTGGCATGCTCAAGGCCCCCAGGGGCAAGCGCATCTCCATCGACGATATGAACCCCTGGCGTTGATGCCCGCGCTCGACACCAATGTTCTGGTCCGCTACCTCGTCCAGGACGACCCGGCGCAATTCGCTGCGGCGAAGCGACTCATCGGTCGCTGCCTGGACGAAGGCTTGTCGTTGTTCGTCCCCGTCACGGTCGTTCTGGAGCTTGAGTGGGTGTTGCGGTCCAACTTCGGATTCACCAAGGGCGACGTCTTGCGGGCGCTTTCGAGCTTGTTTTCGGCATCCGAGCTGACCCTGGAATCGGAGCGTGCTCTCGAGATCGCACTCCAACTGTTTCGTGAAGGCGCGGCTGACTTTGCCGACTGCCTGCACATCGCACTGGCGACGCAGGCAGGCGAGCAGCCGTTGTGGACCTTTGACAAAGGTGCCGCCGAGGTCAGCGGCGCTCGGCTTCTGGCCAAAGCGGGAACAGGCAATGGGTGATCGCCACCGGCAACTGGCCAGCCTCGGCCGATGCGGAAGCTCACGCGGCCAAGGCGTGAGCCCGGAGTCGGCCACAAGCGATCGAGGGCAATGGGCGGCTTTGGCCCGTGGCGCCCGGACGGCTCATGGACGAGTTGATGCAAATGCGCTAAACTGATGAGGCAAATGAACGCAGCACCGGAGTTTCTCATGTCCTCGACCGCCGATTCCCCGCTGCACAACCTCTGGTCGATTGTCCTGTCCAAGGTCGGCGCGAAGGGTGACCTGAATGACGTCAAGGGCGTCGTTAGGGCGTTCAAGATCGACTCCAAGCTTGGTCGGCACGCGCACGTGCACCGCAAGTCTGCTGTCGAACTCTTCACGATCCCTGACCACCTGTCGGCCAGGCAAGCCTACTTCATCGTCAAGTTGGGCATCCCTAGCCGCAGCCTGGAGCCGCTGAGCGAGCACTTGGGCATCGGCAAGGGCGCGGCCGCGGGTGTCCTGGGAATGGACCGCGCCACGGCCAACCGCAAGGTGGCCAAGGACGACGTGCTTCCGACCTACGCGGCCGAGAGCATGCTGCGCCTGCTCGAGCTCGACGCGATGGCACGCGACACCTTCGAGACTGATGAAGAAGCGGCTGCGTGGCTGCGCCAGCCACACCCGATGCTCGACGGGGAGACGCCGCTGGACTGCGCCAAGTCCGGCTTTGGCGCCGAACGCGTCAAGGACATCCTCAACGCCGTCAAGTACGGTGGCGTCGTTTGACCACGGTCTACCGCATCGGCTACTGCGACACGCCGGCACCAGCGCTCAACGTCCTGCTCATGAGTCTGGGCTACGGCTCGACGCAGGGCAACGGCCGCTGGCACACCAAGGGGCTCAACCAGGTCGTCTACTGCGGCTCGAGCCGGGCCCTGTGCCAGCTCGAAAAGCGCGTGCACGCCAACGGCGCCAACCCCAAGAACCAGGCGCTCATGCGGTTGGAGATTCCCGCGACCGCCTCCCTGATCGACGTCGAGACGCTGGGCCTGCCCGCGGACTGGCGCGACGACGAGACGGCCACCCAGACCATCGGCAACACCTGGGTTGCCTCGGGCGCGAGCCTGGGGCTATGGGTGCCGTCCTACATCGAGCCCGGCGAGCGGAATCTGCTGCTCAACCCCGCGCACCCGGCGTACGCCACCGTCACCCTCCACATCGAGCGCTACCCGTTCAAGTTCGACCCGCGGCTGTTCATCGCGTCGGCGCCAGCAGCGCCTGGCGGCACTTCGCCCTGAAGCGCCGACTTCCAGTCATTGTTGAGCGGCCGCAAGCACTCTACAGCGGCCCCTGGCCGTGACAGGCCCGGTGACGGCCTTGGCCGACGTGCCGACGTCGTGCCAACGCCCGGTGGTCGGCGAGGGCAGGCGCTGCGCTCGACACGGCGCAACGGCCGCAATGGCAATCATTTCCGACAACTGCCATGCGCCGGGGATAGCCGTTGCCATCAGGCGAAGACGTTCGAGCCTCTTCTACTGGACGACGAGATGGACGATGCACCGTGTTCCTCCATCCAGGGATGCCTCGATTCGCGCGTTGCCGGGCACCGCCCCCGCGGTGGCGTGCAGTTCGACGATGCCCAAGCGGGCGTTGCCGGGACCGAAGGCTCCCGCATTCGCATTCCGACATTGGGTTGGGTGCGTATGCGCGAACCCTTGCGCTTTGAAGGCAAGATCAACTCGGCGACGGTCTCCCGTGTCGCCGATCGATGGTTCGTGTCCATCGCTGTCGATACCCAAGACACCTCGCACCTGCGGCAAGCCGAAAACCAAGGCGCCGTCGGTGTGGACCTGGGAGTCAAGGCGCTGGCGACGCTCTCAACGGGGGAAGTGGTTCACGGCCCGAAAGCACTGGCCATGCTGCTCGCGCGCTTGCGTCGCGCGTCGCGCTTCCTGTCCCGCAAGCTCAAGGGATCGGCGAACCGGCGCAAGGCCAGGCAGCGCCTTGCCCGGCTGCACGCGCGCATTGCCAATGTGCGCAGCGACGGACTGCACAAGCTCACCACAAGCCTCACGCGACGGTTTCATACCGTCGCGCTCGAAGACCTGAGATCGG
>JAJZEB010000191.1 GCA_021805805.1 Pseudomonadota bacterium | reverse complement strand
GCTTCGTGGATCAGCGCCTCCAGCGCTGCCTCCACTTTGCGCGCCGCGCACGGCTCAGTATTTTTCATGATCGTCTCCTTTAGTTCGGGCCCGCTGCCTGCTCGCCCGCATCCTGTTTCTGGCTCTCTGCCCAGCCCGCCTGCCGCCGCGCCTCGAGATGTTCGAGCAGCTCCTCCGGCGCGGCGCCCGCCGCTAGCGGCGGCAGTTCGGGTGCTGCGCGCGCTGGCGCGGCAGCATCAGGGCCGACCGCGGCGGGTGGCGCTGACGGCACATCATCCGCCTTGGCAGGTTCAACTGCGGAATCGGGTTGAACCTCGCGCGGCACGTAGTTCGGCGCGACGTCCCGAGCCTTACATTTGACGATTCGGACCGGCGCGATGGGCACTTCCGGGAGCCTCAGAAATCCGCGCCAGCGTTTCAGCGGGCCGGGGGATAGCTCGCTCGGCATGATCACGCGTTCCGTTCGCAATGTGCGCTGCATTGTCTGTTGTGCGCTTGCCTCAGATTGCGAAGTTGACCGTTGGACGACCGACTGCTCTTGCTCGCCGAGCAGTCTGGAAACGTATTCCTGTGTTTCCACATCGCCGATCGCCAGCGCCAGCAACGTCGCGCAGCAGCCGATGATCGCGCTGGCCCCGTGGTCGCCGTATTCCTTTTTGAGCTGCGCCAGCGTTTGCACGCCCAGCACCGCCGCGCCACCGGCTTTTCGTGCGCGCGCCAGAAAATCTTCGAGTGCGCCAATCCGGCTCAGCGAGCTAAGCTCGTCGATGACGAGCCACGTCCGCCGAATATTGGAATCATCCTGTTCCGTGACGCCCAGCCCCAGGAGACTGAATTGCATTGCGATGAGCGAGCGCATCGCCGAAATTTGAGCGTCTTGAAAATTCCACCAACACGCCGCCACGGTCGCCTCATCGCGCGCCCATCGACGTAAGCTGAACGCTTGGGCATCCGCGTCGGGCGCCAGCCAGCTCAGCGATTTTATGTAAGGCGCCGCCGTAGTTCTGATGTCGCCGAACATGTTGCCGCGCGATTCCTCCGACAACAGGCCAGCCGCCGCCGTCCCTTGCAGGCGCTCGCGCAACTCGTCGCGCGGCGCGATCATCATCAGCCGCACGATCTCGGCGTTCTGGAGCTTTTCGCGGAGCGCATGCAGCAGCACTCCTTCGAGCATTTGTTGCGCCCACCGATGCCAGCTGGCATCTCTCCCTTCGCCGTCCGGGACGATAGCGCCTGCGACCATGGCCGCGTCTTCCACGGCATGGATTTCACTTATTGGCGACCACGGGACGCTCCGTTTGTCCCTTGGATTCAGAATCAAGTCGCCCGGGCAGTAAAATCGCCGCAGATAATCGCCTCGCGCGTCGGTGCAAAAGACGCGATCGCCACGTTCGCGCATCGTTTTGATCATCGGCGCGATCGCGCTGCTCTTGCCTGTACCCGGCGCGCCGACGACCAAAAAGTTCAGCACTTCGAAATCACGTGGTACCGATACGCCACAGATTTCAAGCCCGCCGAGCCGACCCTTGTAATTTTTGCAAATCAAGCGTTCCACGTCTTCACTGTCTTCGATCAGTGCGCCGCGGATATGCTTTAATTTGCGATTCCTTTTCCATGGCCGCAACCAGGCCAGCACGATCACCGGGACACTGCCGGCGAGCAACACGATGCGATTATGCGAGAACCAACCCACTGCGATCGCAACCGGCAGCAATGCCAGACTGAACCAGTCCAGCAACACCACCAGTCGGCGGGTTTTGAAGTAATCGCGCGGCGAGTGCGCATCGAGCCGTTTGAATCGCGCGGACTTCAACGCAAGGCCGAGCATGCCGAGGAGCATCACCGCGCCGGCCATCCAAACGGGCCACCAGATAATCGCACGCCGCATACGAGGGATCAAATAGTCACGCGTGGCAGGTGCGGCGCGCAGCTCTTGGTATGTTTCGCAGCGCCGAGTAATCCATTGCGGCGCTTTTTCGATGTTGCACGACTTGAGTTTTGTCAATAACGCGCCAATTTCAAACTGATGCACGACTAGAACTTGCGCCGGCTCAAGCTGCCGCCACTCGATCCGATTGCCAACGATGAATCCAGAGATGAGTCCGGCCAACGCCAGAGCGATAATCAATTCAATGCGGAAGACCGATTCACTCACGATTCCCTTCGTGCTCATGTCCGGCCTCCTTTCGCTACGATTTGTGACAGCGCTGCAATCTGATCGGACATGATTTTCAACTTCGTGGCCAGGTCGGCATCGCGTGCCTCGTCGCGGGCTTGCAGATCGGCCCGCAACTCGGCGGCGAGCTCGCGAGCCAGAGCGCCCGAGAGCTGGGCGATGTCCAAGTGCCTGGCGAGTGCCGCACGCGCAAACTCGCTGACGGTCACGCCTGCCGCCTCTGCTCCGGCCTCGAGTTTGTCGGCCTCCTGGACAGGGAGACGAATGGTGATCCTGTGGTTCTTGATCATGGCGATGTTCCTTGTTGGTTTGGCTGACGTGTCAGACATTGCGAATCAATCGGTTACGCGAAGCGATTACTTTCAAACCTGTGGGCCTCTGTGGGGCCTTGTCGGCCCAGCACGGCCCCTGTGGGGCCGTGGCATTCGCGCGCCCCGCGTTCTTGAGAAATTCCACGGCCCCAGCCGGTCCTACACGGCCCCGCTCGGGCCGTGTAGGACCCAAGCCTTCAGCCCTGCGGATCGCGTCCTGTGTCAGACACGACGTCTGACACGTATTTAGCACTGGATTCAATGCAGTAGCTCTGTTTTTGAATTGCTTTGTGTGGGCGCAGCCGTGCATGGTGTGTGCAGCCGAACCGGCTCCATCGGTGATGGCTGATGAGGGCACCCGACCGGGTGCCCGACTGAACATCGCCCGGCAAAGCCGGGCCGCTTTTTGCCGCCACACCAAAGGTGTGGCGGCCATGCTCCACACACGCCTGCCGCGCCCTCTGCGGCTTCGCAAGAGGCTTGGCTATGGGTGGTAGCGGGGTCATCATGGATCACGCCCCTGGCTCGTCTGGTGGGCTTGCGCGGCCATCAGCTCGGCCAGTTCTCGGTCCCCGCGACGTCGAGATTCCGCCTGGATGGCCGCAGCGCGCCGTTCAGCCT
>JAJZEB010000050.1 GCA_021805805.1 Pseudomonadota bacterium | reverse complement strand
GGCGGTGTTCAGCAGCACCAGCTGGTGACGTTGCGGGTGGTAGCGCTGCAGCGTTCCCCGGGTGAACGAAGCGTGGACGTTGTGCGCGAGCACGGGCCCCATGCGCACCGAGTAGACCCCTGCTTTGGGTAGCGGCGGCTCGAATGCCGCGCAATCGCCGATCGCAAACAGCCAGGGATGCGAGGTGGATCGAAGCGTCGAGTCGACGCGCACGAAGCCGGCCTCGTCGACATCCACACCGCTGGCCGCGGGCCAGGCATGCGCCACCGCGCCGGCGGCCCACAGCACGAGATCCGCCGCCTGCACCTGACCGTTCCGGGAGCGCAATCCGTCTGCCTGGATTTCGTGCGCGTCGAATCCCGTGCGAATCGCGACCCCGGCACGAGCCAGCGCGGCTCGCGTCAGCCGCCGCGCCGGTGCGTTGAGGCCGCGCAGCAAATCGGTGTCCCGCGTCAGCAGCGTGCAACTCGGCACGCCGCCGGCCAGCAGCATGCGCCTGCGCAACGCGAGCAGGGTCTCGATGCCGGCCGCGCCCCCGCCCACGCTGACCAGTTCGAGGCCCTGTGTACCCCTACCCAGAGTGCTTGCCCAGGCGTCGACGGCCTGGCGCAGCGCGCCCAGCGGGCGAGTGGGCAGAACGAGCGGATGCGCCCCCGGCGAAAACGCTGGTGTGCGCACTGTGGAGCCGATGTTCAGCACCATCGAATCGGCACCCAGCGTCGCGCCGCCGGCCAAGCGCACCTCGCGCCGACCAGGGTCCAGCGCCACGACGCGGTCGACAATCACTCGCGCGCCTGCGCGTTCGGCCAGGCGCGCAAAATCGATGCAGCAGTCGTCCCAGGCATAGCTTCCTGCCAGCCAGCCCGGCACCATGCCCGAATACGGTGCCATCAGGTCCGGACTGACCAGCAACACCTCGACATCTGGCGCCGACGTCGCGGCCCAGCGGCGCAGCAGTTCAGCGCTGGCGTGTCCGGCCCCGATCAGCAGCAGGCGTCGCATGGCAGCAAGGAACGCAGCTTGGGTGGTAGTGCCGCCAGGTCCTCGGGAATGTCGATGTCGGCCAGTGCCGCGAGCTCGATCCAGCACAGTCCGAGTGCGCGCATGCCTTCGCGCATACGCTGCATCACGTCGGCGACGCTCCAGGTCTGGTGCGCGAACAGCTGTGTCATCGCGGCAGCGGATTGCGCCCGACACCCGACCAGCGCGAAACCGCCGTCGAGCGCCGGCACGAACACCACCTCGGCATGGTCGAGCGCCTGCGCTGCGCGTTGCAGGCTCGCCGCGTCGAGCCCGGGGCAGTCGGCGCCGAGCAGCAGCGCGGCCGGCGCGTCGCGGCAGGCTCGTTGCAGCGCCTGCGCCATGCGCTCCCCCAGGTCCCGGCCGCGCTGCAGCCGGCGCCGCACCCCATGCTGTCGTGCCACGCGCGCGAGCAGCGGGTGGCGCTCCGTCGTGCATAGCCACAGCGGCCCCAACTCCGCGACGGAGGCCTCGCTCAGTGCATGGTCCAGCAACGCATGCGCCAGCCGCGCGGCACCTTCCGCTCCCAGCGCCGGAATCAAGCGCGTCTTCGCGACCCCGGCAAGCGGCGGCTTGGCGAACACCTGGACGGCGGCATGGTCCATGCTCAGCGTGCCTCGCGGTACAGACGGGCCAATACACCCGGCTGGGCTCCGAGTGCGTAGCGCAGGCGCAACCACCACATCAGCGCCACCGTGCGCAGCACCCCGTGGCGCAGCCAGCGGCGCGACGAGGTGCGCACGCGCAGGCGCAGGCAGGCGGGGCGGCCGCGCCTGCGTAGGCGTCGACTGATCTCGATGTCTTCCATCAACTCTTGCACTGGGTAGCCGCCGATCGCGTCGAAGGCCTCACGCCGCATGAACAGGGCCTGGTCACCGGTGCAGATGCCGCTTGCACGCGAGCGCAGGTTCATCATCGCGGCGACCAGACGCAGCAGCGGTGTGGCGGGTTCGATGGCGACATCGAAGCGGCCCCAGTCGAAGCCGCCGTCGAGCGCGGCCAGCAGCGTCGGTACCGCGCCGGCGGGTAGCTCCGTGTCGACATGCAAAAACAAGAGCAAGGCCCTGTTGCTGGCCGTGGCGCCCGCGTTCATCTGCAGCGCGCGCCCGGCGTCGGTGCGCAGCAGTTGATCGGCCAGCCCCCGCGCCAGGTCGGCGCTGTCGTCCCGGCTCTGGCCATCGACCACGATGACTTCAACTCCAGCCGCCCGCAACTGCTGCAGGCGCTCCAGGGCCGGTCTGAGCACCGCAGCTTCGTTGCGCACCGGAACGACGATGCTCAGGCGTTGCGCCCAGCCCGCTTGGCAGCTCGTGTCGTAGCTCATGTCGCAGTTCGCATCGCAGCTCATGCACGACGCCACGCGAAAAAGGCCTCGCTCCAGCGCAACAGCCGAGGCGACACATGGGCGCGCTTCCAGGCCCCGGCGGTCGCGCGAGCCGCCTCGCTCCACGTGGGGTAGGCGTGCACGGTGCCCAGGATGGCGCCAAGGCCCAGGCCACGGCGCATGGCCAGCACGAACTCGGCGAGCAATTCCCCGGCGTGGGCGCCAACGATGGTCACGCCAAGGATGCGGTCCTTGCCGGGCGGGGTCAGCACCTTGATGAAGCCGCTTGTAGCGTCTTCGGCGATCGCGCGGTCGAGCTCAGCGAGGTCGTAGCGAGTGACTTCGACCGCGATGCCTCTGGCGCGCGCCTCGTCCTCGCTGAGACCCACGCGGGCGACCTCAGGGTCGGTGAAGGTGGTCCAGGGAATCACCGACAGGTCGGACTTCAGGCTCCACCAGCCGCCCAGCAGCGCATTGACCGAGGCGGTCCAGGCCTGGTGGGCTGCCACATGGGTGAACTGCAGCGGGCCGGTGACGTCACCGCACACGTAGATGCTTGGAATGTTGGTGCGCAGCGCGGCGCCCGCAAGGACGGTTCCGTTGGCTCGCAATTCCATGCCGAGTTCCTGAAGCCCATAGCCCTGCGTGCGAGCCGCTCGGCCCAGCGCGCAAAGCAGGGCGTCGAAGCCGACTTCGATCTCCCCGTCGGGCCCCTGCGCGCGCATGCGGCGCTCGCCGTTGTCGAGGTGCGCACCCAGGGCCTTGTGCCCGCTCAGCAGCTCGACGCCATCGGCGTGCAGCGCGGCCTCGACCTGCGCGGCCACGTCGGCATCCTCGCGAACCAGGATACGTGGCTGCATTTCCATCAACGTGACCCGGCTGCCCAGGCGCGCGAAGGCCTGTGCGAGTTCACAGCCGATCGGGCCACCGCCCAGCACCAGCAGGCGCCGCGGCAATTCGCGCAGGCCCCACACGGTATCGGAGGTCAGGTAGCCCACCTGCTCGAGCCCGGGAATCGGCGGCACCAGGGGCCTGGCGCCTGCCGCGACGACGATGGCACGCGTGCTCAACTCCACCTGGCCCTCGTCACCATCGATCTGCACCGTCCACGGCGAGGTGATGCGCGCGCGTCCGCGCAGCACTTCGACACCGAGCTGGGTGTAGCGCTCGACCGAGTCATGCGGAGCAACCTCGGTGACGACGTCGCGCACGCGGCGCATCACTGCGGCGAAATCGACCTCGGGCGGCGCCACACGCACGCCGAGCCGGGCGGCGTGGTGCATCGCGTGCACGTTGCGCGCGACGTGAAGCAAGGCTTTCGAGGGCACGCAACCCGTGTTGAGGCAGTCCCCGCCCATCGCGCCTGCCTCCACCAGCGTGACTCGCGCCTTCGCGGCTGCTGCGACGTAGGAGGCGACCAGCCCCGCAGCACCGGCGCCGATGACTACGACGTTGCGATCGAAGCGACGTGGACGCGGCCAGCGCGCCAAGCGTCTCGCCGACTCGACGCGACGTAACAACGCGCGCGCGCCCAGGGGCAACACGCCCAGCAGGGCCAATACAGCCCACAACGAGGGCGAGGCGATCGAACGCAGGTCATGGATCTGCGCCAGGCGCGTACCGGCCCCGACATAGACCAGGGTGGCTGGCAGCATGCCGAGCTGGCTGACCCAGTAGAAGCGCCGAGCGGGCATCTCGGTCAGCCCCATCGCCAAGTTAACGACAAAGAAGGGAAACACGGGAACCAGGCGCATTCCGAACAGGTAGAACGCACCGTCGCGCCGCACGCCCGCGTTGATCGCGGTCAGTCGCGACCCGAGGCGCGCTTGCACCCAGGCCCCGAGCAGCCAGCGCGCCGAGGCGAAGGCCATCAGGGCGCCGAGCGCGGAGGCAAAGGAAACGAGCACGGCTCCCTGCCACAGGCCGAACAGCGCGCCGGCAGCCAGCGTGAACAGCGCGGCGGCCGGAATCGACAGCGCGGCCACGGCCACGTACAGCGCGAAGAACCCGGCGGCGAATCCCAGCGGATGCGCTTGGCGCCGCGCCTGCAACTCGGCCAGGCGCTGGTGGAGTTCGCCAAGCCCCGATACTCCGTGCGGCAGGCTGGCGACACCCGCGAGCGCCAGGCCCACCAGGAGCAGCGCGACCAGCAGGCGCGCCTTCGGGTTGTGCAAAGCAGCAGCGGACGTGCTCATGTTCGAACTCAGGCCAGCACGGCGTGAGAGGTCGACGTCAGCGCACCGCCGCAACTGCTGCCCTGTCCCGCGGTACAGCCATAGCAGTGCGCGGCCACCGTGATCGGCTGGCCGGTCAGTGCGTCGGAGTTCGCCAGCAGGTCGCGCAGGTGCATGCGCGGGTGCTCCTCGTCGTCGCCCCGCGCACCCAGCGGCAGGCCCAGCATCTGGTTGAAGTCGCAGTCGTGCAGGTAGCCCTGCCAGTCCACCGAGACCGTGTCGCGACACATCACCCCGTCCAGGTTGTCGTCGCGATGGCTGCCGCGCAGCAGCGCCATGTAGTCGGCAAACTGACCCTTGGACACCAGCATGCTGCCGAAGCGCTGGATGGGCATGTTGGCGATAGTCAGCAGCCGATTGAACACGATGCCGTAGCGCTCGCCCAGCAGGCGCTTGTAGTCCGCCTCCAGCTTTTGCTGGGCTGGCGGGAGGTGCGCGCCGAGCGGGTTGTAGACCAGGTCCAGCGCCAACCCGCTGTCGGGGTCGCCGTAGCCGAGGCGATTGAGCCACTGCAGTGCCTGGATGCTTTTCTCGAAAACGCCGTCGCCGCGCTGCGCGTCGACGTTGTCCTCGGTATAGCAAGGCAGCGAGGCGGTGACGTCGACCCGCTGCTCAGCGAGGAACTCCGCCAGATCCTGCTGCCCTGGCTCGAACAGGATGCTGAGGTTGCAGCGATCGATGACCCGCACGCCGGCCGCGCGCGCCTGGGTCACCAGGCTGCGGAAATGGGGGTTGATCTCCGGTGCGCCCCCCGTCAAGTCCAGGGTGTCGATACCGCCGCGGCGCAGCACCTGCACGATCAGCGCGGCGTTGTCGGCGTCCAGCGCCTCGGTGCGATTCGGCCCGGCATTGACGTGACAGTGCTGGCAGCTCTGATTGCAGCGGTACCCCAGGTTGACCTGCAGATTGCGCAAGGCACGACGGCGCAGTGCAGGGAAGTCGCTCTTGCGCAACAGGTGGATGGTGGCGTGCATCTCAAGGGCTCCGATGGGCAGGCGGACCTGAGAGCCGCCGATATGTCTTGGTCGAACGAGACGACCAATCCTGACACTGACGGGGCGCTCAGCGCAGCAGGATGTCGACGCGCGCGCGCTGGCTGGCCGTCATGCCGGCTATCGGCGTGACCAGCGCGCTGCGCAACGCTTGATGTGCCTCGGACTGCAGTGGTTGCGCATTCACGCTCTGGATCACCGCGGCGGCGATTTTCTGCGCCACTGCCGCGTTACGCGTGAGGTTGGAAATGGCCAGCTCGGCGCTGACGGGCTCGCGCCCAGCGTCCCAGCAGTCGTAATCCGTCACTAGCGCCAGGGTGGCGTAGGCGATCTGGGCCTCGCGCGCCAGCCTGGCCTCGGGCATGTTCGTCATGCCGACGATATCAGCGCCAAGAGTGCGCAGCATCGCCGATTCGGCACGGGTGGAGAACGCAGGCCCCTCGATGCAGGCGTAGGTTGCCGAGCGGTGCATGCGCACGCTGGGAAGCGCCAAAGCCTCGAAGGCCTGCACCGCGCGCTCGCGCAAGGCCGCGCAGGTCGGCTCGGCCATGGAGACGTGGGCGACGATGCCATCGCCGAAGAAGGTCGACTCGCGTTTGCGTGTGAGGTCGAGAAACTGGTCGGGCAGGACTAGGTCAAGCGGCGCGACGTGTTCGCGCAGCGAGCCAACCGCCGAGATGGCCAGCAAGCTGCGCACGCCCAGCTCTTTGAGCGCATAGATGTTGGCGCGGTACGGGACTTCGGAGGGGATCAGTCGGTGGCCCCGCCCATGACGCGCCAGAAATGCGACCTGGGCCGAGCCCAGGCGCCCGGTGACGATCACGTCCGAGGGCGTGCCGTAAGGCGTGTCGACCGCATGTTCGACAACGTCGACGAGGCCTTCGAAAGCATACAAACCGCTTCCGCCCAGGATGCCAATGCGCTCGATCGTGCTGTTCATGCCGTTCTCCTGACTGTGGAAAGGCGCTGCGCGACGAAGTCCGCGAGCGCGAAGCTGGCGATCAGCCACGCACAAAGCAGCGCGACCGAACCCACGAAGTACCATCCGGCTCGCGGCAGGATCTGCGGCAGCAAGCCGATGGCCAGCGCCGGTGGGACGTGAAGGTCGAGCGCGCGCACGAGCAGCACCCCCGCAAGCAGGCTGGCCGCCGCGGACAGTGGCCCCGCGCCCAGCCACGCCACCATCGCGGCGCCGCAGGCTGCGCCGACCACGCATGCCGCCAGCAGCGCCCATGGGCGTGCGCGCCACGGGCAAACGGCCGGGTGCGCGAACATCTCGTACGCGACGACGAACAGCGGCGGTACCAGAAGCAGGTGCGCGGGCTGCGCGAGTCCCCCGGCGACCAGCGCGAACAGCGTGTACCCCGGCAGCCAGCGCCAGCCGTGCGCCGCTTCTTCGGTCTGGTCGTCGATGCGCGACGCCGGATCGACGGGAGCAGGCACAGCGCGGCGCAGGGTCGCGCGCAACAGTACGACGCCAGCGAGCACGCCGGTCACCAGCAGGATCGAAGCCGGGTACCAGGGGCTGCGCACGCGTAGCGCCACCGGCAGCAGCCCGGCGGAAATCGCGGGCGCCAGCGGCGACCGAAACAAGCCCAGCAGCAGCAGCGTGCTGCCCAGGCTCAAGGCCAGGGCCGGCAGCCCCAGTGGAAGGGCACGCGCCAAGGTCAGGCCGATGAGCGCGGCCAGTGCCGGCATGAAGGCGATGTGCCAGAGCGCGCGCGCCCAGGCCCCCTGGGGGCGCGTGAACACGTCGTGCGCCAGCGCGCCCAGTTCCGGGAACATCAGGGTGTCGACGCCGGTCGCGCCGGCGCACCAGGCAGCCGCGGCGACCAGCGTCGCCGCCAGAGCCTCCCCACGCGCACGCTCGAAGCGCATGCTTAGTTCATGGCCTCGACCGCCCAGCCGTGGTTGGCCAGCCAGCCCACCTGCAGGAAGCCGGCCGGGACGATGTCGCTTTCCTTGACGCCGTAGAGCTGGTGCCAGTCGAGATTCATTCCCTTGAGGGTGTTGTTGCAGATGTCGAAATGAACACCATCGGCACGCAGCGCGTCGACAGCGGCTTTGACGTCGTCGCTCACCGGGTCGAGCAGCATCTTGACGCCTCCGCCGTACAGGACAACGTGCGCCTGAAGCGTCCCGTGCCAATGCTTGATGGTCTTCTCGCTGTTGAGCAGGTTTTTCAGCTTGAAGGCCCACACCCCGGGGTCGGCGCTGCTGACCGGAACGACCACCCGCACGCGCCCGAAGGCCGGGTGGGTGATGTGCGGTTGCACATAGTCGGCGCGCGCCGGCGCAGTGGCCGCCAGCATCAGCCCGGCAGCGGCAGCAACGGCAAGGACAGTCGACTTGAAGACATGCATCGGAAATCTCCTTAAAAAGAGTGGATGACGGGCGATCCCGCGACAATGCAGCCGCTCGGAATCACGAGCGGGCACTATTAGTCGGTCAATGCCGCGATTCCTGACACTCATCCCTGCAACAAGGTTTTCAGGCCTCCTGATGCGTCGAGCGCATACAGATCGTCGCATCCGCCCACATGGCGCTCGCCAATGAAAATCTGCGGCACGGTGCGCCGCCCCGTCAGGCGTCCCATCTCGGCGGCGGCCGACGGGTCGGCGTCGATGCGGATTTCCTCAATGCTTTCGACCCCGCGCTGGCGTAGCAGCGCCTTGGCGCGCAGGCAATAGGGGCACACCGCGGTGGTGTACATGCGAACAGCCGGCATGGCGAACTCCTTCCGACAAAATGGATGCAACGGGAGGCGCGTGGCGCCTCCCATGCTGTGGGTCAGGCCGCGGGATTCCACGCGTAGGCCCCGAAGGCCGGGTCGGTCTGCGTGTGGAACACGTGGTTGGAATAGTTGCTCAGGGTCTTCACCGCGATCGCCAGCACGATTTCCAGCGCATGACGGTCGGTGTAGCCGGCCGCCTTGAAGGCAGCGAGCTGCTCGGGCGTCGGCGTGCCGCGGCTTTCCACCATGGTGGTGGAGAAGGTCGCCAGCGCCTGCAGCTTGGCGTCGGGCAGGGGCTTGCCCTCGCGCAGCGCGGCCAGCGAGTCGGCCGGCAGCTTGGACATCTTGTCACCGATCATGCTGTGCGCGGCCATGCAGTAGGTGCAACCGTTGAAGCGGCTGACACTCAGGAACACGACCTCCTGTTCGGCCGGAGTGAAGCCTCCTTCGTTGCGGAACAACTCGTAGCCCAGCAGGTAGGTCTGCAGCACGCCGGGGGAGTTCACCATGTTGGCGTACATGTTCGGCACGAAGCCCAGCCGCTGCTGGGAAGTTTCGAGCATTTCACGGGCCTTGCCGCTGGTGGAAGCGACGGTCTGAGCGGGCAAGTCGAGTTTGGCAATGGCTTGGGTCATGGTCTTCTCCGAAGGTTTGCGCCTTGCGGCGCGGATGGGCGCACAGCGCGCTTGAAATGGAATGATGGGTACAAAATATCCAAAAAAAAATCAGCCGGCCGCCAGGGCCTGGGCCAGGCGCAGCGCCGCCTGTCGGCGTTGCGGCAGCGGCAAGGCGGCACGTTGCAGGGTCCGCATGCCGGCAATCGAGGCCATCAACGCGGCGCATAGCTGGGCTGTGTCGGTGCCTCGCGGAGCGACCTCTCGAATGGCAACTTCCAACGCAGCTGCGAGGCGGGCAAAGCCCGCGCGCACCACCTCTGTCATCGCCCCGTCCTGTTCGTGCAGTTCGCCTGCCGCGTTGACCAGAAGGCACCCTCGGCCGTCATGGTTGGTGGTGGCCGCGTCGAGCAGCAGCACACTCAGTGCCTGCTCCAACGTTGCCTGCGCGAACAACTGGCGAATCGCTGCGATCTGCTCGTCGACGTAGCGTTCCACGGCCTCGGTGAGGAGTCCCTCGCGATTTCCGAAACTGTTGTAGAGGGACGAACGCGACAAGCCTGTGGCGTGCAGAAGATCGCCCACGCTGGTGGTGGCGAGCCCGCCCGCCCACACCGACCGCATCGCGGCATCCACGACGGCGTGTGAATCGAAGTTGCGGGGTCTGGACATGAGAGGGTTCAAAGCGAATAATGGAACGAATGGTACAAAACATTCACGCGTCGTGCATGAAGCCGGGCGTGAATCCCGGAGTCCGACATGCCCCACCACGCGCTGCCCCGTCTGTTCCCCGACTCCATTCCGCCGCTGCACCCGCTGCCGGAATACCTGGTCGAAGGTGAACGTGCCGCCGCCTACGCGGCGATGAAGCAGGCATTGCAAGTGCCGTGGATGGGGGTGGTCACGATGGCTTATGCGAACTACCCAAGCTTTTTCCGCGTACTGTGGCAGGGTCTGGAGCCCATTGTGGGCAGTGCGGCGTTCGTCGAGCATTGCAGTGCCATGCGCGCGCAGGCGGAGCAATCCGCGCGGCGCCTGCAGCCGGCCAGCTTGGTGCCAGCACTGCGCGACCTGGGCTACGCGCCGCGCGAGCTGGAGTCGATACGCGAGCTGCTGGAGGTGTTCTCTCACGGCAATCAACCCTATTTGTTGATTGCCAGCATCACACGGCTGCTGCTCGAGGGCGGCGAACTCGATGGCGTGGGCGACGCGACTCCCTTCCAAGGGCGACACGGGCCGCGTGCAGTTGGCGCCTTGGTCTTGATGGAAGCTCACCATGCCGATGCACCCACGCGCGCGCTGTACGCCGACATTCAGCGCACGCTCGGGCTGCCCTTTGTGAACACCGATTACCGCGCGCTGGCGCGCTGGCCGAGTTACTTCTCCACGGCCTGGCAACATTTGGCTCCGCACGTGCGGAGCGATGCTTATCGACAGATCTGCGAGGACCTGCATGCCGAGGTGCTCGAGAGGGTGACCCATGCGATTCCTAACCCGGCCGGACTGAGCGGCCAGGCGCTGCGGGAAGCCGCCGCCGAGGATGCCCCGCTGGACGAGCTCGTCGCGGTCGCGCGGCTGTTTCAATGGCTTCTTCCAGGTCTGGTTACGAACATCGCGTTCCTGCGCGCGCAACTTTTTTGAACGGAGTGTCACGCTACTTGGCAAAAGCGCCGAACAGAGCACCGGCTCGGTTGTAATCAGGGCCACGCTCGATACGCCCCCAGTAGGAGGCATGGGCATCGCTGCCTGGTGGCCAGTTGCGCAGAAAACGTGCACACCAGGCAGGGTGGTCATAGCGCACCGGCATCGCGTCGATCCGCACGTCGTCGACGACCGTCCCATACAGACTGTCGGCCGGGGCCTCGGTCGAGGTGGAGATGCGCGTGATGACACCAAAGTGGGTGTCACGAAAGTTGGGCATGCCGGCCGCCCCGTTGTTCATCAGCACCGCTGCTTGCCCGCCCAAGCGCAGTTCGACGGCGGCTGGGAGGCAACTGTGCGAGGAACACAGCACGCGCATCCCGGACTCAATCCAGGCTGCACGCAAACTATCAGGCCCTGGCGGCCAGCCCGCTTGCTGTGCCTCCCGCAACGTTTCCTGGGCGAAGCGCCAGCCGGCCAGCGACCATGCGTCACCGTGCACCACTCCAACCTGCAGGCCACCGACACGCAGGTGCAGAGTCTTGGGCAGCGCGCGCAGCTGCGCAAGATGAGAATGCTCCTCGCGCGCCGTCTCACGCAAACGCTCGATGATGCGATTGGAGCGCTGTACCACGCTTTCGTCGACGAAGTCAGGGTACGCACATCCACACCCCGCGCTTCCTGTCGGACGCGCAAGTTCGACTTCGACATTGCCGCTGCATGCCAGGTGGGCCTCAACGGCAGCAGCAACGCGCGCGAAATCCGATGAAGCGATATCGAACCAATGGGCATCGCCGTTGAACACCAGCGCCACGGAGCGACCCTTTGCTGCCTCGGTCTCGCGCATCACCTCAATGGCCCGCAAAGCCTCGACGTTGCCATACAGGCCGCCGATGACATACACATGCTCGGCTTGCAGCACAGGCTCCTTGGCAATGTCAGCCGGCTGGTAGTGGTAGTCCAGTGGGCAAGTGCGTCCAGGGCGCTCCGCAAGCGGTTGCGGCGCGGTGATCATCGCGCCCCCTCCGGCGACATCAGGGCCTCGAGCGCTCGCCCTCGCCCCTCGACGCCCCAGCGCATCCACGGCAGCATTGCCACGGCGCCGATCAACCAGAAGCTCGCGAGCAGGAGCAGTGCAGGAATCATGCCGTAGTGATCGGCCACCGTGGTCAGTAGCAGCGGTGCCGCGAACGCACCCAGGCGCCCGACAGCGACGGAAAGGCCGATTCCCGTGGCCCGCAGTTCGGTCGGAAAGATCTCCGAGAAGGTCGGGTAGGCTGAAATCCAGCCACCGGTGGCCAGCAAATTGGCCAGCGTGAACGCCGCCAGCACCCAACCCCACGAGCCGGTTCTTATCGAGCCCGCCAGCACCAATACACCGCCGGCAGCCAACAGATAGAACACGGGCACCGTGGACTTGCGCCCCATGCGGTCAAGCAGCAGCACGACAAGCGTGCCGCCGAGCAACGCACCGACATTGCCGATCAGATAGAAGAACGGCGCGAAGCCGTCGGGCACATGCACCGCCGGCAGAATGAACAGCGCCAGGAATGCGAACAAACCGTAGTAGCCCGCCGCCTCCGAAAAGTCGAGTGCACAGCCCAGCGCGACTCTCCCCGGATGGCGCCTGAGCAACTCGCGGGTCTGCGCCCATACTCCGCGCTGCTCGCCGAGAGTCTCGGCCGGCGTAGACGGCGCCAGAGTCAGCCACTGCGTGCGTCCCTGCTCGATGCCCTGCACGACCTGCTCAGCTTCGCCGATCCGACCTTGCTCGAGCAGCCAGCGTGGCGACTCCGGGATGCTGCGGCGCATCAGCGCGGTGCTCAAGGCCACGATTGCGCCGAAACCGAAAGCCACGCGCCAGCCATATTGCGGCGGCAAGACGTTGACCAGATACAACGTGACCAATGCCGCTGCGATCGCCCCGAGTGACCAGAAATTCATCACTGCCGCATTGGTGCGCCCACGACTGCGCGCCGGGATGAATTCTGCGATCGCCGAATTGATCGCTGAATACTCGGCCCCCACGCCGATGGCGGTCAACAGCCGAAACGCCAGCAGCGCGCCGTAGTTCCAGGCCACTGCAGTGAGCAAGGTGAACGTGCCATAGAGCACTAGCGTGAGCAGGAACAACCGCCGGCGCCCGTAGCGATCAGCCAGGAAGCCGAAGCCGTAGGCCCCGATCATCAGTCCCAAGAACCAGATGCTCAATACCCACGACGCCTCAGTATTGCTCAGGTGCCAGAGATGTTTGAACACGCCGATCACATTGCCGACGATGGTCACCTCGAAGGCGTCGAGCAGCCAGCCCACGCCCAACGCGAGCACCACCGTGGTGTGAAAATGGTTCCAGCGCACGCCGTCGAGGCGCCTTGCGAGGTCGAATCGTTGCATTGCCCCGCCCCTCAACGCGTGCGACGCGCTTTGCGCCAGGCATCCAGCGACCAGGACCCGGGGCCCCATAGCGCGATCATCAGGATCAGCCCACCCCAGATGAAGTGGAACATGATCGCTGGCGCCTGCAATGCGTACATATACGACAGTAGCGCGACAAGGTTGACGACGAACAACCCCAGCGCGCCGAAGCGCCCGAGTAGCCCGAAAGCGACCAACGGGGGCAGCAGTAGCTCTCCCGCCGTGCCAACCACCGCGGCGACATGCGGTGGCAATGGGCCGACGTGGAATTCGTTCTGATACAGCCACACGGTGCCAGCCCAGTCGCGAAGACTTTGCAGGCCTGAATTGAAGAATACGTAAGACACGTAGAGCCGAGCCGCCATCAGTGCCGGGGATCGAAGCCCATCCAGGGTTGCCTCGACCAACGCCCAAAGTCGTGCGATCAGGTTGCCATCGTCGGCGTTGCCAGTCGACGCTACTCGCGTTGCCTGTGTCATGAATGTTCCCCTCGAAATGTTGGGCCGAGCCACACGCGCAAATGTGTTCGCGGGGCCTCTGCTTGTTGGTCGAGCGGGGGCGCAATTCCTGACACCCAGCCGCGCAACAAACACGAGGCGTCATACGCGCATGCAAGAATTGCGCGAATTCCCCAGAGTTGCTGCCCGGATTGGCGGCTGCCGATTGAAGACTACGCAAGAAGATGGCGATGGCCGATGACCAGACATTCAGCGACCAGCTGCACGCGATGCGCCCGACGTTGCTGCGCCTTGCTCACCTGCAGCTTCGCAATACCGCATGGGCCGAGGACGCGGTGTCAGAGACCTTGCTCGCAGCACTGGAAGGCGCTGCTCGATTCGGGAGCAACTCGAAGTTACAGACCTGGGTGATTGGCATCCTCAAACACAAGGTGCTGGATCAACTCCGCTTGCGCAAGCGCGAGTGCGATTACGAGCCCGCGGCCGACGAGGACGATGCCCTGGACGAGCTCATTTACACGGCGGATGGCCGGTTCCGTGAGCCTCCGGAAGATTGGCAGACCCCGGAAGACGCACTGCAGCGGGTCCAGTTCTTTCAGGTCCTGGAGACTTGCATGGATGCGCTGCCAGGCCAGCTTGGGCGGGTGTTCCTGATGCGTGAGTGGCTGGAACTCGAGAGCGAGGCAATCTGTCAGGAATTGCGCATCACTTCGACCAATCTATGGAAGATGCTTTCGCGCGCGAGGATGCGCTTGCGGCAGTGTCTGCAAATTCATTGGTTTGCCGAGAAAACGTCATGAAACGCCCATCGCTGGCGACCTGCCGCGACATTTCTGCCTTGCTGCTCGCTCGCGAGGATCGCAACTTGAGTTGGCCTGAGCGCATGGCCATACGCGTTCACTTCCTGATGTGCAAGGCATGCCCGCGATTCGAGAGACAGATCCTCACGATGCGTGGCGCGCTCGGGCAATGGCGAGCCTATCGGGATGACGAGGAAACGTAACAAGCGCCCAGCTCGAGGATTCGCCACTCAGGCCGAACCTGTGGCCGGCGATGCCCACAGCCGAAGCGCCGCGAATTCGTCGAGCAACCTATGCAACAACGCGTGGTCGCTATCGGCGACTAGATCCGAAGCCGCCCCCTTCGCTCCGGTGGGGAGCGCCTCAAGGTCGCCGCTCGCCCCATCCAGCACGAACGCGCTGCTGCAGTTGCGGCAGTACAGGGGCTGGCCTTCGCGAGCTTCGCGCGTACGCACCAGGGTCGGGCCGCAGTGCGGGCAGTTCAGCAGCGGAATGCCTTCGTCGCTGTGGCCGGCGATGTGCGCCCAGCTCCCGGCTCGCCCAAGGGCTACGAACTGCGCCGCCAGATGCGCGTCAAACTGGGAACCCGAGTGCGCTGCGATGATGTCCAACGCGACTTCGATGGACATTCCTGCGCGGTAGGGTCTGGCGCTAGTCATCGCGTCGAAGGCGTCGCAGATGCCGACAATCCGCGCTGCCACGGGAATTGCCGTGCCGCTCAGGCCGCTCGGATAGCCCCTGCCATCGCATCGCTCATGGTGCGAGCCGATGGCGTCGGCCACCCAGTGTGCCAAGGAATGCGCAGAGAGAAGCCGCACGCCGACTTGCGGGTGGGTACGCATAATCTCCCACTCGGCGTCGTCGAGCGGCCCCGCTTTACGGAGTACCGAATCGGTTACGCCGATCTTGCCCACGTCATGCAAAAAGCCGCCGAGCGCGATGCGCGCGACCTCGGATGCGCCCAGCCCCGCATGCTCTGCAAGCGCCTGGGCGTAGCGGGAAACCCGCCAGAGATGCCCGCCCGTGTAGGGATCACGAGCCTCGACAAACCAAGCCAGATTGAGCAACCCAAGCAGTGCTTGTTCACCACTGCGACGCGGGTCACGGAACAAGCGCGATGTCGCTGCGCGCAGCCAGGATTGGTGTGGCAGGAGGGGATTCATGGCGTTTCCCTGTGCGACGGCGGATGCGCCTCGGAGTCGGCAAGCGCGCGCACGCCAGCGTCAATCTTGCTGAAGAGTTCACGATTCGCGTCGACCCGCTCCTGGATCGACGACAACCCATCGAGAATGCCACCCATTTGCGCAACACGCTGATCCACCATACCCGAGAATTGGTCGTAGGCGTGAGCGGCGCCGGCCACCGACGCCTGGATGCCATCCATGATCGGCGCGGCGGATTGCACTGTCTGCGCCGCACTTCGGGCCAGACGCCGGACCTCGTCAGCCACCACCGCAAACCCGACCCCCGCGCTTCCTGCTCGCGCGGCCTCTATCGCCGCATTCAACGCCAGCAAATTCGTCTTCTCAGCGATGTCGCGAATGCTCTGTAGAACTGTGTTGACCTGACGCGCAGCCTGCTGGATCTGTGCCAGGCGTTCCTGGTGCAATCGCGCCTGGTTCGCGAGATCGTCAAAAGCTTCACGGGCACGTCCGACATCATGATGTTGCGTCTGCGCGATGTCGACAATGCCCTTGGCCCGAGCCGCTGCCTCGTCGATCCACTGCACCAACTGATCCCGAGAATCTTCAGTTCGTGACCGCGATGCTGATTCGATGTGGAACACGTAATCTTCCATGATGTGGGGCCTGCGGTGGATATGTTGTGAGGGGCTCGCATACTTCGTTGCTCAATCGGCATTCGCGTCGACTCGCAACATGCGCAAGATTTTGGATTTGTTGGACACGCCTAGGAATACGCGCTGGATCACCCCTCGGTCGACGACAGCGAAGCTGGGTGTGGCCACGACATAGAAGCCTTGGGCGACCTCTGGCGCATGACTCACGTCGACCTTGATCAGATTGGGATACGAGGCGCGAAGTTCGTCGATCAGAGGCGTCATTGAGCGGCAGGGGCCGCAGTGCGGCGCGTAAAAGTAGTAGACGCGCAAGGACTGGGGGCGGACATCCCCATCGAACGCATGTGTGTCCGGCGCGGCGCGGCCTTCAGCCCTGTGCCCCAGCCGTCTCATGCCCAGTTGCGCCGCGCCGAACAGCAGCGCGATGACGGCGACCAGGAACAGCATCACAGAGTTCATGTTCGGATTTCCTGCATGTCGTGGACGACCACGCCGCTGAGCGGGTCGACCGGTAGCATTGCGCCACAAACCCCGGATAGGACCGTATGTGACTTCGTCGGAGATCCTCACGAATTCCTGACAACAGCTGGTGCCATAGATGCCAAAGTCGTTCGATGACGGAATGGCCGAACATCACAGAACCGCGCCGGGTTCCGTGAAGGCCGGTTGGTTTGAGTCGCGCCAAGGTGGCGGAGGGGCGACCGCTGACCTTGCCATTGCAGTCATCGCCATGTGTCATGCGGAGCGACTGTTCAGGCCGACCACCTGTCTCCTGGTCGAGCGCATGACTTGGGAGGCCGCGCAGGGCGAAAGGAATGGCCTGTTCCGCGCGCCGGCAAACTTAATGGGCCACCGCATGGGACCAAAGGAACGGGCGCATGGCGCGCTGTACACCTTCACGCCGCGGCAATCCAGCAGCAACGTGCGTCGCCTACGCTGGGGCCGTTGTCTCCTAGCTGAGTGTGCGAGTGCTCATTGACCCGGCCGGCTTGCCGGGTCCTTTCTTTGAGCGCACGAGGTTCTATCAGGCCGCCAGGCTAGCGCGTCAGCTCGGACGTGTTGCCCATCCAGCCGCGCTGCTGGTAGCGCGCGTGTGCGCGTGCTGCGAGGGGCAGGTCTGGGCGCGGCACTGCACGGCGTTCCAGTCCGAGATAGGCGACGACCTTCTGCGGGCGCGGCACGCGCCGGCTGGCGAGTTCATGAGTGGCTGCGCTCACAGCGTCGGCGCCCGCTTGCCGCACGAGCCAGCGAGCCTGCTCGAGGTCGCGCGAGCTTGTGATGCGCAGGCCAAGCTGCAACAGCGCCGTGAGTGAAACGTCGGCACCCATGGATATCTCCCCACGTCGAGGCGCATCGCGCGCAAACCCGAACGACTGTACGCCGTGGCGTCTAGCTGAGCCGATACAGTGTGTTCCCGGATGCGCAGCGTACGAGCATCGCTGATGCCCGGCTCACGGTGTGCTGACGCGGCCCTCACGCAAACAGCTATACGCTGTTTGCTGTGGACACCTACCCCAAGACCCTGCGCGAAGTGCCGGATGATGACCTGGCCGAGCTGTTGGCCGAGCGCGAAAGCTTGGCGCAGTGCAGCGGGTTGGAGCGCGAGCTGGTCGCGCGGTGGTTGGCTGCTCGGGACACAATCGAGTGGCTGCTGGCTGAGGATCGTAAGCCGGTGCCGGCTGCTGGTCGCGGTCTGGGTCTATGAAAGACAGCCGTCCGGTCAGCCGTAGTAGCGCTGCGCCCAGTCCCACACCCATTTGCGCACCGCGGCCAGCGCCTGCTCTGGCGTTGCGAACGGGCCAAGGCCGTCGGCCGGTGCAAATCCTTCGACCCCAGGCGCCAGAAATCCGAAGGTGATGGCGCCGCTCGCGTCGCGCTCGACGTGGATCTCGATCTGGGTGCCGTCGTACTTCACGAAGTCGATGATCCTGGTGAACATGTCGCCCCCTTCGAAGTCGAGTCGCCCACGCTACCCTGACTTTGTGACGATCGACCGCGCCTTGGCGCTTGAAAGTTGATGCCGCAGGGGTTGGTCAGTGCATGCCCATCGCATCGACGCTGAGTTTCAAGATCTCGGCCAAAGCCGGCGCTGCTCCCACTCGCCGCCAGTGTTCGCAACGCGTCGGGCAACGGTCGCCGAGGTTACCTATGGCGCGACACGACGCGTCCCTCCCGTGATGTGCGCGATGGCAGTGCGTTCCGCTTTGCCACAGCGCGATGACGTCGCGTGAATGGTACGAGTGGTGCAATAACTGGATCAGGGGGCACGCTGCCAAGGCGTAAGCCCGGTGTCGTCCGGGAGCGCTCATCAGAGACGCGCTCCGATGGCCGCCGTTAGCGACCCGGCGTGCCAATCTGCGCCGGCGATGCGGAAAGGCGGCAATCGTGACGCCCTTCGGCGCCAGTCGCCCCAGGCTCCCTACGCCTGGCTTGTCCACGGCGACGTCCGGCAGTCGATAATTTTGGTGGCCGTGTCCATTTGCGCTCTGTACACGCATCTAAGGGTTGGAAGGCGGTGTCGCTTTCCGTCACCTTCGAGAACTGCACGGCGCAAGGAGCCAACCATGGAATACATGCTCATCTATCGACAGCCCGCTGAAGTCTATGAAATGAATCGTGACCCCGTGAAAGGACCGCCCAACTTGGCCGCGTGGCAGCAATACCTGGACGCGATGGGTGCGGCGGGAGTCATCAAGAGTGGCAACCGCCTGGAAGCCCTCGCCGGAACCTCGGTGAAGGTGGTGGACGGCAAGCGTCAGGTCCAGGACGGGCCCTTCGCGGACAGCAAGGACTTGCTCGGCGGCTATATCATCATTGACGTCGAGTCGCTGGACGATGCCCTTGGTTGGGCCGAACTGAGCCCCAGCTCCCGGACGGGGGCCACCGACGTCTACCCGGTGATGGGCATGCCGCAGAGGTGATCGAAGCCGACCACGCCGCCGCGGCTGCGGAAGCGGCGGCACGCGCAAGCTACGGAAAGCTGCTCGCCTGGCTGGCTTGGAAGTGGCGCGACGTGTGCGCTGCCGAAGACGCCCTGTCAGAAGCTTTCGCTGCCGCCCTCGTGCACTGGCCGAGGCAGGGCGTCCCGTTGGCGCCGGAAGCCTGGTTGCTGACGGTCGCCAAGCGCCACTTGCTGATGGCTGCCCGGCGCAGGCGCCTGGAGCAGGATCCAGCCGTCTCGATCATCCTGCCGGAATTGATTGCGCCGCCGGCGGAAGATCTCGTCATACCGGATGTACGCCTGCGCCTGCTGTTCGTCTGCGCGCATCCGGCGATCGACCCGTCGATTCACGCGGCGCTGATGCTGCAGCTGGTGCTCGGCCTCGACGCGCCGCAGATCGCCAGCGCCTTTCTTGTCAGTCCGGCCGCGTTGGCAAAACGGCTGACCCGTGCGAAGGGCAAGATCCGCGATGCAGCCATTGCATTCGCAGAGCCTGAGAAAAGAGAACTTCCCGAGCGGGTCACCTCGGTACTGGAGGCGATCTACGGCGCATACAGCATTGGCGAAGCTGCAGTTTCGGAAACACGACGCAGCGACGTTGCAGACGAAGCTGTCTTTCTCGCTGGGCTCGCCAGCGATTGCCTACCCGGAAGCGCGGAAGCGCACGGCCTATGCGCGCTCCTTCTGTACCGCGAATCGAGACGCTTCGCGCAACGCGATGGCCAGCACACTTTCATCCCCCTCGACGAACAGAATCCCAAGCATTGGCGCCAGCCAATGATGGGCGATGCCGAAGCGCATCTGGGCGCCGCAGTGAAGCTAGGGCACCCTGGGCCGTACCAGATCGAGGCGGCCATCCAGGCCGCCCACATGCACGGCATCGTGCAGGGGAGTACGCCCTGGAGGGAAATCGTGGGCCTGTACGAGCGACTGTTGCAGTTCGGCCCGACGATCGGTGCCCGGATCGGGCATGCGATCGCGGTGGCCTACGCCGGCGCGGACCCAAGCGCCGGCCTGGCGCTTCTCGATGCGATCGACTTCTCCCGGGTCGCCACGCACCAGCCCTGGTGGGCCTCGCGAGCCCGCCTACTGGCCATAGCCGGACGCAAGGAGGAATCAGCCGCAGCCTATGACAGGGCGATGGGCCTCACCGGCGACACAGCCATCCGGAACTGGCTGAACCATTGCGCCGAGAGACTTTAAAGCATGACCGGAAAGATGGGCCTCACCCCGTGCGCAGCAGCTTGCAGCCTTGCATTCAGTAGCATGCCCGCCTGGACATGGAGTCGAGTGCCGGCTCCGGCGCGCTCGACGCATGGGTTGCCTCGCACTGGAATTGCCAAAAGGCGGCTCACTAATGCCGCAGGTGGCTGTTCAGGGTCGTGACCTGCCTTTAGGCCGTATCGGGCGAGAGTCCGGTCAGGCCGACGACCTGTCTCCCATCAAGCGGATCGGCACAACTCCTACGCACTGCGTAGGCCGATCGAGAGTCCCGCACCGGGGCGGCCTTGGATCGA
Organism: Pseudomonadota bacterium; assembly: GCA_021805805.1. Taxonomy (GTDB): domain Bacteria; phylum Pseudomonadota; class Gammaproteobacteria; order Burkholderiales; family Burkholderiaceae_C; genus Thiomonas_A. The sequence goes on along the minus strand of JAJZEB010000050.1, from coordinate 199 downwards.
AGCGATCAGCGGGTTTGCGCTGGAATACGCATCCTGTAGTGTCCACCCCGCCAGGGAGCCCGCGCCACCTCTGACGCGGTCGCCTCCGCCTTCTGCTCGCGCAAGATGCGCTTAGCCGCATCATGGGTCAGCACGACGATGCTCACACGCCGGTTCAGCGGGGAGTTCGGTTTCTTCGCGTCGAAGGGTGCGACCGAAC
>JAJZEB010000190.1 GCA_021805805.1 Pseudomonadota bacterium | reverse complement strand
CCGGGATTCGCCTGCGAAACAATCATAGCGAATGGTAATCCCCGGGAAGCGGGCTGAGACTGTACCCGCACAGTGGACCCGCGCGGTGGCGATATTGGGCGGCGCGGCGTATGCGGCCGGTATCCGTGCCAGTGATAGGACCGCTAAAACAACGATCATGATACTGCTCTTCATCGCGGATCCCCTCATGTCATGCACGCGATCAAAATGTGGGGGAAACCCCTGGGCCGGGTGCCTTCCGGTGACTACAGTTGAGCGGGCGGTGGTGCTTGGTATCTACGTCAATCACTGCTCGATTTCTGCTCATGCGGACCTCGGCGATCGGTGCCGGGGCGGCCGGCGGCGCGTAGAATCGGCGCGGGGCAGGAGCGGACAGGGCACGGTGGCGGAAGGGGGCCGTCGGGCACATGAATCCAGGACAATCTTTCAAGGACCCGAGAGGCGGTGCGCGGGATGCGCCGCCGGGAGCCACTGCGGACGCGGGCGGCCGCCTCAGGCAGCCGGATGTGCGGTCGGAAGCCGGATTCACCGCTGCCGTCCGCCAAGCGCTGCGGGATTTCCACCGCCCCGACATCCTGCGACGCAATCCTCTGCTCGTCAGCCGTCTGGTGACCGCAGCACTGAGGCGCGAGCCGACGGTACCCCCGACACACGCTCTGCGCGCCATGCTTCGAGAGCACTGCGAGCGTCTAGGTGAGAACTCGAGATCCGAGCGTTACAAGCAGGTTCTGGTCCTCACGTATCTTGCGCCCCTGCGCAGCCAGCAGGCCGCGGCCGAGGCCTTGCACCTGAGTTGGAGCACCTACCGGCGACGCCTGGCCGAGGCCACCCGCATGCTCGCGGCCTCGTTGTGGGAAGCCGAGACATCCGCATCGCCACCGCACGGAGCGCCGAGTCCGGCACCGGAGGGCAGCACTACGGGGAGCGCAGCGCCGGCTGGTCGCCGGGCTTGGATTGCAGCCATGACCGTTCTGGCGTTTCTGTTCCTGCTCGGCGGAGGCGGGCTGCTGTTGCGTGCCTCGCGGGCCAGGAAATCGGCGGGTGTGGCTGCGCCTCAGGCCTCTACGGTGGCGGTACTGCCGTTTCTCGATCTCGACCATGTGCTCGCGATGCGTTATCTCAGCGACGGCATGACCGACGAATTGATCACGCGTCTCGGGCGCATCCCCGCCTTGCGCGTGGTCGCGCCGACATCCTCCTTCAGTCTCCGCGGCAAGCCCATGGACGCGCGCCAGGCCGGCCGTCTGCTGGGCGTGGCGTCGATCGTGGAGGGCAGCGTCCACAGAATCGGTCCGTTGCTGCATATCGACGTGATGCTGGTCGATGCCGCAGATGGCTATGAGCGCTGGACGGATGAATTCACAGTCGACGCCGGCGACGTGAGCGGAGCGGAGGACATGATCGTCCGGGGCATCGCCGACCAGCTACATGTCGCGCCGCCGCCGGACTTCGGCTGGAACCGTACGGGCGCCGGGATCAACCCTCAAGCGCGCGACTTCTACCTGGCGGGTTTGGAATACCTGAATTCCCGCGACCCCGGGGACATCCTTCAGGCAATCGCCTATCTGCACAAGGCCACCCAGGCCGACGAATCGTATGCCCCGGCCTGGGCGAACCTGGCCATGGCCTATGCGGTCATTCGCTCTTATCAGGCTGGTGCACGGCCCGATACTTATTATCAGGATGCATTCGCCGCTGCCCGGAAGGCCATCGCCCTGGACCCGGCGCTGCCCCGGGCCTATGAAGTGCTTGGGCTGCTGGACGACCAGCACTGGGACTGGCGCGACGCGGGACAGAATTACCGACGTGCGTTGCAACTGGATCCCAGCGATGCGACGGCGCATCAGTGGTATGCGATCCACCTGTGGTTCATGGAGCGGATGCAGGCCGCCCTGCTCGAGATGCGCATCGCACGCCGCCTCGATCCGCTGTCGCCGATCATCAATGCCGACCTCGGCCGCGCGCTGTGTTACGCGGGAGACCTGCGGGCCTCTCTCGCGCAGTACCGCGCGACTGCGGCCATTGCGCCCGACTTCGCGCTGACCTACGCCTTCATGGGAGAGGCGGATCTGGCGTTGGGCGATCCCCGTGCGGCACTGGCAGCGGTCCATCATGCAGACAGGCTCTGGGGACGCACACCGCAGTACGCACTGGCCGAAATCGGCGCCAGTGAGGCGTTGCTGGGGCACAAGGGTGGAGCGCGCCGGGCACTCGGTGCACTCGAGCAACGCGCAAGCCGCCGGTACGTTTCGGGTGTGTTGGTGGCCTGGCTGGATTGGAGCCTGGGCCAGAAAACCAGGACTATTGACGCGCTGCGGCGCGCCGTCCGCGACCATGACTTTCTGATGATGTTCGTATTCGGGCCGCTTGGGACCGGTGTGCGCGCCGATCCGCAATTCGCCGCGATCCGTTCGCTGATGAACCTGCCGGCTGCATCCGCCAGGCTTCGATGAGGGTGCGGGAAGGGCGAAGCCGACTCAGGAACGCATCCGGCAGTCGCCGCGCCATCCGCCTGACCCAGGTCCGGCACACACCCATCGATGCCTCCGCGCATTCGTGCACTTTCGTCAATGGGTTCTGGCCTCAGGCCCGGTAAACCGGCAAGTGCGAAGCGGCAGGGTTCGTCGTGCCGCAATTCGATCGATGAACCATCGTCTGCGTGTTGTTGCTGATCAACTTCCCAATCCAAGGTCATGGCGCGGCAACGCGCAGGTGCTTCGGTCCAGACGTCCACGTCCGCGGGGGATGCGGGCCAGTCTTTCATGTGTGCGTCCCGATGCGGTTTCTGCGGGCCGGCCCGGACAGATACGGACGCGCGCCGCATCCCTCGATTCAATACGCGAACTCACTGCTACCCGGTTAAATGGCGCACGCCGAGCTTGAGAACAAGCATGGGCGCGGCCTGCAGGTCGATTTCGTTGGGTATCGATTTGAACTTCGACGACCAGGAACTGCGTAGCTTCCCTGGGTTAACGTCCTCAAGGAGTGTGTTTTCCGACAATAAAGTCCGACCAGCACATGCCGACAAGCGCATGATCTTTGGTCAGCAAGGACGTGTCGTTCCGGCGAGGGTTCTGCCCTTGCTCCGCAACCGTACGGACCGCCTGCTGAGAATAATGTTGCGACTTTTGCCCGATCAAG
>JAJZEB010000189.1 GCA_021805805.1 Pseudomonadota bacterium | reverse complement strand
GCAAAGTGAAGCTGCGCGTCGCATACGCAGCGCCGCTGACGATTCCGGGGAGCAGCCAGGCCAGCCCGAGCACGCCGGGGACGACGAGCAGCAGCGCAAAGACCCAAGCCAGTCGACGCCGCGCGTCGCCTTCGCCGCGCAAGACGAGCAACTCGAGCGCCGCGGCGTAGGCCGGCAGCATCACCCCGGTTTCCTTCGCCAGCGTCGCCAGCAGCGTGCCCAGCGCCAGCGAACCCCAGATCCAGCGCCAGGCGTGCTCGCGTCCTTCGATCAGCAGCATGCGACCATGCCAGAAGCCGAGGAGCCCGAGCAGAACGAAGGTCGCCGCCAACGCCTCTTCGCGCTGCACGACGTAGAGCACCGCGGTGAGCTGGATCGGCGCGAGCAGCCACGCCGATGCGACCAGCAGCGCGAGCGTGTGCGGTTCGAGCAGACCGGGCGCGGCGCGGCGCCGATCGACGTGTGCGATGACGCGTGTCGACAGCGCGAAAACCAGCGCGCCGTTGACGAGGTGCAGCAACAGGTTGAAGGCCTTCAACGGCCACGGGTCGAAGCCGGTCCACCGCATCTGAAGCGCGAAGCTCAGCATCGACAGAGGGCGGCCGAACGGTCCCGCGTGCCCGCTGAGCACGGCTGCCCAGAAATGCCCCTGCAGCGAAGCAGGGGCAAAACGCGGATTGTCGATCAGGTTGCTGAAATCGTCGAACACGAATCCGCCATGCAAACCTGCCCAGTAAACCAGGCAAGTCGCACCTGAAGCGGCGAGAAATGCGATGCGGTTGCGAAGCTGAGCTGACAAGGTCTCGGCCTTCGTGCATGGGTCGTGAGGCCCATCAACAAAAAGCCCGCCTTGAGGCGGGCTTGTCGATCTGCCCCGCAATCAGGTGCAGGAGCTCGGCAGATACTTGGCCGACATGTTCGTCCCGGCCTTGCAAGTCCACTGGATCGATCCGCCCGTGGACGACGCGATGGCCGACAGCTCAAGCACGGCACTATTGATCGCCGAGTTCGCTTTTTGCGGCGACTGATCGCTGTACGTAATCTGGATCTTGCCACCTGACGCATCCACCTGGGACACATAATTTCCGGTGATCGAGCCAGCAGATGAGAGGCCGGCCGAAGTATTGCTCGCTGGGAAATGACCGTAGTTGGTGTAGAACTCCGAAATCGCCGTCTTCGCCCCATCGGCGAGCGAAAGGCCTTCCGACACCTGAGCGCGGATCGTGTAGTTCTGGTACGCGGGGATCGCGATCGCGGCCAGGATGCCGATGATCGCGACGACGATCATCAATTCGATCAGCGTAAAACCTTGCTGCATCTGCTTCTTCATGGACATGTTCTCCGGAGTGTGACCGCGGTTCGGCCCAGGTGCCTCACCGTTATCGTTCCCAGCATATTGCCATGGCAGGCCGGGAGGCAAGCCGTCATGACCTGGCGACGGAAATCAAGCAAATTACGTTCCATGCAATCGAGTCAATTGCAGGAGCTCGGTTCATAGGCAGAGTTGATCGCATTCGGTGCCACCGCGCCCCCCGGCGATCTGGTGCAATTCCACAACAGCGCGTCGTTTCCGGGAATTCCCGACAGATACAGCGTCTTGCCGGCGATGTTTGCGTTGGCCTGGTTGCCGAACGTGATCTGCACCCGACCGGGATACGCGCCACCACTGGCAATGTCGATCGATCGAACGTAATTGCCCTGGATCGATTGCGGCGAGAGCATTCCCGCCGAAGTGTTGCTCACCGGGTAGCTCCCATGCTGCGCGTAGTAGTCCCAGATCGCCGTCTTCGCGCCTTCGGTCAGGTTCAGCCCTTCGGCGACCTGCGCGCGGATCGTGTAGGTCTGGTACGCCGGAATCGCGATCGCGGCGAGGATGCCGATGATCGCGACGACGATCATCAGTTCGATCAAGGTAAAGCCTCGGAGACGACGAAGCGCCATCGGATCAGGGACTTGCATGGCGTTGCGCATAACGTTTCGATGATACCGACTGTTGTACGCAAAATGTGGACCTAACTGAACTTAATGCAAATTCGCCACATTCAGCGAGTCGACTGCCAAAAATTGTCAGCAAGTTCGATTTCTCGGCTCCGACCGCCGAAAAACGTCACATTGCTTGTCGCTACACTTGCCGTATACGTCACTCGAGCCCTTCCGCCATGACCGATGCCCCGCAGCCCACGCAACGCTACACCATCACCGAGCTGGCGCGCGAGTTCGACTTGACGCCGCGCGCGATCCGCTTCTACGAGGAAGCCGGACTGCTGGCGCCGCAGCGCCAGGGGCGCCAGCGGGTCTATTCGCAGCGCGACCGCACGCGGCTGAAACTGACCCAGCGCGGCAAGCGCCTGGGCCTGAGCCTGGCCGAAATCCGCGAACTGGTGCTGATGTACGAGTCGCCGCGCGACACCGAGCCGCAGCTGCGCCGCTACCTCGACGTACTCGGCGCCCACCGCCGCGACATCGAGGAACGGCTGGCCGAACTGCAGACGACGCTGGCCGAGATCGCCAGCTACGAGGCCGAGGCCCGCCGGCTGCTGCGCGCGCGCCAGTCTCCGGGCGGCGCGATCGCCGCGGTTGCCGATTGATTGCCGTTAACGTAAACGTCATTTATGATGCGGCGGCGGCGCGGTCGCGCCTGCCCCGCCCCTCCCCCCGAACGAAACGAAGAGCACGACGATGAATCTTCCCGGACTCGACTTCCAGCTCGGCGCCGACCTCGATGCGCTGCGTGACGCGGTGCGCGACTTCGCGCAGGCCGAAATCGCGCCGCGCGCGGCCGAAATCGACCGCAGCGACCAGTTTCCGATGGACCTGTGGCGCAAGTTCGGCGACCTCGGACTGCTCGGCGTCACGGTGCCGGAGGCCGACGGCGGCACCGGACTGGGCTATCTGGCGCACATGGTCGCGATGGAGGAGATCTCGCGCGCCAGCGCGTCGGTGGCGCTGAGCTACGGCGCGCATTCGAACCTGTGCGTGAACCAGATCCGGCGCAACGGCAATGCCGAACTGAAGCGCCGCTACCTGCCGAAGCTGCTGTCGGGCGAGCACGTCGGCGCGCTGGCGATGAGCGAGCCGGGCGCCGGCTCCGACGTGGTGAGCATGAAGCTGCGCGCGCAGCCGCGCGGCGACCGCTACGTGCTCAACGGCAGCAAGAT
>JAJZEB010000049.1 GCA_021805805.1 Pseudomonadota bacterium | reverse complement strand
CGGGGACGGCGCAGGGGGCGCCGGTCGCGTTGACGATCGACGGTCGCGCGGTCACGGCGCCGGCCGGCACGTCGGTGCTCGACGCGGCAGCCGCCGCGGGAATCTACATTCCGTCGCTGTGCGCGCACCCGGACCTGCCGCCGTCGGGAGCGCGGCGCTGCGACGGCGAGGTCGACGGTGGCTGCAAGCTCTGCCTGGTCGAAGTCGACGGCGTCGACGGACTGCACAAGGCGTGCTCGCTGCCGGTGGCGCAGGGGCTGGCGGTGCGCACCACTGGCGACGCCATCGGCGCGGCGCGCCAGCGCAACCTGGCCGCGATCCTCGCCAGGCACCCGCACGTGTGCCTGACGTGTCCGCAGCGCGAAGGCTGCAGCCGCACGCAGTGCTCGTACGGCAATCCTCCCGAGACCCGCTGCTGCTCGATCTTTTCGCACTGCGAGCTGCGCAAGGTTTCCGACCAAGTCGGCATCGCGCTGTCGACTCCGGCATACAAGCCCGACGCGCTCGAGGTCCATCGCGACGACCCCTTCTTCGACCGCGACTACAACCTGTGCATCGACTGCCGCCGCTGCCTGGTGGCGTGCAACGAGATCCGCGGCGTCGGCTGCCTGGAGATCAAGCAGGTCGAGACTCCGCGCGGAACGCGCAGCTACGTCGGCAGCATCGCGCCGACCCTGCTCGAGTCGGGCTGCACCTTCTGCCAGGCCTGCGTCACCGTCTGCCCGACCGGCGCGCTGCTCGACCGCACCCTCGATCCGGCGCGGCGCGAAGCGTCGCAGGTGCCGTGCAAGGCGACGTGTCCGGCCGGGATCGACGTTCCCCGCTACGTGCAGCTGGCCGCCGAGGGCAAGTACGGCGAAGCCGTCGCCGTCGTGCGCGAGAAGCTGCCGTTCCCCGGCATCCTCGGTCGTGCCTGCTTCGCGATGTGCGAGTCGGCGTGCCGTCGCGGCCAGCTCGACGATGCGCTGTCGATCCGCGACCTCAAGCGCGTCGCGGCCGACCACGACACCGGGCTGTGGCGCCAGCACGCCAAGCGGCTGCCGCCCAGCGGCAGGCGGGTGGCCGTGGTCGGCGCCGGCCCGGCCGGGCTGACGGCGGCCTACTACCTGGCCAAGCAGGGGCATGCGGTGACGGTGTTCGATGCCCAGCCGGCCGCCGGCGGCATGGCGCGCTACGGCATTCCGTCGTACCGCGTGCCGCCTCAGGTCATCGACGACGAGGTGGCCGAAGTCGCCGCGGTCGGCGTCGAGTTCCGTTTCGACAGCCGTGTCGAGCAGCTCGACGCGCTGTTCGCCGACGGCTATGCCGCGGTGCTCATCGGCATCGGTTGCCAGCGCGGCGACCCGCTGGGAATCCCCGGCGACGACCTCGACGGGGTCGTCGACAGCCCGACGTTCCTGCGCGCGGCGACCATGGGCCAGGTCAACGGTGCGTCGGCGCTGCAGACCGGCGCACGCGTGGCGGTGATCGGCGGCGGCAACGTCGCCACCGACAACGCGCGCTCGTCGCGCCGCTTCGGCGCCCAGGTCGACATGGTCTACCGTCGCGGCCGCGACGAAATGCCCGCGCGCGCCGAGGAAATCGAGGGCTGCGAGCGCGAAGGCGTGAACCTGCGCTTTCTGCTTGCGCCGACCGAAATCGAGCCCGGTGGGGACGGCGGGCGGCTGCGCGTGCGCTACGCCCGCATGCGCCTGGGCGAGCCCGACGCTTCGGGGCGCAGGCGCCCGCTCGACACCGGCGAGCGGCAGGTCGACGAAGTCGACCTGGTGGTGGCCGCGGTCGGCCAGTCGCCCGAGCGCTTCGCCGGCTTCGGCGTCGCCACCGACGCACGCGGTCGCATCACGGTGCGCGAGGACACCCTGCAGACCAGCCGTGACGGAGTCTGGGCCGCAGGCGATTGCGTGCTCGGTCCGGCCACGCTGATCGAAGCCGTGGCGCAGGGCCGCGTCGCCGCATCGGCGATCGATCGCGCGCTGGGCGGCGACGGCGACATTTCCGAGGTGCTGCTGCGCGACGGCTGGCAGACCAGCCCGTGGCTCGGCCGCAGGGACGGCTTCAACCGCCTGCGCAAGGTTGCCACCGTGCGACGCGACGCGCAGCAGTGCACCGGTTGGGACGAAGTCGACCTCGGCTACGACGACCCGTCCGCGCGTGCCGAAGCGTCACGGTGCCTGAAGTGCAATCTGGCGCCGGCCATTTCCGACGCCGTGCTGCCGCCCGACAACGCGTTGCGTTTCGACGACGACGCGGTTGCCGCGGTGACCGACGCCGCCGGCGTGTTCCAGTTGCTCGACGCCGAGCGCCAGGTGCTGATGATCAAGGGCGTCGACAACCTGCGCGAGGGCCTGCGCGCCGAACTCGGCCGCAACGCTGCGGCCTGCTATTTCTCGGCCGAGCAGGCCGCGATGTACACCTCGCGCGAAAGCCAGCTGATCCAGGCCTATCTGCAGCAGTACGGCAGGATGCCCGGTGGCGGCAGCGACGAACTCGACGATCTTTTCTAGGGTGTCAGGAGACCTGCAGCATGCCGACAATGCGCTTCATCGAATACCGCGTGGCCGACGGCCTGGCGCGGCTGGTCATCTCGCGTGCGCCGCACAACGTGCTGGACATCGAAACCATGCGCGAAATGAACACCGCGCTCGACGAGTGCCTGGATGACGACCGCGTCAAGCTGCTGCTGATCAGCGGCGCCGGGGACAAGGCGTTCTCGGCCGGCGTCGAGGTCGCCGATCACACGCCCGACAAGGTCGAGGCGATGTTGGGCGCGTTCCATGGCATGTTCCGCCGCCTGTGGCGGCTTTCGGTCCCCACGCTGGCGGCGGTGCGCGGCGCCGCGCTCGGTGGCGGCATGGAACTGGCGATCGCCTGCGACATGCGCGTCGCCGCGGCCGACGCCCGCTTCGCCCAGCCCGAAATCCGCCTCGGCGTGTTCCCGCCGGTGGCCGCGGTGCTGCTGCCGCGGCTGCTGCCGCAGGCGCGGGCGATGGAAATGCTGCTCGGCGGAGGCAGCCTCGGCGCGGACGACGCGTTGCGCTTCGGGCTCGTCAACCGGGTGTTCCCGGTCGAGGGCTTCGACGCCGCGGTCGACGACTTCGTCGCCGCGTTCACCAAGCTGAGCCGTGCTGCGCTGGTGCACACGCGCAAGGCCATCCGCGTCGCGTCGGAGCCGGATCTGGACGCCGCGCTGGCGCGCGCCGAGCGTGTGTATCTGGACGAGCTGATGGCCAGCGAGGATGCGCGCGAAGGACTCGCCGCGTTTCTCGAAAAGCGCAAGCCCGTCTGGCGCGACCGCTGACGCTGCGACGCCGGCGCCTGATCCCCCCGTCCCCAACTTCGGAGAACGACCCGTGCTTCCACGACACATCGAAACCTGGCAGATGACCGAGCCCGGAGTGCTGCAGCGCACCCGGTTGCCGATGCCCGAGCTGCAGACCGGCGAAGTCGTCGTCGAGATCCGCGGTTGCGGCGTCTGCCACACCGATCTGTCGTACTTCTACCTCGGCGTGCCGACCGTGCACAAGCCGCCGCTGACCCTCGGCCACGAAATCAGCGGCGTCGTCGTCGCCGGTGACGGCCCGCTGCTCGGCCGCGAGGTCATCGTTCCGGCGGTGATGCCGTGCGGCGACTGCGCGCTGTGCCGCGCGGGCCGCTCGAACCGGTGCCTGCAGCAGAAGATGCCTGGCAACTCGCTCGGCATGTACGGAGGGTTTTCCAGCCACATCGTCGTTCCGGCGCGCTTCCTGTGCCCGGTCGGAGACCGCGGCGCAATCCCGCTCGAGCACCTCGCGGTGGTCGCCGACGCGGTGACCACGCCGTACCAGGCCGCGCTGCGCGCGCGCGTCGCCGACGGCGACCGCGTCATCATCATCGGCGCGGCCGGCGGCGTCGGCAGCTTCATGGTGCAGGCCGCCAAGGCCATGGGCGCGGCCACGGTGATCGGAATCGACATCAACGACGCCAAGCTCAGGTTCATGCAGGGCTACGGCGCCGATTTCACGATCAACCCGCGCGGGCTCGGCGTCAAGGACGTCAAGGACGCGATCAAGGCGTACTGCCAGCAGCATGGGCTGGCGGCCAACGTCGGCTGGAAGATCTTCGAGGCCACCGGAACCCGGCAGGGCCAGGAGCTGGCGCTGGCGCTGCTGTCGTTCGTCGGCACCCTGGTCATCGTCGGCTACGGCACCGATGAAGTCAGCTACATGTTCTCCAAGCTGATGGCGTTCGACGCCGAAGTGATCGGCACCTGGGGATGCCCGCCCGACAAGTACCCCGACGTGCTCGCGATGTGCGTCGACGGGCGCATCCAGCTCGCCCCGTTCGTCGAGACCCGCCCGATGAGTCAGATCGAACAGGTGTTCGACGACGCGCACCACGGCCGGCTGTCGCGACGCGTGGTGCTGACGCCCGACTTCGCCTGAAGCTTCCACCTCCACCCCAAACACGGAGCAACATCATGTCACTCGACTGGCTGCGCAGGGACGACGCGCTGAAGGACCACGCGCTGCATGACGACGCGCATTTCGGAGCCGACGCGCCGTCGGTGATCTACGAGCGGCGGGCGATCACCGATCCGCAGGGCAACTCGGTGCCCGGAATCTATTCGGCCTGGATCGTGCTCAACAACCCGGCGCAGTACAACTCCTACACGACCGAGATGGTCAAGGGCGTGATCGCCGGGTTCCAGCGCGCGTCGTCGGACCGCGCCGTGGTCGCGGTGGTCTTCACCGCGGTCGGCGACAAGGCGTTCTGCACCGGCGGCAACACCGCCGAATACGCCGCGTACTACTCGAGGCGGCCGAACGAGTACGGCGAGTACATGGACCTGTTCAACGCCATGGTCGACGGCATCCTGAACTGCAAGAAGCCGGTGATCTGCCGCGTCAACGGCATGCGCGTGGCCGGCGGCCAGGAGATCGGCATGGCCACCGACCTGACGGTCAGCTCCGACCTCGCCGTGTACGGCCAGGCCGGCCCCCGGCACGGCAGCGCGCCCGACGGCGGCTCGACCGACTTCCTGCCCTGGTTCCTGACCATGGAGGACGCGATGTACAACTGCGTGTCGTGCGAGACCTGGAGCGCGTACAAGATGAAGGCGAAGAACCTGGTGACCAAGGTCGTCCCGGTGCTGCGCAAGGACGGGCAATGGGTCAGGAATCCGCTGGTGCGCACCGACGCCTACGTCGACGACGGCGAAATCGTCTACGGCGAGCCGGTCGACGCGTCGGAGCAGGCCGCGGGCAAGGCACTGATGGCGCAGTGCACGACCGACTTCAGCCTGCTCGACGCCGAAGTCGAGCGCCTGATCTGGACCTTCACCCATCTGTTCCCGCATTGCCTGATGAAGTCGATCGACGGCATTCGCGCGAAGAAGAAGTTCTTCTGGGACCAGTTCAAGCTGGCCAACCGGCACTGGCTGGCGGCCAACATGAACCACGAGGCCTGGCTGGGCTTCAACGCCTTCGATGCACGCAAGGTCACCGGCAGCGACGTGATCGACTTCGTGCGCTACCGCCAGCTGGTCGCCGAGGGCGCGCGCTTCGACGAAGCGTTCGCCGAACAGGTGCTGGCCAAGCCGCGCGCGCCGCGCTGATCGGACGGGGGGACGCGACCATGCAGTTGAAGGACCGGGTGGCGATCGTCACCGGAGCCGGGCAGGGCATCGGCGCCGCGGTGGCCCGCGCCTACGCCCGCGAGGGCGCGCGCGTGGCGCTGGTCGACATGCACGCCGACGCCGCGCGCGCGGTGGCCGACGACATCGAATCCGGTGGCGGCACCGCGATCGGTCTCGGCTGCGACGTCACCGACCGCGCGCAGGTCGACGCCATGGCGGCGGCGGTCGATGCGGCCTGGGGGCGTGTCGACGTGCTGGTCAACAATGCCGGCATCACGCGCACCGCGATGGCGCACAAGATGACCGCGACGCAATGGCAGCAGGTGCTCGACGTGCATCTGGGCGGAAGCTTCAACTGCATGCAGGCGGTGATCGGCGGCATGATGGAACGCCGCTGCGGCAGGTTGATCTTCGTCACCTCGGCCGCCGGCGTGCTCGGCACCATCGGGCAGATCAACTACAGCGCGGCCAAGGCCGGCATCCTGGGCATGACCAAGAGCGCGGCACGCGAGTTCGCGCGCTACAACATCACGGCGAATGCCATCGCGCCGGGCGCGGCGACGCCGATGACCGAGACCATCCGCACCGACGAGAAGTTCCGCGACCGCTACCTGGCGCGCATTCCGCTCGGGCGTTGGGCCGAGCCCGACGAAGTCGCGCCGGTGTTCGTGTTCTTCGCCTCGGATGCCTCGGCCTACGTCACCGGGCAGGTGCTTGCCGCCGACGGCGGCCTGACGATCGACTGATCGAGCGCAGGCCCGCCGGCGGCGGCGGTCGATCAGCCGCGCGGCCTGCGGTCGATCACCCGCCTGGCCTTGCCGACCAGGGTGCGCTCGATGGTGTCGGTCTCGACCACGTGCACTGCCGCGCTGACCCCGATCAGCGACTTGATGCGATGCGCGGCGTCGCCGGCGATTGAGTCGCGCTGCGCCGGAGTCAGGCGCGCCGACAGTTCCGGCTTGACTTCGACGTGCACGTCGAGCTTGTCGAGATTGCCGTCTCGCGAGACATGGAGCTGGTACTGCGCGCACAGGCTCGGGTTCTTCAGCAGCACTTCCTCGATCTGGGTCGGGAACACGTTGACGCCGCGGATGATCAGCATGTCGTCGCTGCGGCCGACGATCTTGTCCATGCGCCGCATGCTGCGCGCGGTGCCCGGCAGCAGCCGCGTCAGGTCGCGGGTCCGGTAGCGCACGATCGGCATCGCCTGCTTGGTCAGCGACGTGAACACCAGCTCGCCCAGGCTGCCGTCGGGCAGCACCTCGCCGGTGTCGGGGTCGATGATCTCGGGGTAGAAGTGGTCCTCCCAGATGTGCGGACCGTCCTTGGTCTGCACGCATTCGGACGCGACCCCCGGGCCGATGACTTCGGACAGCCCGTAGATGTCGACCGCGTCGATTCCCAGCCGGGCCTCGATCTCGGCGCGCATCTCGTTGCTCCACGGCTCGGCGCCGAGGATGCCCACGCGCAGCGAATTGGCCTCGGGCGCGATGCCCTGGCGCGCCAGCTCGTCGGCGATGGTCAGCGCGTACGACGGCGTGCACATCAGCACCGTCGGCTTGAAATCGTGGATCAGCTGCACCTGCTTCTCGGTCTGCCCGCCCGACATCGGAATCACCGCCGCGCCGATCGCCTCGCCGCCGTAATGCGCGCCCAGGCCCCCGGTGAACAGCCCGTAGCCGTACGAGTTCAGCACGATGTCGTCGGCACCGACGCCGGCGGCGCGCATCGAGCGCGCGACCATCGCGCTCCACAACGCGATGTCGGCTCGGTTGTAGCCGACCACCGTAGGCCGCCCGGTGGTGCCCGACGACGCGTGCACGCGCACGATGTCGCGCATCGGCACCGCGAACATGCCGTAGGGGTAGTTGGCGCGCAGGTCGGCCTTGGTCGTGAACGGCAGCCTGGCCAGGTCCGACAGCGCGTTGACGTCGCGCGGATGGACTCCGGCGGCGTCGAAGCTGGCGCGGTAGTGCGGCACATGGTCGTAGGCGTGCTGCAGCGACCAGCGCAGCCGGCGCAACTGCAGCGCCTGCAATTCATCGCGGCTGGCGGTCTCGATCGCCTCCAGTCCGTCGGACACCACTGTCTCCTCGTTCATCCCTTGTCACCTCCGCTGGGTACGTTGCTCGATGATGGCTCGGTTCTCGTCGACCTTGGCCTGGATATGTTGCACCTGCTGGTCGGAAAGATGGCGGAAGCGCCCCATGACCTTCAGGTATTCGGAAACCGGCAACGGCGCATCGACCGCGTGGGTGAGCTGCAGCCCCTGCGCCGGTGTGTAGTCCCACAGCATCACGAACTGGGTCTGCACGGCCTTGCGCGCGACCTCGATGTTCTGTTCGCTCGGAAAGCGCCAGCCGGTCGTGCACGGCGAGTACACGTGCAGGTAGGCGAAGCCGTGCCGGGACGCCTCGATCGCGCGATCGAGCTTGGCGTACAGATCGTCCATGTACGCGGTCGACGCGGTGGCGACGTAGGCACAGCGGTGGTCGACCATCAGCAGCGGCAGGTTCTTCGCGTCCTGCGTCTTGCCCGAGCCGGCGCTGCCGACCGGCGTGGTCGACGTCCAGGCTCCATACGGCGTGCAGCTCGAACGTTGCATTCCGGTATTCATATATCCTTCATTGTCCACGACAATGAACAGCATCTGTTCGCCGCGTTCGGCGGCGCCCGACATCGACTGGAAGCCGACGTCGGAGGCGCCGCCGTCGCCGGCGATGGCCATCGCGGTGACGTCGCGGCCGGCGCGGCGATACTGGCGCTTGATCCCGGTCAGCATCGACGCGGTGTTGGTCAGCAGCGGGTGGAACACCGGCACCTTGGTTCCGGCCTGCCCGTTGTAGCCGACCGAGCCCATGCCGGGCACGCAGCCCGGCGGCGTGGCCAGCACCGTGTCGGGGCCGACCCGGCGCAGCGCATGGCGCATCAGCAGTTCGGTGTTGCATCCCTGGCACCCGGCCAGTCCCGGAGCGAACAGGTCCTCCCAGTCGCCGACTTCGTTGTAGATGCGCGCGGCGGTGACATGGCGCAGCGCGCCGCGGGGGCACGCCGCGGCACACGCCGGCTTGCCGGCGCACAGGTCGCACTTCGCCACCCGCGCGCTGGCGGCGTCGAGCGCGATTCCGGCCCATTCGCAGCCCACCGTGCAGAGCAGGCAGTCGACGCAGCGCTCGGCGTCCCAGTCGATGACGCCGCTTTGCGCGTTCTTGCGCAGCGCGCCGGCCGGACAGACGCTGACGCAGTGCGGATCGCCGCACTGACGGCACAGCGCCAGCGCGTAGCCGTCTGCGGCCGCCGCCGGGCTGATCTGGATGCGCGCGCGCTGCGGGTCATCGTGCCCGGTCTTGGCCTGCGCGCAGGCCTGCATGCACAGGCCGCAGCCGTCGCACAGCGCGGCGTCGAAGGCCAGGGTTTCGAACGCGTGTCCCATGCTCACCTCCACAACCGCGACATCAGTTCGCGCCCGGTGGCGCGCGGATCGGCCAGCATCCGGTCGACATCGCCCGAAACGTCGACCCGGCGCATGATCAGCTGTCGCATCACCCCGCCGTCGAACGCCTCGCCGATGCCGGCGATTCCCTGCAGCCGCCCATCGTCGAACACCGCGCGCAAGTAGCGCGACGCACCTTCGTCGACGCGCAGTTCGTCGAGCGCGCCGGACCCGTTCGGCGTGCAACGCCCGACCGAAACCGCGTGGCGGCCGAAAAAGCGGTAGGTGTTCAGCGGCACGCCGCCGGCATAGACCCGGCCTTGCGGGTCGCCGGCCATCGCCATGCCGGCGATGCGGCCCTGCTCGGCGGCGTCGGGAACGATGGCGTTCAGAATCTTCGCCGTGGAGTAGAAGTCGCGCGCCTGCGCGCAGTCGCCGGCGGCCCACACGTTGGCCACGCTGCTGCGCATGGTGTCGTCGACGATGACTCCGGCGTCGACCTCGACCCCGCTGCCGCGCAGGTAGTCCAGGTCGGGCCGGACGCCGGCGGCAACCAGCAGCAGGTCGGCGTCGAGCGTGCCGCCGTCGTCGAGCACCACGTGCGCACCGGACCCGTGCGGAGCCAGTTCGACGACCCGGCGCCCGGTCAGAATGTGCGCACCGTGCGCGGCGAAGGCGCGTTCGACGAACGCCGCGGCGCGTGCATCCAGGTAGCCGGCGAGCACGGAGGCATTCATCTCGACCACGCTGACCTGCAGTCCGGCAGCGACCAGGTTCTCCGCCGCGTGCATGCCGACCAGGCCGCCGCCGAGCACCACGGCGCTGCGCGCGCCGGCGATCGCCGCGGCCAGGCGCAGCGCATCGTCAACGGTGCGCAGCACATGGCGCGGCACGCTGTCGATTCCGGCGATCGGTGGCAGCACCGGGGCCGCCCCGGTCGCCAGCAGCAGCTTGCGGTAGACCAGCGCGCTGCCGTCGGCGAAGTGCGCGATGCTGCCTTCGGTGTCGAGCGCGACCAGCGCCATGCCGGTGCGGTAGTCGACACCCTGGGCGTCGAGATCGGCCGCATCCCGCAGCCAGGCACGCTGCGGCGCCACGCGCCCTGAGACCAGGTACGGCAGCAGGGTCGGCGAGTACGGCAGATGCCGCTCGCGGGTCACCATGGTCACGTGGCCGCGCGCGTCGTGCATGCGCAGCGCGGCCAGCGCCTCGAGCGCGGCGTGGCTGCTGCCGACGAGCAGATAGTCGGTGGTTTCAGTCATGTTCGTTCAGCCAGATCGGTTCGTCGGCGACGTGGTCGTCGCGCAGCGCCTGCGTGTGCGCGATGACGCGGTGGAAATGCGCCACCGTGATGTCGGCCCCGGCCAGCCCGCCGATGAAGCTGGCCACCGGGATGCGGCGCCCGCTGCGGTACAGCGCGCCCAGCGTCTCCTGGTACATCGGGCCGCAGTTCCAGCGAAACGCCACCGAGCGATCGACGACGCCCAGCGCGCGGATCCGCGACAGTTCGGGCAACAGCGCGTCGAGCGGGAACGGGCTGAAGGTCTTGAGCTTGATGATGCCCACGCGCACACCGTCGGCGCGCGCCTCGTCGACCGCGTCCTTGGCCGCGCCGGTCATGCTGCCCAGGGTCATCAGCGCGAACTCGGCGTCGTCCATGCGGTACGTCTCGAGCAGAGGCGCCCAGTCGCGCCCG
Organism: Pseudomonadota bacterium; assembly: GCA_021805805.1. Taxonomy (GTDB): domain Bacteria; phylum Pseudomonadota; class Gammaproteobacteria; order Burkholderiales; family Burkholderiaceae_C; genus Thiomonas_A. Next base: position 10,227 of record JAJZEB010000049.1, on the reverse strand, counting down.
AAGCGCGCGGCGAAATCGGCGTGCACCTCGGTGATCACGCGCAGCGCGTTGTGCATGCCGCGGCACTGGCCTTTGCGGTAGCGCACGAAGCTCGCCGGGCCGTTGCCGCTGCTGCCTCCGGTCAGCGGGTCGACCGCCATCGGACGCAAGGGGTCGAGCGCGGCGTGCCAGTTCACGTCGCGGTCGCCGAGGAAGGCGTCGACGTCGGCCTGCGCAGGCAGCGTGACGCGCGCGGCGCCGTACGACAGGTAGTTGCCGTCCAGGCAGATGTTCACCGGCAGCATCACGTCGCGGTGCTCGGCGATGCGGAACGCCATCAGCGTGGTGTCGAGGACTTCCTGCACCGTCTCGCAGTAGATCTGCACCCAGCCGGCTTCGCGCACCGTCATCGCGTCCTGGTGACCGCCCCAGACCGACTGCGGCGTGATGCCGTCGCGGGTGACGAGGGACATGACGATCGGCAGCCGCATTCCCGGGGTGCGGACATAGGGCTCGAACATGAACGCCAGCCCCGGGCCGCAGGTCGCGGTGTAGGTGCGCGCGCCGGCAAGGGCGCCGCCCTGCAGCACCGAGAGCACCGAGTGCTCGCCCTCGGCGTCGACGATCTCGGCGTCCATGCGGCCGTCGGCGATCAGCTTGGCGACGTGCTCGACCAGGCTGGACTGCGGCGTGATCGGATACACCGAGACCATGTCGGGGCGCGCCAGCGCGACGGCGAGCGCCGCGGCTTCGTTGCCTTCGCAGACCAGGTATTGCGGCGCTGTCGCCAGCGCGGGTTCGGGCGCGTTCATGCTCCGGCCTCCTCGATCATCGTGATCGCGTGCTGTGGGCACTCGCGGGCGCAGATGCCGCAGCCCTTGCAAGTGGCCAGGTCGACGTCGAACCACGCGGCGCGCTCGCGCATGCATTGCACCGGGCAGTACAGCCAGCACACCGCGCATTTCACGCACTTGTCGCGGTCGACCACCGGGCGCAGACTGCGCCAGTCGCCGGGTCGCATCGGGCTGATCTCGGTGGCGATCGGGCACAGGTCGTCGGGCACGCCGGCCGCGGCCGGGTCGAACATCGGGTACGCGACGTGCCGGTTCATTGCACGACCCTCCTCGCGTCGACGACGTGCACCACCGTCTCGGCGTAGCCGCGGCGCAGGGCCTCGATGTTCTGGTCCAGCCCGGCGTCGCGCAGTTCCGACGCGGCCAGTGCCGATTCCAGCGCGTCGAGTTCGACCTCGCCGGTGGTGCGGGCGAGCGCGCCGAGCATCAGGGTGTTGGTGATCGGCCGGCCGAAGATGTCCATCGCGATGCGCACCGCGTTGCACACGCCGACGGTGGCCACCGTCGGCGGCACCTGGATCTCCCCGGGTGCCGACGCGCTCGCCTGCACCAGCGTGCCGCCTGGCCTGAGCCCGGCGAAGATGTCGACCGTGCGCGATACCGTCGGGTCGATGCACAGCACGCAGTCCGGGTTGGTGATGTTGGTCATGCGCCGGATCTCGCGGGTGTCGATGCGCACGAACGCGGCCACCGGGGCGCCGCGGCGCTCGAAGCCGAACGATGGAATCGCCACCGCGAACTTGCCGGCGGCGACCACGCCGGCGGCGAGCAGCCCCGACGCCAGAACCGCGCCCTGTCCGCCGCGGCCGTGCAACCGGATTTCGTACATCGTGCCTCCCTTGTCTCGATGCCTGCGACCTGATGCGTGCTGGTGCGTGCGCCCGGACGTGCCGCGCTCAGCGCGCGCGCCGCGGCAGGCCTCCGCCGCGTACCGGCAGCGCAGGCAATGCGAAGCCCTGCGTGTACGCGGCACGACACACCAGCGTGTACTTGAATGCCCAGCCGGCCGCTGCGGCCGCTGCCGCGCCGGCGCCGGCCAGCAGCGGCTGGCGCAGCGCAGCGCCGAGCAGTGCCAGCGCGATCGGCGCCAGATGGCCGGCCCGGACGAACGGCTTGTCGAGGCGGCGCAGCGCCACCAGCGCGGCGGCCGGTGCGGCGTCGCGCGCCAGTGCGTCGAGGTAGCCGCGCCACGCGCGCAAGCGCAGCGCGAGCAGCGCCGCCAGCAGCAGCGGCGCCGCCCACGCCGGCGTGGCGCGCGCGGCCGGATCGACCAGTCCGAGGCACAGCAGCAGCGCGGCGCCTTCGGTCAGCCCGCTGACGACGACCAGCGCGCGGCTGCGCGGATGGCGCCACGCCGGAATGCCGCGGTCGGCGGCCAGGATCCGCGCCTGCGCGTAGACGAAGGCCAGTCCGAGCAGCGCGCAGGCGCCGACGTAGACCGGCTGCCGGCGCCACAGCGCCAGCAGCCCGCAGGCCATCAGCAGCGGGGCGATCGCCGCCTCGCGCGTCATCCACGACGCCGCCAGGTGGCGGTAGGCGTTGAGCGCGCGCCACGGCTTGCCGATTTCCAGCCACACGCAGGTCAGCCCGCAGGCAATCAGCGCCAGGCCGAGCGCGATGCCGGCGCCGACCTGCGCGCCGCCGACGGCCAGCGGCGCGCTCCACAGCAGCGCGCCGGCACCGCTGCCGCCGGCGATGAAATTGGTCGCCGCGCGCCAGTCCCAGTTGCGCTGCAGGCGGGACGCGGTGCGCGCCAGAATGCGCGGGGGCGGCGTGTTCATGCCTGGTCCCAGATGTAGTAGACGGAGGGGCCGGTACCGAGCTCCTCGTGCATGCGGAAATGACGGCTGTGTTCGAGCAGTTGCGCCACGTCGCTGGCGGGATCGTTCAGGTCGCCGAAGCGCAGCGCACCGGAAATGCACGCGTTGACGCACGCCGGAGTCACCTCGGGGTCGCGCCCCGGAACCTGACCCGTGCGTTGCGCCTGGTCGATGCGGTCCTTGCAGAACGTGCATTTGGTCGCCACCCCGACCCGCTTCGCGTCGAAGCGCGCGGCCTCGGCAGCGTTCGGCGTCTCGCCGTAGGCGTAGCGCGCTTCGTGCTGGATCGAGCGCGCCTCGTACGAGCAGGCCATGACGCAGTTGGCGCAGCCGATGCACACGTCGTAGTCGATGGTGACCAGGCCGTCTTCGCGCTTGCGCGTGGCGCGCGTCGGGCACACGCTTTCGCACGGCGGCGACGCGCAGTGCATGCAGGCAACCGGAACGAAGCTGCGGCGCACGTCGGGGAAGCTGCCGCTCTCGATGTCGAGCACGCGGCGCCACTGCACGCCCGGCGGCGTCGCGTTGGCCGTCTTGCACGCGGCCACGCAGGTCTGGCAGCCGACGCAGCGGCGCAGGTCGACGACCATCACGTAGCGGGGTTTCATGTCCGGGCCTCGTCGATGCGGCGCACCGCGACGCGCACGATGTCGGCGCCCGACCCGGTGGCATCGGTCAGGTCGAGCGACATCGGCGCGATGGTGTTCAGGCTGGGCAGCGCCAGGTCCTTCGCGTACGGCGTCGCCCAGTGATCGAACTGGCCGATGATGACCAGGGTGTCGGGGCGTATGCCCTGCGCCAGCGCCGCGCGGCCGTAGGTCGCGCCGATGTGCGAGCGCACCTCGATGCGGTCGCCTTCGGCGATTCCCAGTTCCGCGGCGACCGTGGCGTTGATCATCACCCCGGTGTGGCCGCGCACGTTCTGCGCCAGTTCGTGCATCAGCGCGCTGCCGGCGTTGCCTCCGGCGTGGTACTGCATGCTCTTGGTCGCCAGCAGCCAGAACGGGAAATCCTCGGCGCGGGCGCCATGGCGCTCGAGGTTGCGCAGCCAGCGCGCCGGAACGTCGTGCCATTGCGGCAGTGCCGCGTATTCGGCCAGCTGCGCATCCCACCAGGTCGCGCCATGCTCGTGCAGCCGGCGGCCGAGTTCGCGGCCGATGCGCAGCAGCCGCTCCTGGTAGGGCAGCTCGTAGCGCAGTCCCTGCTGCTCCATGACCGGGGTCAGGTACCAGTCCAGGCGCGACATCGGCACCGCGTAGAAGCCGTGCTGCTCGAACCACGCCAGGTCGTGCACGTCTTCGCCGTCCGACAGCGTGTGCGTGGCGGCGCGGCACACCGCGTCCCAGATCTGCTCCGGCTGCGGCGCCTGCTCCGGGTCGAGGCGGAAGTCGTAGTCGGCGCCGTGCAGCGGCGCGACGCCCGCCACGCCGCGGTTGATCGCCTCGACATAGGCGCCCAGCCGTCCGGTGCGCCGCGCCAGCTCGGTCGAGATCCAGGTGAAGTCGCGGGCATCGCCCTGCGCGGCCACCGCGGCCTGGCGCAGCACCACGCCGCGGTGGTCCCAGAACTGTTCCATGTACTTGGTGCCGCCCATGCGGATCAGCTGGGTCGACTCCAGGTCGGTGGCCTCGGGCAGCAGCAGGTCGGCCAGCGCGTTGGTCTCGTCGATGGTGTAGGCGAACGCGACCATGAACGGAAAGCGCGCGGCGATGCGCGACAGCGTGGCGGTGTCCCAGAACGAGATCGCCGGGTTCGAGCGGAACACGATCCACAGTTCGGGAAACGTCGGCTCCGGCATCGTCCAGTCGTCCGGCCGCGCGTCCTGGAACATCCAGGCCAGCTGCGTCGGGCCCAGCGCCTGGCTCCACGCCGCGTTGTGGCCGACGATCGGCACCAGGCTCTGGTGCAGGTTGCGCGTGGCCGGCGACGCCATCCAGTCGTCCTTCGCGGTCGGGTTGAAGTGCTGCACCATGAAGCCGTCGACTCCGGGCTTGACCGACAGCGCGCGGTTGTCCTGCGGCCGGTTCAGCCGCACCGTGGTGCCGAGCAGCCCGCCGGGGTTCTCCAGCGCGCCGACCAGCGCGGCCAGCACGGTACGCGCCCAGCAGCACTCGAACGCGCCCCAGCCGTTGTTGACCGACTTGCCCAGCGTGACCGCCACCGGGCGCAACGGCAGCGTGCGACCGTCGATCTCGATCGTCGCGCCGATGGTCGCGTTGTCGAGGTACTCGCCGGCGATGCGCCGGATCGTCTGCGCCGGCACGTCGCAGATCGATTCGGCCCATTCCGGCGTGTAGCGCGCCATGTGTTCGACCAGCGCGGTATGCGCGGTGATGCCGTCGGCGTCGGTCCAGCTGCGGCGTTCGTCGTCGGCGTCGATCACGATCGCATGCGCGACGCGGAAGCGGCCGGCCAGCGCCGGGTGCGCGCCCGGGGTGTCGAACGGCACCGCGCGATTCGTCGTTTCGTCCCAGACCAGCGGCTTGGCGCTGTCCGCGTCGCGCAGGTACAGACCGTCGGGGGCGACCAGGTACGGCGACGCGGTGCGCGCGCGCAGGAAGTCGCGGTCGAGCGCGTCGAGCCCGTATTCGCACACCAGCACGTTGATCAGCGCGAACAGGAATGCGGGGTCGGTCTTCGGCCGGATCGGGACCCATTCCGACGAGCACGCTCCGGTGGCCGTCAGGTGCGGCTCGACCTGGACGCGCCTGTAGCCGCGGATGCGCGCGTCGGCGTGGCGGATCACCGCGCACGGCCCGCCGGTGACTTCGACGTTGGCGCCGACCGCGATCACGTAGCGCGCGTTCGGCGTGTCCGATGTGACCGTGAAACCGCGGTGCCAGAACTCGCCGTACAGGTGTTCCGAGTGCACGCACTTGACACCCTGGCCGGAGCCGAAGCTGTAGTCGACCGCGCCGAGGGTCGACAGAAAGGCCGGGAACGTCCCCATGTAGTTGGCCGGCGTCCCGCCATGGCCGAAGCTTGCGGCGATGCGCGGCAGCCCGGCTTCGTCGCGCGCGCCGCGCGTATCGATGTCGCGGATCTTCGCCGCCAGCAGGTCCAGCGCCTCGTCCCACGAGATCGGAACGAAGCCGGGGTCCTGGTCGCGCCCCTTGTTCGGGTTGGTGCGCTTCATCGGGCGCAGCACCCGGTTCGGGTTGTACGTCTTCTGCACCAGGCCGTAGGCCTTGACGCAGACGCGCCCACGCGCCGGATGGACGTGCTCGGCGTCGAAGTTCGGTTCGATTTCGGTGGCAACACCGTCCTCGACCTTCACCTTCATGAAATCCGGTCCCGAGACGCAATTGTAGCAGAAGGTCGGCACGCGGCGAACGCCGCCTGCGGCCTGCTGCTGCAGTGCCTCGGTCACTTCGGGTCTCGTCTCCTCCATGCGGCTTGCTCCTTGGGCAGGGCCGTGCATTTCCCGATGAGAAAACGATACACGCAAGGAGTTTGTTTTGCAAACGGAGTAACACGACGGATTCGCCCGATCGCGCGCCGCAGCGGCATTATCTGGCGGAAGCTTGCGATGGATCATGTCGCGCGGCGATTCGTCGGCAGCCATCGCGCTGATACCGGAAGGTGACTTTCATGAGTCACTGCTGTATCTTTGTGGCGACGTCCAAGGAGGCTGCGATGAAACCCACCCTGTGTGCCGGCGTATCCGTCACCCGGCGCATCGAGATCGATGCGCCGCGCACCATCGATTTCCTCGGTCCGGAGCTGCGTGTCTACGCGACGCCCGAGCTGGTACGCGACTTCGAGTACGCGTGCCGCGACCTGATCGTCGCGCATGCCGACGCCGGCGAGGACTCGGTCGGCACCGGAGTCGCGGTGTCGCACGCAGGCGCCACGCTGTGCGGCATGCACGTCACCATCACGGTCACGGTGGCGAAGGTCGAAGGTCGACTCGTCAGCTTCGATCTGGTGGCGCGCGACGACGTCGAGGAAATCAGCCGCGGCACCCATACCCGCTTCGTCGTCGACGTCGAGAAGCTGCGCGCGAAAGTGCAGGCCAAGGCCGACAAGGTCGCCAGGGGCTGAGCGCAGCGCAGTCGTCCGCGGCGGCGCGCCGGGGCGCGGCTCGCCCGCTCCATCCGGGCCGCCGTCCTGCGCGGCGCGGCGCAGACTGCGCGATGCCCGCAAGAGTATTGATCCCGGGCAACACGTCCGCTTTCGGCGAGGCGTGAAATCGTCACCATTATCATGGTCATTTTGATCATGTTTCGGCGCGACTGCCGAGAGTGGCGATGTGGTGAGCGATGCGGGAGTGGACGCGACAAGCAAACGGCACTTCAGGCTCCTGAGTGCACTGATTGTCGTCGGCGTGCTGATTCTGAACCTGGCGGTCGCGGCATCCGCCGAGCTGTTCCTGCGCTCCGGCCGCCACCAGGCCGAGGGTCTCGCAGCGGAGTCGACGCAGAGCATTGCGCGTGCGCTCGATGGCTCCGTGAGCAATGCGGCGCAAGTCACCAAGCTGGCATTGCGCATGGTCGTGCACGAATGCGCGCGCGAGTCGAGGTCGATGGGCACGATCGATCCCGCGGCGCTCGCGGCATTTTTCCGCGTCATGCGCGCATCGCTGCCCGAGGGCGCAATGCTGCACGTCACCGATCGGACCGGACAGGTGATTTTCGGCGTGGCACCTCGGACGCAGCACCCCGGGAGCTACGCCGACCGCGATTTCTTTCGCCCGCTGATGTCCGCGCGCAGCGCACGGCGGATCTGGGTCACCAACCTCATCACGGGGCGAGCCTCGAAGTTGAAAGTGATCGCGTTCGTCGCGCGCTACGACAATGCCCAGGGCGCCCCGGCCGGCGTGGTCTCGATTGCGATTCCGATTGCGTATTTCCACAAGTTGCTGGAACTGCCCCGTCTCGGCCCGCGCGGCATCGCGCTGATTCGCGACGCCAGCACTGCGCTGATCGCCATTGATCCGGTGTCCAGCGTCGACCTCATCGGCAACCGCCACTTCTCGCCTCAGCTGGCGCGGGCGATCGCATCGGGCGAACGCGCGCAGACCTTCCATGCCGTGCGCACCGGGGACGGGGTCGAGCGCATCGATTCGTTCCGCCGGATCTCCGGGCTTCCGTTCTATCTGGTGGTCGGCAAATCGGCCGAGGCTTACCTGGCGATCTGGCGCAGCACCAGGAACTGGGTGCGCTTGGCTCAATTGGGCTTTCTCGTCGTGAGCCTGGCCTTCGCGGCGCTGCTCTGGGGGGCGGCGCGCAGCGTCGATGCGTTGCGCGGCGACGAGGCGCAGCGCGCGCGACGCGACGCGTTGACGAGGCTGCCGAACAGGCTCGCGTTGCTGGAGTACCTGCCCGCCGCGATCGCGCGTGCCCGGCGCAGCGGAGCGTTGATGGCGGTGGGGATGCTCGATCTGGACGATTTCAAATCGGTCAACGACCGTTTCGGCCATGCCGGCGGCGACGCGCTTCTGATCGAACTCAGTCGCCGCGTTCCGGCTCTGGTGCGTGCCGGCGACTTCGTCGCCCGGCTCGGCGGCGATGAATTCCTATTCGTCTTCGAGGGCCTGTCGACGGCAGACGCACAGGCGCAGCTCGACCGCGCGCTGGCCAGGATCCACCAGGCGGTCGAGCGGGCGTTCGACCTCGGCGAAGGCCGGCAGGCGCGGATCGGCATGAGCATGGGCCTCGCTCTGTTTCCGCACGACGGCGAGCACGCCGAAGCGCTGCTGCGTCGCGCCGATGCCGCGATGTACGCGGTCAAGCAGGCGAAAGGCACGCGCAAACGCTGGTGGAGCGCGGCCGACGTGTTCGCCGACGCCTGATTCGAAATGCGCGGCTCTGGCGCATCCAGCGCCCGCAGCGTCGTCGTCAGCGCCGGGAAATACCGGCGCAGCGGATCAGGAACCGCGAGCCGGTGCGCGCGGCGCGTCGAGCTCGCTGTCGAGCAGCGCCGCAAGTTCGCGGACCGCGTCGATGCAGCCCTGGCGATGCGGCAGCTGGCCGCGTTCGAGCTGCGCCAGGGCCTGGCGCGCGTTCAGCACGCGGCTGCGTCCGAACACGCACCAGGCCACGTCGATCGCGTCGATCGCGCGATGCAACGCGTCGAACGGCGCCATGACGCCAAGCCGGGCCTGCGCCAGGACGCGCTGCGCGTGCCCGATTTCGTGCAGCGCGTCGCGGCGGTGTTGGCTGGCGCTCATCGCAATCCCCGATGCCGTGCTCATTGCAGCCAGTGGCGCATCACCGCGCCGAGCGGGCGCTCGGCCCAGCGCTGCATTCCGGCGCGCAGCCGCAGCGGCTTCAGCGCCATGCGCACGGCAAGTTCCACCGGATAGAGCGTGGCCAGCCTCGCGTAGAGCTCGCGTGGCGCGAATGCGGCGTCCAGGCCGCGCAGCTGCGCGGCGTGGCGCAGCGCGATGTCGGCGTCGCTGCGCCGCAGCTCGGCGACCCGGCGCCAGATCGCTGCCGCCACGTGTGCGCGGCGCAGGCCCTCGCGGTCGCGGTATTTCAGGAACTGGCGGTAGAACTGCTTGTAGTGGCCGACTTCGTCATTGCGGATACGCGACGCCAGCTCGGCCAGAACCGGCTCGCCGCAGAGGTCGGCCAGCGCCTGGTAGTACGTCGTGGTCCCGGTCTCGACGATGCAGCGCGCCACCAGCTCCTGGCCGCGCGTGGGCTCCAGCGCATCGACGACGCACAGCCGGGCGTATTCGTCGAAGAACCCGTCGTACGCACGCTGCCAGTCGTACTCGGGCCACACGCGCTCGAAATACGCGCGCAGCGCGCGCCCGTGCTGCAGCTCCTCGGGCTCCCAGCGTTGCTGCAGCCAGGCGCCGAATTCGGCATCCTGGGCAAAGTACGTGACCAGGTTGCGCGTGTAGGTGTCGGTGCCGCTTTCGACGAACGAAGCGCTGCACACGAGCAGGAACAGATCGTCGCGCGCACGCACGTTGTCGACGTCGATGCGTGCGAAGTCGATCTGCGTCAGCTGCCAGCGCGGGCCGGCTGCATGGACATCTGAGGTCGAGGTCGGAGCTTGCATGGCACGAATGATCCTTATGCAGGCTTAATCCTCACTGAGCTAATGTTTCGCTATCGTTTCTGGTCAAGCGACAGGCTCTGTACGTTTTCGGAGCCAGCGCCGGGGTCGCGCATGGACAGCTCCGAAGACTGCGGCGCAGCGCCGTCCGAACCATGGTAGGCGTGGGCCGGGCCGCGGTCGAATCATGGCGTGAGGCCATTTGACCCACAGGGGCAAGGTGCGCCGCGCACAGCCGTTGCGGCGCGCTGCGCTGCTGCGGAGCAAGACATGCGGCGTTTTGATATGCCTGTCACGCGCGGTGACGAAACTGACGCCGCAATGCGGCTAAAGTCGGAACCGATGCGTGCCCACTCGGGTCCGCCCAAGCTTCAGGAGAACGCCCCGATGTCCAGACCCACCGCTGCTGCCGCCTCGCTGCTTTTGTTCGGGGCTGCGGCGCTGCACGTGGCGCGCGCAGCGCCGCAACCGATGGCCACAGCCGGCAAGAGGCTGTTCGACGCCGATTGCGTGATGTGCCACCGTGCCGATGGCAGCGGCGGCGTGCAGGTCGTCCATGGCTT
>JAJZEB010000048.1 GCA_021805805.1 Pseudomonadota bacterium | reverse complement strand
CCCTCGACCAGCAGGTGACCGCCGGTCAGCAGCGCCACCAGCATGCGGTCGAGCAGGCTGTGCTGGCCGACGATGCGCTGCGCCAGCGCCTCGCGCAATGCGACGATGCCGGCGCGCAGCGGCACGGCCGGCGCAGCAGCAGGCGGGGCGGCAGCGGCTTCGGGAATCGGCATGCGGGTGGTCGTCGGGATCTGGCTGAAGGCGTCGGGCCGACGCGACATGCGGCCGCGCACGAACCGCCCGCGTGGCCTGGACCCCGCGACCGCGGTTCCACGGGCGGCCTAACGCTGGTATATTCGTATATGCTTATACGAAGCGTCAAGCCCGTACAAGCCCGGATGCGGATGCACCGCCGAGCTACTCGTATGCCGCCGTGTGCGCAGCGACGCGCGCCACAGCATGCGCCCAGGCGAGCAATTCCTCGCGCGAACCGACCCGGGTCGCGTACCCGGCCCAGGCTGGACAGTGCGGCGCGAGTTCGAAAGTCCTGAGCAGCAGCAGGCCGCCGTCGTCCTGCGACACGCGCACGGCTTCGCCGTGGCTGCCGAGGATGGCGCACAGTTCGGCGTGCACGGTCGCAAGATCGGAGCGCACGCCATCGTCGCTGCATCGATCGGGTGACATCAGGCGCCCATTGTGCGCAACATCCCCATAACCATGTCACCATTACTGACATGCCTGACTTGCGGGCGCGCCTGTTGCTCGCCTGCCGCGCGCATCGCGCACGGCTCGAGAACGAGCAAAGCTTACTATCACGCGATGCCGTGGCGACGATGCAGTCGCGGAACCGCACGGCGCCACCGGACCCCGGAATCGACCCGACGATGAACGATCGCATTTGCAAACGCCCGGCACGGCGCCTGCTGGGCGCTGCGCTGCTGACCCTGCTGCTGGCGCTGCCGCTGGGAGGCTGCGGCAAGAAGCTGCACTGGGACATGAGCAACGTCAGCAGCGTGCTCGCCAACCTGCACCTGTTCGGCATGATCTCGGCCGACACCGGCCGCCCGCTGCACGCGTCCGACCTGCGCGGCAAGGTGGTCGTGGCGTACTTCGGCTACACCCACTGCCCCGACGTCTGCCCGCTGACCATGTCCCACCTGGCGCGCGCGGTCGCCGACCTCGGTCCCGACGCGAACGGCGTGCGCATCGTGTTCATCAGTGTCGACCCGGATCGCGACAGCCTGCCGGTGCTGAAGGCCTACACCCACGCCTTCAGCCCGCAGGCCATCGGCGTGCGCGGCACCCTGGAGCAGGTGATCGAAGCGACCAAGCTGTACCACGTCGCGTTCAGCTACGGCAAGAAGGACCAATACGGCAATTACGTCGTCAACCACAGCGCGGCGATCTATGTGTTCGACAAGGACGGCAAGGGCACGCTGATCGGGTCGGACCTGACACCGCCGCAGCAGATCACCCACGATCTGCGCCAGCTGATGGCGCAGTGACGCGACCGCGGGCGCGCCTGGCTCTGCACCCCATGGCGCCCCGGCGGGGGGTGCGATCGCACCGACGCAGTGGACTAGCCTAGGGCGCGACGCGGCGTCGGATGGCCTGAGCCAGCGGCGCCGGCAGCGACGCCAGCGAATCGAGCACCCGTGGCAGCAGCCGCAGCTTCAAGCCGGCGAGCGTCGGCGGCACCACGGCGTCGATCAGGTGCGGCCCCGGTGTATCCAGCGCGTGCTGCAGCGCGTCGACGAACGCATCGGCGGTGGTCGCGCGCACCGCGGGCACGCCCAGGCCCTCGGCGATGCGCACGAAATCGAGCTCGGGCGCGGTCAGCGCGAACTGGGCGCGTGCGCGCGCGCCGGCCGCATGCACGCCGACGCGCTGCAGCTCGAGATCCAGGATCGCGTAGGCACGGTTGTCGCACACCACGGCGATCACGTTCAGTCGCTCCCGGGCCATGGTCCACAACGCCTGCGGCGTGTACATCGCGGCACCGTCGCCGACCAGCGCCAGCACCGGGCGCTGCGGGCACGCGACCGCGGCGCCGACGGCCAGCGGCAGCCCCTGGCCGATGGCGCCTCCGGTCAGCGTCAGCACATCGTGACGCGGCGCGCCGGCCGTGTAGTACGGCAGCATCAAGCCCGAGGTCTGCGCCTCGTCGACGAGGATGGCGTCCTCGGGCAGCAGGTGGCCGATCGCCTTGCATACCTTGTCCGCGCTCAGCCGGCCGCGCGGGCGTGGCGGCCTGCGTGCCGGCTGCAGCGGCGCCGGCGCGGTCGCGCCGAGGCGCTCGGCAAGACGTCGCAGCGCAGCGTCGAGGTCTTGTTCGGGCGCGACCAGCGCGTGCACCGCGCACTGCGGAGCGACCAGCTCCGACGGCTTTCCCGGATAGGCGAAGAACGACACCGGCGCACCGGCGTCGATCCGCACCAGGGTGTCGATCGCCGCCAGCTGCAGCCGCGCCAGCTCGGGCAGGTAGGCCAGGCGCTCGACCGCCGGCAGTCCGGCGCCACGCTGCATGCGGGCCGGGAAGACCTCGGCGAACAGCCGCGCGCCGCAGTGCTGCGCGATGCGCGCGGCCAGCTGCAGCGCCGGTTCGCGCAGCGCGCGCCCGCCGAGCAGCAGCGCGCCGCGCCCGGCGTGACGCAGCGCGTGCGCCACGGCGTCGATCACCGCGTCGTCGACCACGGGCGGAGGCGGCGCGGCCGTGCGCCGCCGCGGCTGCGCGCCGTCGCTCCACGACACGTCGGCGGGCACGATCAGCGTCGCCACCCGGCCCGGCGGGCCCTGTGCGGCGTCGAGCGCGTCGAGCACGTCGTCGCACAACGTGGCTGAGGTCGATGCGCTGCGCACCCACGACGACACGTTGCGCGCGACCGTGACGATGTCGGACTGCAACGGGGTGTCGTAACCCTGGTGGCTGGTCGCGTGGTCGCCGACGATGTTGAGCAGCGGGACTCGCGCCTTGCGTGCGTTGTGCAGGTTGGCCAGGCCATTGCCCAGGCCGCAGCCCAGATGAAGCAGCGTGGCCGCCGGGCGCCCGAGCATGCGCGCATAGCCGTCGGCGGCTCCGGTGGCGACGCCTTCGAACAGCGTCAGCACCGCGCGCATCGCCGGCTCGGCGTCGAGCGCGGCCACGGCGTGCATTTCCGAGGTCCCCGGATTGGTGAAGCACACCGTGACACCGGCGTCGGTCAGGGTGCGCAGCAGCGCGCGGGCGCCTTGCGTCATGGCGTGCTCCTGATGGTCGTGCGGCGCGCGCGGCGACTGCAGATCCCGCGCAGCATCGCGCAAGCATAGCGGCGAAGCGCCGAAACGGTGTACAAAGACGGGCTGCGCGAACCCTGCTGCGCACGCACCTGCAGCCATGCACCTCCATTCCCGCCTGTACGCGCTGCTGCGCACCCACGCCGCGCCGGCCCTGCTGGCCGCCGCGGCCATGCTGCTGCCGGCGCGCGCGCTGGCCGCCGGCGCGCTGCCCACCGACGTGCTCGCGCTGAGCGCGTCGCGCCCCGACGCGCAGCTGACGATCGACATGCTCTGGTATGCCGGCGACGCGCACTCGCGCGCACTGTTCGACTGGTACCGACGGCACGTCGCCGACCTCGACGCGATCGGCCTGGCGGTGGCCTGGATCCCGCTGCCGCAGTCGGACATGGCCGGAATCGATTCTTCCTGCCTGGCGTCGATCGCCGGTTTCACACAGTGCAACGCGCCGAATTACCAGCCGTCGTCGAACGATGGATTCGATCGATTGGTACAAAACTACCAGGCGTTCGCCCCCTTCGCGCAGGCGCACGGACTTCGCGGCCTGTGGGCGATCTGGGATTCGCCGCGCGGCTGGACCGGGTCGGCATCGGTCCTCGCCGGGCAGGACGGCAGCGTCGACGGCGCGGCGACCTTCGGCCGCTACCTGCGCAAGCTGGGCCTCGCGGACGAAACTGCGCTGATCGCGTCGATGCACACCGTGCGCCAGCCCGGAGTCGACGGACCGCAGTTGCTGTACATCTTCTGGGATCCGGACTGCGCGTACTGCCATCGCGACTTCCTGCGCATATCGGACGAGGCCGCGGCGATCCACGCGCGCAATCCGAATCTGGGAATCCGCTGGGTTCCGGTCGGGGTGCTGCGCCCTGGATCGCGCGTCAAGGCCGCGCGCGCGCTGGCCGGCTACGCCGCGATGCAGCGCGACGAGCAGCAATACAACGACGACCGCGAAAGCGGCGGCCTGGCCGCCTCCGGCGCGGTCGCCCCGGCACTGGCCGCGGACGAGAGCGAGAACCGGCTGGCGTACGCGGCGCTGACCGGGGGCGGCGGCACACCCAGCTTCCTGTGGACCGGCGGCGGACACGCCAGCGTGCTTCCGGGAAGCCCGCCGGGGTTGATGGCGTTCCTCGCCGGCTTGCACTGAGCCGCGGCGGCGCCGGCGCGCGTCAGCCGGCGCCGCCGCCCATCGCGGTGAACCACTGCGCAGTGTCCCGGTAGCGCTGGGCGCGCGCGCCCAGCTCACCCAGCACCGCCTGCTGGTAGGCGCGCTGCGCGGCCAGCACCTGCAGCACGCCTGCGCCTCCGGCGGCGTACGCCTGGCGTTGCAGCCGCAACGACTCGGCGGCCAGATCGCGCGCCTGCCGTTGCGCGCCCAGCAGCGCGGCATCGTGATCGAGCGCCTGCAGCACGTCGGCGACCTGCGCGAACGCGCCGAGCACCGTCTGCCGGTACGCGGCGCGCTGCGCGCGGTAGGCTGCCTGCGCCGCATCGCGGCGCGCGCGCAGCGTGCCGCCGTGCCACAGCGGCGCGGCGGCCGCCGCGGCCAGCTGCCAGGCTCCGGCCTGGGCGAACAGCAGCCGCGCCGCGCCGGCCTGCGCGGTCCATGACGCGCTCAGTGACAGTTGCGGGTAAAGGTCGGCGCTGGCGACCCCGATCGCCGCGCTGGCCGCGTGCAGTTGCGCCTGCGCGGCGACGATGTCCGGGCGCCTGCGCACCAGTTGCGAAGGCACGGTCAGCGGCAACCGGCGCGGCAGGCGCAGCTGCGCCAGGTCGAATTCGGGCAGCGCCGGGTCTGCCGCGCTGCGTCCGAGAAGCAGTCCGAGCGCGTCGCGCGCCAGCGCCAGCTGCTGGCGCAGCGGCGGCAGCAGCGCGCGGTCGGCAGCGAGCTGGGCCTGCGCCGCGACCAGGTCGGCGCGCGATGCGGTGCCGGCCTGCAGCGCAAAGCGAACCAGCGCGACATCGTCGGCATCGATGTCCAGCAGCCGCTGCACGGCGTCGAGCTGCGCGCGCGCTGCGGCACTGTCGATGGCGCGCGCGACCACATTGCCGGCGAGGCTCAGGCGCGCGGCGTCGAGCTGCGCGCGCTGCACATCGCGCAGCGCGGACTGCTGCTCGATCTGGCGGCGCACTCCGCCGAACGCGTCGGCATCGAATTGCACCAGCGGGCCGGCGCTGTACAGCGCGTCGGTCCCGGCGCCCGCACCGCCGCTGCGCGATGCAGCGGCGTCGACGTCGAGCTGCGGCTGGCGCGCTCCGGCGGCCGCGCGCAGCAGCGCCTGTGCCTGCTGCAGCGTGGCGCGCGCCTGCGCCACGGCCGGGCTGTGTGCCAGCGCCTGCGCGACGGCGCGATCGAGCGTCGACGAGCCGAAGCGCTGCCACCATTCAGCCGGCACCGCGCCGGCGACGATGCGCTGACGCGGCTCGGACGCGCCGGGCGCGGCCGGAACCACCGGCTGCGCGGTGTAGCCGAGCTGCCGAGGAGGCGGCGGCGCGACGAAGTCCGGTCCCACTGCGCAGCCGCACAGCGCCAGGACGGCGCACAGCGCGAGCGCGGCGCGCCGGGTCGGAACGCGCCGATCGCGGCTATTCATAGCGCAGCGCTTCGATCGGGTCCAGGCGAGCTGCCTTGCGCGCCGGGTAATAGCCGAAGAACACGCCGACCGCAGCCGAGAAGCCGAAACCGCCGAGCACGGCCAGCGGCGACAGCAGGGTCGGCCAGTGCGCGACGGCCGAGACCAGCGCGGCGACCGCGACACCGCAGGCGATCCCGGCAAGCCCGCCGGTGGCGCTGAGCAGCACGGCCTCGGCGAGAAACTGCAGCAGCACCTGCACGCGCCGCGCACCGATGGCCATGCGAAGGCCGATTTCGCGGGTCCGCTCGGTGACCGACACCAGCAGGATGTTCATGATGCCGATTCCTCCGACAAGCAGCGAAATCGATGCCACGACGGCGAGCAGCAAGGCCATGATGCTTGACGAGCTGCGCGCCGCCTCAGCGATCTGGCTCAGGTTGCGCAACGAGAAGTCGGCGGTGTCGTCGGCGCGCAGGTGGTGGCGCAGCCGCAGCGTGGCGGCGACCTGCTGCATCGCCTCGGCAACGCGCCCCGGCGCGGCCTGGACGAAAATCGCGTTGACGTAACCGCCAAGCCGCGGCGCGATGCCGTACGGGTTCGGCGGCGACGGAAACGCCGCGGCCACCGTGCTCACCGCGACGCTGATTCCCGACACCGTGGTCGTCGGCGCCCCGGCCGCGGCGCCCGGCGCAGCCACGCCGAGCACCTTCTGCTGCGCCGTGGTGAACGGGATCATGACCAGATCGTCCTGGTCCTGGCCGAACGGAGTCTGCCCCTTGGCAGCGAGCAGGCCGACGACCTTCACGCTCTGGCCCTTGATCAGGATGCTGGCGCCGACCGGATTCTCTCCGGGGCCGAAAAGCTCGCGGTACACGGTCTGGCCGATCACCGCGACCGCAGCCGCGCCGCGCTCGTCGGCGGTGCTGAGCGCGCGGCCGGATGCGATGTTCCAGTTGGTCATCGGCAGATAGCTCGGCGCGACGCCCTGGATCACCGTGCTCCAGTTGTTGCCTCCATACTGCAGCTGACCGCCCTGGCGGATCATGTACGCCACCCGCGCGACCGCCGGTGCGTCGCGGCGCAGCGCGCGCGCGTCGGCGACGGTCAGCGTCGACGCGCTGCCGAAGCCCGCACGCACTCCGGAGCGGGTTGTCGCTCCGGGGACGACGACCAGCAGGTCGGTTCCCAGTCCTTCGATCTGCCGCCGCACCGCGGCGTTGGCGCCCTGCCCGACCGCGACCATCACGATCAGCGCGGCCACGCCGATGAACACGCCGAGCATGGTCAGCGCCGAGCGCAATTTGTTGCGCGCCAGCGCCTGCACCGCTGCGGCCACGATCATCGCGGCGAATCCTGCAGGCCGCGCCGCAGCTCCGGCAGCTCCGGCAGCTCCGGCAGCTCCGGCAGCTCCGGCAGCTCCGGCAGCCCAGTCTGCCGCCGACGCTGCGGCTTGCGCCGCAGCCGCAGCATCGGCGGTGTGCGCCGGGTTCGGCGTGTCGGACACGATGCGGCCATCTCGCATCGTGATGATCCGGTCGGCGTAGTCGGCGATGTCGCGCTCGTGAGTGACGACGACGACGGTGACGCCGTGATCGCGGTTCAGCGCACGCAGCATGCGCATGATGTCGTGCGAGGTGCGGGTGTCGAGGTTGCCGGTCGGCTCGTCGGCCAGCAGCAGCGCGGGTCGGTTGATCAGCGCGCGTGCGATCGCCACGCGCTGCTGCTGGCCGCCCGAGAGCTGGGACGGGGTGTTGTGCTCGCGCCCTCCCAGTCCCATCGCGGCCAGCGCCGCGGCTGCGCGCCCGGCGCGCTCGGCACGCCGCGCCGGCCCGGTGCCGGCATACAGCAGCGGCAAGGCCACATTCTCCAGCGCGCTGGTGCGCGCCAGCAGGTTGAAGCTCTGGAACACGAAGCCGATTCGCTCGCCACGCACCCGCGCCAGCGCGGCGTCGTCGAGCGCGCCGACGTCGATGCCTTCGAGCAGATAGCGCCCGCTGCTGGCACGGTCCAGGCAGCCGCACAGATGCATCAGCGTCGACTTGCCCGAGCCCGACGCGCCCATGATGGCAACGAACGCGCCGCGCGCCACGCGCAGATCGACCGCGTCGAGCGCGCGCACCTCGGCATCTCCGCTGCGGTACACGCGCGTCACGCCACGCAGCTCGATGACGGCGTCGGCGTTCATAGCCCGAATCGCATCGCCGCCGAGGCCCCCGCGCGCTGCGGCGCAGCCTGCACGCCGACGATCACTTTGTCGCCGGCGCGCAGCGCGCCGCCGATGACCTCGGTGTGGCTGTCGTCGTCGAGCCCGGTGCGCAAGGCAACCGCCACCGCTGCCCCGTCGCGCAGCACCCAGACCCGCGGCGCGCGCGACGGCGCGGCGCCCGGCGGGGTGAAACGCAGCGCCTCGTCGGGCACGCGCAGCACGTCGCCCCGCTGCGCGGTGACGATCGACGCGGTCGCCGTCATGCCGGGCTTGAGCGCCAGGTCTGGATTGGCCACGCCCAGCACTACGTCGTAGGTGACGACGTTCTGCACCGCCTGCGGCGCCTGGCGCACCTGGACCACACGGGCTGCGAACACGCGCCCCGGATACGCCTCGACCGTGAAACGCGCGCTCTGGCCATCGCCGACGGCGCCGATGTCGCTTTCGCTGACATTGGCGTCGACCTGCATGCGCGTCAGGTCGGTGGCGATCAGGAACAGCGTCGGGGTCTGGAAGCTCGCGGCGACGGTCTGTCCGACCGTGACGTTGCGCGACACGACGGTGCCGTCGACGGGCGAGACGATGTCGGTGTAGCCCAGGTTGACGCGCGCAGCAGCCAGCGATGCGGCGCGCTGGCGCACGGTGGCCTGATCCAGCTCGAGCTGCGCGCGCGCCTGCAGCTGCGCATCGAGCGCCTGGTCGACGGCGTCCTGCGAGGCCACGCCGCGCGAGCGCAGCACCCGCTGGCGGGCCAGGTTGCGCTCGGCGTAGTCCCGCGCTGCGCGATCCTTGACGACCTGCGCGCGCGCGGTGGCCAGCGCGGCGGACCCCTCGTCGACCACGGTCTGGTACGGCCGGGGATCGATCTTCGCGCACAGCTGCCCCTTGCGTACGCGGGTGTTGAAATCGCAGTACTGGGCCTGGATCACCCCGGAGACGTAGGACCCGACCAGCACCGTCAACACCGGATTGACCGTCCCGGTTGCGGTGATCGCGCGCGCGACGACGCCGCGATCGACCGCCTCGGTGCGATACCGCACCGGTGGCGCGCGGTGCAGCGCCCACCAGCCGGTCGCGGCCAGCGCCACGGCGGCCGCTGCGATGCCTGCGGCCACCGCAACGCCGCGCGCGCGGCTGCCGCGGCGCGGAGCGGCCGCGGAATCCGAACCGTGGTGCTTGAACATGCGCGTCGTCGTCGAACCTGCCGATGCGTTCCTTGTACGCCCGGCCGATCGCATCGCGCCTTGACGCGGCGCGGTGTGCGGCGCGCCGATGCGGCCGCGCGCGGCGCACACCGCGCCGCGTCAAGGCCGCGACGCGACGCGGCGCGCGCGCCGCCCGCGCGCGGCGCACAGTGGTGCATCGACGCCGAGCCGGCGTCAGCTCAGGAGAAACGCGATGCCGAACAAACCAGCCCCTGCGCGCAGCGACGCGGCGCACGAACGCCAGCGCCTGGATCGCGCACAGGCCGAACAGGCCGAAGTCGCCGGCCGCCATGCCAACAGCGGCCAGAAAGACCACAAGGGCGCGCGCGAATCGGCGCAGCAACACTTCAAACCGAAGCCGGCGCGGCCCGCGCGCTGATCACAGCGAAAGCGCGTAGTCGATGCTCAGCGGCGCGTGGTCGGAGAACCGCGTCGCGGTGTAGATCGATTCGCTGCCGCGCCGCGCCAGCGCGGCCACCGCCGGCGTGGCAAGCTGGTAGTCGATGCGCCAGCCGACGTTCTTGGCCCGCGCCTGGCCGCGATTGCTCCACCAGGTGTACTGGTCGGGCGAAGGGTTCAGCGCACGGAACACGTCGACCCAGCCGTGCGCGTCGAGCAGCTCGGTCATCCAGGCCCGCTCCTCGGGCAGGAAACCGCTGTTCTTCAGGTTGCCCTTCCAGTTCTTCAGGTCGATCTCGTTGTGCGCGATGTTGACGTCGCCGCACAGCAGCACTTCGCCGCGTGCGCGCAACGAGCGCAGGTGTTCGCCGAAACACTCCAGGAAACGGTATTTCGCCTGCTGGCGCTCGTCCGAGCTCGAGCCCGACGGGAAATACACCGAAACCAGCGTCAGCCGCGTGCCGTCGGCCAGCCGGTAGCTGGCCTCGACATAGCGCCCCTCGGCGTCGAACTCGGCGTCGCCGAAGCCGATGCGCACCGCGTCGGGCTCGTGGCGCCAGTACAGGCCCACGCCGCTGTAGCCCGGGCGTTCGGCGTGATGGAAGGCGCCGCGCAGACCGCCGAGCGCGCGCAATTCGGCGTCGAGGTCGGGAGCCGCGGCCTTGATCTCCTGCACGCACAGCCAGTCGGGCTGCGCGTGCTCGCGCAGCCACGCATCGAGTCCCTTGCGCGCTGCCGAACGGATTCCGTTCAGATTGAGCGTGGTGACTCGGAACAACGCTTTTTTCGTCATGTCGATTGCAGAATTGGCGGGCCGTCCAGGCGTCCGAGATAGACTCGAAACATCGCGCGCGGATTCGGCGCACGCGACCCGAACCAGCGACCCTGAAAGATACCGCGATGCGAGGCCGCACATTGCTCGGAACCGCCGCGCTGGCCGCGATGCTGCCGGGCCTCGCGCACGCGACGATTTTCGTCTGCAACAACGCGCACGGCGTGCCGTTGACCACCGACCATCTCAGCAGCGCATGCCTGCGCTACGGCGGCAAGGAACTGAACGCGGACGGCAGCGTACGCCGCGTCATCCTGTCGCCTTCGCAGCAGGCCGCGCAAGACGCCGCGCAGCAGTCCGCACAGCGCGCGCAGCGCAACCAGCTCGACGCGCAACGCGAACAGCGCGCGCTGCGCACCCGCTTCCCCGACGCGGCCAGCGTGCAGCGCGCCGAAGACGCTGCGCTGAGCACGCCGCGCGCGCTGATCGCCAACGCGCGCGCGCAGTTGCGCGCGCTTGCCGCCGAGCGCGCACGGCTCGAGCAGGACGCGCAGTTCTACCCGAACCACCATTACCCGCCAGGCCTGCGCAGCCGCTTCGAGACCAACTCGGTGCTGCACGACCAGCAAATGCAGCTGATCCGCGCGCAGCAGGATGCCGTCGCACGCATCGAAGAGCGCTACGCGGCGCTGCTGCTGCGGCTGCAACGGCTGTGGGCGCACGGCGCAGCCAGCGCGCCGCGCTGACCTGCACTAGCCTGCGCTAGCCTGCGCCGGCCAGCGCAGCGCGCAGCGCGTCGCCGACCTGCTGCGGATTGGCCCGCCCGCCGGTGGCCTTCATGACCTGGCCGACGAGCGCGTTCAGCGCCTTGGACTTGCCGGCGCGGTACTCGTCGACGTTTTTCGGATTGGCCGCGATCACCGCAGCCACCGCGTCGGCGATCGCGCCGCCGTCGCTGATCTGGCGCAAGCCACGGAGTTCGATCACCGCGTCGACGTCGCGCTCGCCGTCCCACAGCGCAGCAAACACCTCGCGCGCAGTCTTGCCCGACAGCGTGCCGTCGGCCACCCGCGCGACCAGCGCGCCGAGCAGCGCGGGGGCGATCGGCGCGGAGTCGAGTTCGAGCTCGGCGCGGTTCAGCGCTGCGGCCAGCTCACCCATGATCCAGTTGGCGGCCAGCTTCGGCTGCCCGCAGGCCGCGGCGCAGGCCTCGAAATACGCCGCGTGCGAACGGCTTTGCGTCAGGTATGCGGCATCGACCTCGCCCAGCGTGTAGTCGCGGGCAAAGCGCTCGGCCATCTGCGCCGGAAGTTCGGGCAGTTCGACGCGCACGCGCTCGATCCAGTCCGGCGCGATGACCAGCGTCGGCAGGTCCGGATCGGGAAAATAGCGGTAGTCGTGCGAATCCTCCTTGGTCCGCATGGTCCGTGTGACCCCGCGCTCGGGGTCGAACAGCCGAGTTTCCTGGCGCACGCTGCCGCCGTCCTCGATCAGCTCGATCTGGCGCTGCGCCTCGTAGGCGATCGCGCGTTCGAGGAAGCGGAAACTGTTCAGGTTCTTGATTTCGCAGCGCGTGCCCAGTTTCTCGCCGGGGCGCCGTACCGACACGTTGGCGTCGCAGCGGAACGACCCTTCCTGCAGATTGCCGTCGCAGATGTCGAGCCAGACCACCAGCGCGTGCAGCGCGCGCGCATAGGCAGCGGCTTCGGCTGCGCCGCGCATGACCGGTTCGGTGACGATTTCCAGCAGCGGCGTTCCGGCGCGGTTGAGGTCGATTCCGGTGGCCTGGCGGCCGTCGACGTCGATGCCGTGGATCGACTTGCCTGCGTCCTCCTCGAGGTGCGCGCGGGTCAGCTGCACCGCGCGCAGCGCGCCGTCGAACAGGAAGCCGACGCTGCCTCCCTGCACCACCGGGATTTCGAACTGACTGATCTGGTAGCCCTTGGGCAGGTCGGGATAGAAGTAGTTCTTGCGCGCGAAAACCGAACGCGGCGCGACGTGCGCGCCGACCGCCAGGCCGAAGCGGATCGCGCGCTCGACTGCGCCGCGATTGGCCACCGGCAGCGAGCCGGGCAGCGCCAGATCGACCACGCTGGCCTGGCTGTTGGGCTCGCAGCCGAACGCGGTCGGCGCGTCGGAGAACATTTTCGACGCGGTCGACAGCTGGACGTGCGTTTCCAGCCCGATGACGATTTCCCAGTTGCTGTTCATGATCTGCGTTCAGAGAGTCGGCGGCGCCAGGCGGTGCCAGTCGGTGGCGCGCTGCAGCACGTGGGCCGCACCGAGCAGCGTGGTTTCGCCGAAATGCGGCGCCAGCAGCTGCAACCCGACCGGCAGCCCGGATGCGGCGCCGAGGCCGGCCGGAACACTCAGGCCGGGCAAGCCGGCCAGGCTGCCCGGCAGGGTGTAGATGTCGGCCAGATAATTGGCCAGCGGGTCGGCCTTGTCGCCCCGCTTCCAGGCCACGGTCGGCGACACCGGTCCGGCGATCAGGTCGCAGTCGGCGAACGCAGCGGTGAAATCGTCTGCGATCAGGCGGCGGATTTTCTGCGCCTGCAAGTAATACGCGTCGTAATAGCCGTGCGACAGCACGTAGGTGCCGATCAGAATGCGGCGCTTGACCTCGGCGCCGAAGCCCTCGGCGCGGCTGTTGGCGTACATCTCGGCGAGGTCGTTCCAGTGCGCGCTGCGGTGGCCGTAGCGCACGCCGTCGAAACGCGACAGATTGCTCGAGGCCTCGGCCGGCGCGACGATGTAGTACGCGGGAATCGCCAGTTCGGTGCGCGGCAGCGTGATGTCGCGCAGGGTCGCGCCGAGCGCCTCGAGCTGCGCCAGCGCGCTGCGCACGGCCTGCGCCACTTCGTCGGCCAGGCCGTCGGCGAACCACTCGCGTGGCAGCCCGATGCGCACGCCGGCCAGCGGACGCTGCGCGGGCAAGGCGTCGAGCAGGTCGGTGTAGCGCGGGATCGATTGCGCCACGCTGGTCGAGTCCTGCGCATCGTGCCCGGCCATGTCCTGCAGCAGCAGCGCGCAATCCCAGGCGCTGCGCGCGAGCACTCCGGCCTGGTCCAGGCTGGAGGCGAACGCGATCATGCCGAAGCGCGAACAAAGGCCGTAGGTCGGCTTGATTCCGGTGATGCCGCACATCGCTGCCGGTTGCCGGATCGAACCGCCGGTGTCGCTGCCGGTGGCAGCCGCGACCAGCCGCGCGGCGACCGCTGCGGCCGAGCCGCCTGACGAACCTCCCGGGATCACCGCGCGATCCCACGGATTGGCCGCCGCACCGAAAGCCGAGTTCTCGTTCGACGATCCCATCGCGAACTCGTCCATATTGGTCTTGCCCACGGCGATCGCACCGGCCGCGGCAAGCCGCTGCACGATGGTGGCATCGAACGGGCTCATGTAGCCGGCGAGCATCTTCGAGCCTGCGGTCGACGGCATGTCGCGGGTCACGAACACGTCCTTGTGTGCCAGCGGCAGCCCGAGCAGCGGCCTTGTGTCGCCGGCCGCGCGCGCAGCGTCGGCGGCGCGCGCAGCCTGCAGCGCGGCGTCGGCGGCAACGTGGATGAACGCCCCCAGCTCCGATGCCGCGTCGATGCGCCGCAGGCTGGCCTGCACCAGCTCGACGCTGGAGACCTGGCCCGCGGTCAGCGCGTCGCGCTGCGCGCGAAGGTCCAGCAGTGCGGGATCCTGGCTCATTCGACCACCCGCGGGACGAGGAACAGCCCGTCGCGCGCCGACGGTGCGTTGGCCAGCGCGGCGGAGCGAATGTCGGGCTGCCGGGCGACGTCGTCGCGCAGCGGCAGCGGCTGCTCGCGCAGCGCCGAAAGCGGGTGCGCCAATGGTTCCACGCCGCTGGTGTCGACCGCGCGCATGCGCTCGACGATGGTGAAGAACGCGTTGATCTGCCTGAGCATCGCATCGCGCTCGGCTTCGCTCAAGCGCAAGCGCGCGAGCTCGGCGATGCGATCGATGTCGCTGGTTTGCAGGGGCATGGCACTGTCTGTTGGAGGGAAAGGCGCGGCGGCGAAGGCGCGCGCGGCACGAATGCATGCAACCGCATGCGACGTGCCATTCTACGAGGCGCATTGGGCTAACATGGGCGGATTGGTCGAAGCAAAAATTGCGCGGCCTCCCGCCCATTTTGTTGCGTTTTTCACACAATCAGCTCAATCGCGAAGCCATGTTTGGAATTTTTCGCCGGTATTTCTCGACCGATCTGGCCATCGATCTCGGGACCGCCAACACCCTGATCTACGTCCGGGGCAAGGGAATCGTGCTCGACGAGCCGTCGGTCGTTGCCATCCGCCACGAAGGCGGCCCGAACGGCAAGAAGACGATCCAGGCCGTCGGCCGCGAGGCCAAGGCGATGCTCGGCCGGGTGCCCGGCAACATCGAGGCGATCCGGCCGATGAAGGATGGCGTCATCGCCGACTTCACCGTCACCGAGCAGATGTTGAAGCAGTTCATCAAGATGGTGCACGAGACGACGCTGTTCAAACCGTCTCCCAGAATCATCATCTGCGTGCCGTGCGGCTCGACGCAGGTCGAGCGGCGCGCGATTCGTGAATCGGCGCTCGGTGCCGGCGCCAGCGAGGTCTACCTGATCGAGGAGCCGATGGCCGCGGCGATCGGCTCCGGACTGCCGGTCAGCGAAGCCAGCGGCTCGATGGTCGTCGACATCGGCGGCGGCACCACCGAGGTCGGCGTGATCTCGCTCGGCGGCATGGTCTACAAGGGCAGCGTTCGCGTCGGCGGCGACAAGTTCGACGAAGCGATCCTGAACTACATCCGGCGCAACTACGGCATGCTGATCGGCGAGCCGACCGCCGAAGCGATCAAGAAGGAGATCGGCTCGGCGTTCCCGGGCTCCGAGGTGCGCGAAATGGAAGTCAAGGGCCGCAACCTGTCCGAAGGCGTTCCGCGCAGCTTCACGATTTCGAGCAACGAAATCCTCGAAGCGCTGACCGATCCGATCAACCAGATCGTCTCGGCTGTGAAGAATGCGCTGGAGCAGACTCCGCCCGAGCTCGGCGCCGACATCGCCGAGCGCGGCATGATGCTGACCGGCGGCGGCGCGCTGCTGCGCGACCTCGACCGCCTGCTGGCCGAAGAGACCGGGCTGCCGGTGCTGGTCGCCGAGGATCCGCTGACCTGCGTGGCGCGCGGCTGCGGCATGGCGCTCGAGCGCATGGACCGGCTGGGCACGATTTTCACTTCCGAGTAACCGCACCGCCGCGCGACGTCCACGCGCCGCGCCGGCCGACCGATGGCCTTCGAGACCCTGGACCGCAGCCCACCGCCGTTTTTCCGGCAGGGCCCGTCCGCAGCCACCAGGCTGGTGTTCTACGCCGCGCTGTCGCTGTTGCTGATGGCGCTCGATGTGCGCTGGCACGTGGCGCAGCCGCTGCGCCGCGGCATCGCGCTGGCAATCGAGCCGGCGACGATCGTGGCGCGGTGGCCTGTGCAGCTGGCGGCCGACATCGGCGAGCATTTCGCGTCGCTGCAGCAGGCGCAGCGCGAAATCGACGCCCAACGGAAAAGCATCGTCGCGCTCTCGCTGCAGGCTTCGCGCGCCGCGCAATTGCAGCAGGACAACGATGCGCTGCGCGCGCTGCTGCAATTGAAGCGCAGCGTGCCGCTGCGCTCGCTGGCGGCGCAGATCGCTGCCGATGCCGCCGACCCGTACTCGCGCAAGCTGTTCATCGACAAGGGCGCGCTGGCCGGAGTGCAACCCGGCTCGCCGGTGATGGACCGCAACGGCCTGCTCGGACAGGTCACCGAGGTGCAGCCGTTCGGTGCCCAGGTGACGCTGATCACCGATCGCGACTCGTCGGTTCCGGTGCAGGTCGTGCGCACCGGCTCGCGCGGCATTCTGGACGGCGACGCCGGCAGCAGCCCGGGTGGGCTCGAGCTGCGCTGGCAGGCGGCCAACACCGACCTTCGCGCCGGCGACCTGCTGGTCACCAGCGGGTTGGGCGGAATCTATCCCGACGGCCTTGCGGTGGCGCGGGTGACCGCGGTTCTGCGCCCGCGCGACAGCGCCTTCGCGCAAGTGTTCTGCCGCCCGCTGGCCAAGGTCGACGGCGGCCGCGACGTGCTGGTGCTGCACCCGCTGCACGCGCTGGCGCCGCAACCGCAAGCGCCGGTGCGGCACCGCCGCGCGCGGCGCTGAGGCCCGATGCGCGCGATGCCGCAGCCGCAGACGCCCCGCCGCACCGGCGACGCCCCCGCCGAGCCCCGCGCGCGCGGCGAGGTGCTGCTGCTGGCGGCTCGGCCCTGGTTCATCTGGAGCACCCTGCTGCTGGCGATGCTGGTCGACTTCATGCCGCTGGGGCGCCAGCCCTGGCTGCCCGACGTGCTGGCCATGGTGCTGGTGTTCTGGAGCGTGCATCAACCGCGGCGCGTCGGAATCGGCGCCGGTTTCGTCTTCGGCGTGCTGCTCGACGTGCAGCAGGGAGCATTGCTTGGCGAGCACGCGCTGGCGTATGCGCTGCTCGCCTTCCTCGCCGTGGCGCTGCATCGGCGACTGCTGTGGTTCTCGCTGCGTGCGCAAGCGCTGCAGGTGCTGCCGCTGTTCGCTTGCGCGCAGCTGCTCGAATTCGGCGTGCGCAACGCGCTGGGAGCGAACTTCCCGGGCTGGAGCGTGTTCGCGGCGCCGCTGCTGCAGGCTGCGGCGTGGCCGCTGCTGAGCTGGCTGCTGCTGGCGCCGCAACGCCGCGCGCCGGACGCCGACGCGAATCGCCCGCTCTGAGACTGCCGGGGCCCGTCGATGGATGCGCTGAAGGACGTCGAACGCGAACTGCATCGCTTCCGCCGCAGGCTGCTGGTGGCGCTGCTCGGCGTGCTGCTGGCGTTCGCGCTGCTGGTGGCGCGCTGGGTCTGGCTGCAGGTCGTGCGCCACCGCAAATACGCGCTGCAGGCGCGCGACAACCGCATCGCGATCCAGCCCGTCCCCCCATCGCGCGGACTGATCCTGGACCGCAACGGAATCGTGCTGGCCGAGAACTACGCCGCGTACACGCTGGAGATCACGCCGAACCAGGCGCCTGCCGGAGTCGACGCGACCCTGGCCGCGCTGCGCGCGATCATCGACATCCCGCCGGCTGCCGAACGGCGCTTCCGCAGCCTGCTGACGCAGAACCGCAGCTTCGAGCCGACACCGATCCGCAACCGGCTCAGCGATGCCGAGGTCGCCCGCTTCGTCGCCCAGCGCTTCCGCTTCCCCGGAGTCCAGGTGCGGGCGCGGCTGTTCCGCCGCTACCCGCTCGGCCAGCTGGGCAGTCATGCGATCGGTTACATCGGCCGCATCGGACCTGCCGAACAGGCACGCATCGCCGCCAGCGACCAGGCGCGCAACTACCAGGGCACCGACCATGTCGGCAAGACCGGGGTCGAGCTCAGCTACGAGCGGCAACTGCACGGCCTGACCGGCTTCGACGAAGTCGAGGTCGACGCTGCCGGCCGCCCGGTGCGTCGGCTGCGCAGCTTCCCGGCGGTGCCGGGAAGCTCGCTGGTGCTGTCGCTCGACGCGCGGCTGCAAAAGCTCGCCGAGGACCTGTACGGAGACCGCACCGGCGCCTGCGTGGTGATGGACCCGCGCAACGGCGAAGTGCTGGCGTTCGCGTCGATGCCGATGGCCGACCCGAATCTGTTCGTCGAAGGAATCGACCAGGCCGACTGGGACGCGCTGAACACCGATCCGCGCAAGCCGCTGCTGAACCGGGCGCTGCGCGGCACCTTCCCGCCGGGGTCGACCTACAAGCCCTACCTCGGCGTCGGCGCGCTGACCCTGGGCATACGCACCGCGAGCTACACATTGCACGATCCGGGCTATTTCATGCTCGGCAAGCACCGATTCCGCGACGATGTTCCGGGGGGCCACGGCCTGGTCGACATGCACAAGGCGATCGCGGTTTCGTGCGACACCTATTTCTACATGGTGGCCAACGATTGGGGCGTCGACGGCATGCACGACTGGACCCAGCGCTTCGGCTTCGGCCAGCGCACCGGGATCGACCTGCCCGACGAGGCCCACGGCATCCTGCCGTCGAAGGCGTGGAAGCGCCACGCCTACCGGCTGCCGGCGCAACAGCGCTGGTATCCCGGCGAAACCATCAGCCTGGGGATCGGCCAGGGCTACAACAGCTTCACGCCGATCCAGATCGCCAACGCGCTGGCGACCATGGCCAACCGCGGCCGTCGGCTCAAACCCAGGGTGGTGCGCATGGTCGAGGACATGCGCACCCGACGCTTCGAGCCGACCGCGATCGAGACCGTCGAGCAGGTGCCGATGCCGGACGCGGCCTGGCAGGTGATCCACGGCGGCATGGTCGCGGTCAACGCCGAGACCGACGGCACTGGGTATGCGGTGTTCCACGACGCCCCGTACACCAGCGCCGGCAAGACCGGTACCGCGCAGGTGTTCACGGTGGCGCAGAACCAGACCTACCACGCCGCCGATCTGGCCAGGCGCCTGCGCGACCACGCGCTGTACGTGTGCTACGCACCTGCCGAGGATCCGGTGGCGTGCGTGGCGCTGATCGTCGAGCACGCGGGCTTCGGCGCCGAAGCGGCGGCGCCGATCGCGCGCCGGCTGCTCGACTACCACCTGCTCGGCCAGTACCCGGACGACGCGACGATCACGCGCATCTCGGGCCGCGCACCGGCACCGGTGTCGTTCCGCTACGCCAGCGGACGCAACGGCGTGCCGAACGTGCCTGGCGCGCAGGTGCCGCCGGCGCCAGCGTCCGCACCGGCCGGCGCACCGGCCTCCAGCCCGGGCGGCGCGCCGGCGGCGTCTGCGCCGACGGTCACGCCGTGGCCGCAGCCGGTGGCCGCTTTGCGCCCGCAATGCTCCGGCGCGCCGATGTTCACCCGCTTCGGCGGCCGCCCCGACAACGCCCGCCCCGGCGACGGAGTGGCGCTGTGACGAGACTGGCGCGATGCCCACGGTGATCGGCCGCCCGGCGCTGCGGCAGCGGCTGCGCCCGCTGTTCGTCGGCTTCGACCTGCCGCTGCTGCTCGCGCTGGCGCTGCTGGTGACCATCGGCGGCGTGGTGCTGTACTCGGCGCTGCAAGGCCAGTCGGTCCGCTTCAGCGACCAGCTGCGCAGCCTGGCGGTGGCCTGCCTGGTGCTGTTCGCGGTCGCGCAAGTGCCGCCGCAGCGGCTGATGCAGGTGGCGCCTCCGCTGTACCTGCTCGGCGTGGCGCTGCTGCTTGCCACCGCGCTGTTCGGCAGCGTGCACAAGGGAGCGCGGCGCTGGCTCGACGTCGGGGTCGTGATCCAGCCGTCGGAGATCATGAAAATCGCCATGCCGCTGATGCTGGCCTGGTATTTCCAGAAGCGCGAGGGAATGATCGGCCTGCGCGACTTCGGCGTTGCCGCCGTTCTGCTCGCGGTTCCGGTGGGGCTGATCATGAAGCAGCCCGACCTCGGCACCGCGATGCTGGTGCTGTCGACCGGATTCTTCGTCATTTTCTTCGCCGGGCTGTCGTGGCGGGTACTGGCGCTGCTCGCGCTGGGGGCTGCGGCGTCGGCACCGGTGCTCTGGCATTTCATGCACGACTACCAGCGCCAGCGAGTCCTGATGCTGCTCAACCCGCAGTCCGACCCGCTGGGCACCGGCTTCAACATCATCCAGTCGACCATCGCGATCGGCTCGGGAGGAACCTGGGGCCAGGGCTATCTCCACGGCAGCCAGGCGCACCTGAACTTCATTCCCGAGTCGCACACCGATTTCGTGTTCGCGGTGCTTGCCGAGGAATGGGGCCTGGCCGGCAACCTCGCGCTGCTGCTCGGCTACCTGTTCCTGATCGTGCGCGGCCTGTACATCGCGGCCGGCGCGCCGACGCTGTTCTCGCGGCTGCTGGCAGGGTCGATCACGATGATCTTCTTCACCTATGCCTTCGTCAACATGGGCATGGTGTCGGGAATCCTTCCGGTCGTCGGCGTGCCGCTTCCGTTCGTCAGCTACGGCGGAACCGCGCTGGTCACGCTGATGCTCGGCAGCGGCATCCTGCTGTCGATCGCCCGCTCCAAGCGGCTGGTGCAAAGCTGACGCTTCGACACGTCGACGCTTCAAGCTGAAATTCAGTTTGGAGCGAGCGAAACAATGCGTTGGACGCGACGCATCGTTTGACGACAATCCGACCTCACATCACGAATCGGAGACTTGTCGCCATGGCCGCTTTCGGGGAGTTTTCACGTCGTTGCGCCGCAGCCGCGGCGCTGTGCTGCGGCACACTGGTGCATGCAGCAGCGCTTCCCGGCCCGCTGGTCGACGTCGGCTGGCTGCACGCGCATGCCTCGGAGGTGCAGATCCTCGACGTGCGCGACGACGTCGGCACCCTGACCGACGAGCCCAGATACGCCAAGGTCGGCGGCGTCAAGGTGCTCGAGCAGGTCGGCGGCTATATCCCGGGAGCGCTGTCGGCGAACTTCTGGGCGCTGCGCGTCAAGCGACCGATCGACGGCAAGCCGGTCGACTTCCTGCTGCCCGACGCCGCGCAGTTCCAGGAGGTGATGCAGGCTTCGCAGCTCGAACCGGGCAAGCCGGTGGTGGTCGTTCCCACCGGCGACGACGCCACCTCGCTGCAGGAAGCCGCGCTGCTGGTCTGGGAACTCGAGCTGTACGGCATGCCGTCCGACCA